>JAGQOO010000175.1 GCA_020427345.1 Phycisphaerales bacterium | reverse complement strand
CGATTAGCCTGATCATCGTATTTGAATTCCTCACGAACCGGATCGTATTCGAGCGGACGGCCGAGCCGGATCGCGACATTGGCGAGATTCACCAGTGTGCACGATCGATGGGCGGCCGACTCATCCAGGCTGGGGCGCTGTCGCGTCTTCACCGCCGTCTCAAATCGGATCAGTGGGTCGTCATCGGGCAACATGGCGTCGGCCCGTTCAAACAACCCCGCCGGTTCGGTTTCATAATTACGGTATATAGCGCCCTTCGGCCCCTTGATCAGCGGCGCCTTCGGATTCGGCGGCGGTCCCCACTCGCCGCTCTGCAGATACAGCGTGTCGCCGTCGGCGTAGCGCAACTGCACTTCGCCCCACATGCCGACGGCGTCCGGGTGCGGCGGCCACGGGCCCATCGCCTGCACATTCACAGGGCTCGTGCCGTCTTTGCCGAGGATGTACTGAATCGGGTCGAGGTAATGCTGGCCCATGTCCGACAGACCGCCGCCGTCGTAGTCCCAGTATCCGCGAAAACTCTGATGCACACGATGCGGGTGATACGGCTTCACCGGCGCCGGTCCGAGCCACATGTCGTAATCCAACTCCGCCGGGACGGGCTGCGGCGTCAGGTCGGTCCGCCCGCTCCATTCGGCGACTTTCCAGTTCAATCCCTGCCCCGGCCCGATGCGCGCGACCAGCGGTGAGCCGAGAAGCCCGCTTTTGACGAGTTTGCGTAACCGCGCCGTGGCGCCATATTCATAGTAATTTTCATAGCGGAACCAGGTGTTTGTGCTGACGACGCGGCCGTACCGCTTCGCGGTGTCGCGCAGCATCTTCCCCTCCCAGATCGTGCGCGAAAACGGCTTTTCAACCAGCGTGTCAAAGCCGGCCTGAATCGCCGAGATCCCGAGGATCGCGTGCCAGTGCGGCGGCGTGGCGATGTGGATCACGTCGATGTCGGTGCGATCCAGAATCTTGCGCCAATCGGTGTAGCCATCGACCGAGCGTCCCGCCTTTTCCATCGCGGCCTTGAGGTGATTGCGATCCACATCGCACACGGCCAGCGTGACCGGCGGGCTGCCCTCGACGTTCTCGGTGACGTGCGAACTCAAGCCCATCTGCCCGCAACCGATCACCGCGCGCGTCACGACTTCGCTCGGCGGCTTGTATCCCGGGCCGCCCAGCACATGCCGCGGGACGATGGTGAACGTCGCGCCGGCCACCAGCGCCCCGCGCAGGAAGCCGCGTCGGGTTACGGGCGTATTCGCGATCGGAGTCGCGGCCCGCCGCCTTCGCCGTTGTTTGATCTTCCGATTCATGTGGTTTCCATACGTGCCCGTCGCCGATCCGGCGTCGGCGAACACCGTCGACGAATCCTATCACCGAAACGAACGTCCCGAAAACAGCGTGAGGCGGAGGCGTCGGTCGCGCGGCGCCCTGGCAAGATCCCGTCAGTAGAAACGCCAAGCGGCCCCGGCGTCACACAGGACGCAGGGGCCGCTGGCATTCGGGCATCGTTCTGTTCGACTTGCGGTCTCTAAGGCTGAATGCCGATTCCCAGCAACTGGGCGAGGTCGGCATTGCCCTGCAAGCCGTGTGTTTCGACACGCGTCAGCGTGGCGCCGTTAGTGATCTCGAAAATCTCAAGAAAGTCATTGGTTGGGCTCACGAGCAGCCCGACGTAAATGAAGCGCCCATCGACCGGATCGATGGCCATCGAGCGCATCTGGTTGCCGACGACGCGACCCGCGTCGGTGATTTTGGTTATAGCGGTGTCCGTTATGCGGATTGCGCCGATGTTGCGACCGTTGGCCGGGGCCGTGAACGCGAAGTCGCCTGACCGACTGACTGCGAATGAGCCAATCGTTGCGGCAACGTTCGCGCTAACATTCAACGCGCTGCTCAACGTCACATTGCTCACTAGCAGTGCCCGCAACATGCCATCATCCTGCGAGTTCGTTATGAGCGTCGACTTGGCCGGAATGAACACGGAATCGCCGGGTGTCAACCCGGACGCCATTGTGTTGTTCGGGTCGAATGTCAGCGCAAAACCGTTGCGCTCGACTACGGCAATCTCGTTGGACAATGAGAAGTTGACGACGAGCGCGTTGTCGCTCGTGAACACCGGGCAGCGCGGCCCAGAGAAGGCCGGCACGTCAAGGTGGTCAACCACCGATAACGGATCGGCAAACGGCGGAAGAGTCTCGGTAATCGCAAGCGAGTAAAGGCGATCTTGCTGATCATCCGTTACGACGGCCAGCGAGTTGTCGCGCGAGACGCCGACGCTGATGCTCGTCATCAGATTCGGATCATCACCATTCATCGGGTCGAGGATCAGACTGCCGTCGCCTGCGGCCGCGCTGCCGCTGATCGAGACGAGGTCGATCCAGGTGACGCTGCCGTCACCGGTTGGCACGATCGCCAAGGCGCCTTCATTCGCGAAGCCGATGCCGTAAGGGGTCAGCGTGATTTGAGTCGGGTCGTTCGAGATCCGGCGCGAAACACCACCGACGACGGTATGCGTCTGGGTGTCGACGACTATTATGCGATCCGCCGCGGCGCCCATCATGACTGCGAGTCGATGCACATTGATGGCCGCAAGCGACTCGACAAACCCCGTATCGCCGTCAAAGTCAATGAGGCGGACTTCGTTGGCCCCGTTCTTCGCGCCGGCGGGCGTCTGGAATTCAAGTTCATTCGCGGATTGCGAAATGATCGGCGAAGGCACATCCCCCACGAGCACGAGATCAACCGTATCAAGCGACGAGCCGGTCACGCGAACGCGATCACCAACGACCAAAAGGCCGCCGCTGACGTCTTCAACGGCTTCAATCAAAGGCGTGCCGTCGGGTCGGGTAAAGTCCTGACCATCCTGGCCGTCCGCGCCGTCTTGTCCGTTCGCGCCGTTTTGGCCGTCAGCGCCGTCCTGGCCATCTTGACCGGCGGGGCCTTGGGGGCCCGTCGCGCCAGATGCTCCAGCCGCGCCCGCAGCTCCGGTTGCCCCGGTCGATCCAGCCGCGCCTGTAGCGCCGGTAGCGCCCGTAGCGCCCCGCGATCCAGTGGCTCCAGTTGCGCCCTGTGCCCCCTGCTCACCCTGAGGGCCCTGTTCACCCTGAGCCCCTTGCTCACCTTGCGGGCCCTGGGGACCGGTGACGGTCGGCGGATCTTGCGTGTTGTCCGTCGGAGGGCATCCGGTGACGCCAAGCGCAAGCGCCGAAACCAGCGCTACGCCACACAACCAACGTGTTCGGGCGGAAATATTCAAACGCATGCGATGCTGCTCCTCGTCCGGTCGAGGCCCTATCAGAGTCACAGCCTTGGGGGCGCTGCGCGACTCCGACTCAACCGCCGTTGAAAACTAATAAGTAACAAAACCAAGCCCCCATCGAACCCCGAAGACATTACACCCGTCAGTGATTCGCATGACAAGTGCGCGCGGCGGTCACACGGGCCGCGCGCCGCACGAGGGTCGTGAGAATCAAGGCGAACAGGGCTACGGCCGATGGCTCTGGAACAAAGTCGTAAGTGACACTGATGTTCGCCTCAAACGCCCCTTCAAAGCGAGACATGGTTTCTTCGACCGGGATCGAGAAAACGAGAACCGTGCCCACATATCCGCCGGTCGCGAGCAATTCAATGTCACCGACACCGGTAAACAGCGCGAGGTCGGTCGGTGAAACCAGTTTTGTCATACCGGACTCGAATGTGGCCGGATGACGCGAGATTCCCGATCCACCGCCAAAGTCGACTGCGCCGTCAAACGGATTCAGCCGCCCCCCCGTGATATCTTCCGCATCAATGTGCAGGAGCGAGCTGAGGTCGGGGCGACGAAGATCGAAATTCCACAACAGATTGAGCCGGAATCCAGTCGACAAGTTCGGATCAAGATTCTCCAGACCCTTGAAGCCATCGAATTTCAATTCCGCTGAAATCGTGACCGATTGAAGAACACCTGTCGTCGGATTGAATTTCGGAACCGAAACCGACACCTCGACCTCGTTCGGCTCCTCGGGCATCGAGGTCCGGCCGGTGAATCGATCGTACTGAACGCTACCCGCCAACGCTCCGGCCGCGCAAAGGCAGACCGACAGCGCGGCAAGCAGCGGCATCGCCACTCGCTTTCCAATCATTACTCACCAGGCTGACCGGGATTACGCGGTTCAATCGCTCGCCTCTCCGGCAATCGACCGCCTGAGCCCCTCCAGGCTCTACGAATTGTTAGGCCCCCAAAACAGCGATAGTCAAACCAACCGCCATCTTTTATGAGCCGCATCGCCGACTCTGTTGTGATTGAGCCACGTTACAATCCCCGCTTCGAAAGATGAAACCGTCAAAGCAAGCAACGCCTAGAAACGCCGTCGTCCTGCTTTCCGGCGGGCTCGACAGTGCGACGACGCTCGCAATCGCGATCGAGCGCGGCTTCACGCCGACGGCGTTGAGTTTTGAATATGGACAGCGCCACGCGATCGAACTTGAAGCCTCGCGTCGGGTCGCAGAGTCGATGAACGTGCGCGACCATGTCGTCGTTCATATTGACCTGCGCGTTTTCGGCGGATCGGCCCTTACCGCCGATATCCCCGTGCCGAAAGACCATACGCCGACCGCGGGCGAAATCCCGATCACCTACGTCCCCGCGCGCAACACGATCTTCCTGTCGTACGCGCTGGCGCTGGCGGAAGTCCGCGAAGCGGCCGACATCTTCATCGGTGTCAACGCGGTCGATTACAGCGGCTATCCGGATTGCCGGCCCGAGTACATCGACGCCTTCGCGCGGATGGCGGCGCTCGCTACGCGCATCGGCGTCGAGGGGCGTCCACCAACGATTCACGCGCCGCTTGTGAGCATGACGAAACATGACATCATCGCGACGGGGTTGCGTCTGGGTGTGGACTACGCGCTGACGCGCAGCTGCTACGACCCGCGCCGCGACGGCGCGGCGTGCGGGCATTGCGACAGTTGCCGCCTGCGGCTCGCCGCCTTCTCGGAAACCGGTCAAAGCGACCCGGCGCCCTACGCCTGATCGCGCGAATTCGAACCGCCGCGGCGACCGCGTTACACTCCTGCCCACAAACGTACGCGAAAGGAAACATCCGCTTGTCAGCCAAGCCGCCGGCCGATCGTTCGGCCGCCATCGCAAAACGCCTGCTGATCATCGGCCTCGACGGCGCGACATGGGACGTGCTCGGCCCGCGCATGCGCGAGGGCCGCATGCCGCGCCTCAAGGCGTTCATCGAGGCCGGCGTTCACGGCATTCTCGACTCTACCAAGCCGCCGATCACGCCCGCGGCGTGGACAACGTTCATGACCGGGAAACACCCCGGTCGCCACGGCATTCTGGACTTCGAGAAGTTTGACGTTTTCACGAATCAGGTCTCGTTCAACAGCACCTACGAGATTCGAGAACGCACGATCTGGGAAATGCTGAGCGATAAAGGCCTGCGCGTCGGCGCGATCAACGTGCCCATGACGTACCCGCCGCGACAGGTCAACGGCTTCATGATCAGCGGTTTTGAGACGCCGAGCACCGAAGCCGAATTCACATATCCGCGCGAGCTCAAGGCCGACATCCTGAAGGCCATTCCGGACTACGATTATCGCACGAACTGGCGCCGCCGACCCGGCGCGAACGCGACCGAAGTCCTGCAGGACAATCTCGACTACATCGCCAACAGTTGGGAACAGGGCGTGAAGCTCGTCACCTTGTGCGGCGAGCGCTACGGCTGGGACGCGATGATGGTTGTCTACAAACTCGTGGACAACCTGCAGCACAAGACCTGGAAGCACATCGATCCGCGCTTCAACTCCGGCCACCCGCGTGAAGCCGAGATGGTCTACGACTGTTTCGCCAAGCTGGACGTCGCGCTCGGCAAGCTGTTTGACTACGCGGACGAACACAACGCGCTGGTCATGATCATGTCCGATCACGGGCACGGAAGCCTCGAAGGAAAGGCGCAGGCGAATGAACTGCTGCGCAAGTGGGGCTACCTCCGACTGAAGAACCCCTTTACGCGCATCGCGACGCGCCTTCAGCATATGACCCATCGCCTGCTGAAGGGCAAGAAAACCCGTTTCGAGCAGGGCGCCCGCGGCGTCGAGCGCGAACTCGCGGTGGACTGGAGCAAAACGCGCGCTTGCGTCACTCACGCCGGCATTTACGGCTTTTTGTATCTCAACCTGCGCGGTCGCGGGCCGGTCGGCGTCGTCGAGCCGGCGGATTACGAACGCCTGCGCGATGAAATCGCCGATCGCCTGCGCAACGCGACGGCCGTCGATCGCAACGGCCGCAGCTTCAGGATTTTCCCCGCCGTCCACAAGGCGGAACAACTTTACTCCTGCTCGCGCGAGGAACGCCCCGAGATGCCGGACTTGCTGCTCGAGCCGGAGCCGGGCCTTGCGGTCGTGCGGCGGATTCGCGGCGGGTCGGCGGTGCGCTGGCTGTCGCCTGATCGTATTGAAGGCACGCATCGGTATGAGGGCATGTACGCGCTCGGCGGGCCGGGGGTGAAGCCCGGCGCGGAGATTCGCGCGAACATCGCCGATCTCACGCCGACCGCGCTGGCCGCGCTAGGCGTCGGCGTGCCGGACGATCTCGACGGCCGCCCGCTGACCGAAGCGTTCGCGAGGCCGCTGCAGATCCGCCACGAAGCGGCTGTGGTTTCCGAGCGATCAGCGACCACCGAGGTCTACGACGACGCGGAGCGCCGTTTGTTAGAGCAGCGGCTCGTAGATTTGGGTTATCTGGAGTAGCGACGGATCGGGGAGCGCCGGCCACTGGCCGGCGCCGAAACAGACTTCAAACCGGCGAGACGCCGATGCTCCGCGCGTATCGCGCCGACCGGCTTCGAAAATCGGGCAC
>JAGQOO010000174.1 GCA_020427345.1 Phycisphaerales bacterium | reverse complement strand
ATCCTGAAAGCCCTTTGGGGACTCGGGTCCGGAACCGTGCGGGACGTCAAGGATGCCCTGGCAAAGTCCGGGGACTCATCCGCTTACACGACCCTGATGACCCTGATGAACCAGCTGGCCCAAAAGGGCGCGCTGGATGTCGATCGCGATCGCCAGCCGTTCGTCTATCGCCCAGTCATCCGCCGCGATCAGGTGCTCGGCCAACGGCTGCGGCAGTTTGTGGAGCAGGTGTTTGACGGACAGGCGGGCGAACTCGTGATGCGCCTGGTCGAACAGGAAGAACTGTCGGCTGACGACCTGCGTCGAATCGAACGCATGATTGACGAGCGTGACGACGAGCCGAAGGAGGGCAAGCAATGTTGACCCCTGAATCCGCAAACGCCCTCTCCGTGACTGTGCTGCTCTGGCTCGCGCAGGCCGTCGTCATCGGCACCGCGCTCGCCATGGCGACTTGGCTGGTCGCCCGTGTGGCGTTTCGCAAGGCCCCACCGGCGCTGGTTTTTGCACTTTGGACGGTCGTGCTGATCAAGTTCATCGCTCCGATCGGCCCAGTCTGGTCACTTGGCGGAGCAGCGACCAACCTCTGGAAATGGGCCGCGCCGACCTCGGCCACCACCACAACAGCATCGACGACGACAGACGCCCAGTTGCGCGCCCGGCTGATTCCGATCACGCGCGGCGAGCAGCCGGCCCCTAAGAAATCGGCCCCGATCTGGCCGGTCGGATTGTGCGTCGCGTATCTCGGTTGCGCGGCTGTGATCGCCTGGCGTCGTTCGGCGCGTCATCGCAAACTCGTCGCCGCCGTGTGGGAAATGGCGGAGCCGTCGGCCGAAGTGCGGGAACTCGTCGCGCGATTGGCGCGCCAGGCGCGCGTTCGCGTCCCGGAAGCCCGGATTACGCCGAGGCGCACGTCGCCGTTTGTCATTGGTATGTCTCGCCCCGTGCTGGTGTTGACGCCGGGCGTGCTGCGTCACCCGGAAGAGCTCGAAGCGGTGATTTTGCACGAACTGGCGCACTTGCGCCGGGGTGACATGTGGGTCCGTCGGCTGCAGTGGCTGGCGGGCGCCCTGTTGTTCTTCTGGCCGATCGTCGCCTGGGTCAATCGGCGGATCGATCTGGCGCGGGAGCAGGCTTGTGACGAATGGGCCCTTCGTCATGGCAGCCTCAGCCCCGCCGCCTACGCTCGATGTCTGTTGACCGTGGCGCGCGACGGCGCCAACGCCTGGCGGAGCGCCATCCCGTCCGCCATGGCCGCCAACCCCTCTCACATCGAAAGGAGAATCGGGATGATCATGCGCTCGCCTGCCCTTCGTCCCCATGGACGCAGAATCGGATTCGTAACCGGCGCCCTCGCGCTCGGCTGGTGCGTCTTCGCCCTGAGCGGAGCCGCCGTCAGCGCCGCCACCGATGACAAGCCACAGACCAAGGAAACAAAGCAAACACGCGTGGCCGTCGTGCAGACGGACGACACGGACGCGCCGCAGTGGACCGTCGCCGATGCCGACGGAGCCGCCGCCCGGCATGTTATTGTGCGTAAACACACGACGCATCGCGTCCCGTTTCTCAGTGATCTGCCGCTGATCGGCAGCCTTTTCAGCAGCGCCGAAGAATCGCCGGCGATGAGGATCGAAGTGCGCGAGCCGACCGCGTTCGCGATTCAGTTGTCGGATGACTCGCCCGAAGCGCTCGACACCTTCCGCGCAAACCACCCGACCGCCGACGTGAACGGTGACGGCGCCGTCACTTCGACCGAACGTGACGCGTACCTGGTGGCGCGGGCAATGGCTCGCCCCGATGTCGTGCTTGAGCAGTACCCCGACGCCGACCGCGACAACGACGGCGCTCTGTCGACGAATGAAGCCGCTCGGCTCGTCAGCAATGGCGGTTTGTTGATGCCGAATATGGATCATTCCGGCACATGGACATCGGATCAGGGTCACATGATGGTGATGAGCCGCGTTGTTTCCGGCCCCGGCGCCTGGCAAACCGACGACGGTCAGGAAATCCAGCTCGATGGCGCGGACGGGGCGGAACACCACGTCGCGATCCGCATCGTCTCGGCAGATGATTCGGATGAACTCGAAGTGCTCCATCAGGAGTTGGGCATCGACCTCAACGAACTGATCGGAAACGTGCAGGTCCTCACCGACATTGAAGACGTGGACACCGCCGGCGACGCCGGTATTCACGCGACGGCCCGCGCCATGCATGACCATGCCATTGCCGCGCTTCACTCGCTCAGCTTTGATACCACTCCTCCGGCCTCGGTCTGGATTGAAGAGAACATCGACGTTGAGCCTGCGCCGGCTGCGATCGCGGCGTATGCCGAGGCGGTCGAAGCTGCCCAGATGAACACGTTCCTTGAACTGAATCCGGCCGCTGACGCGGATGGCGACGGCGTGCTGACGGCCGCAGAGCGCGACGCCTTCTCCGAGAATCTCGCCGCACAAGCCCACGCCGCTCTGCTCGCCGACAATCCAGAAATGGACCTCAATGGCGACGGTGACCTGACCCCCGAGGAACTCGCCAACTACTTCATGAGTCATGACGAGCAGGGCGGCCTGCCGGAACTGAACGTCGACGAAGTCCGCGAAATGGCCGACGGCGAACGCACACACTCAGTCGCGACAATGACCAGCGGCGACGCCAAAATCACCATGACAATCGACGCCAGTCGCGCGGCGACCGACGCCGGTGAGCACACGTTCACCCTGACGCTCGATAACGAGGGCGCCGTGGCCTTCGGCAAGGTCCGCCTGCAGTGCCGTGTCGCCGGCGGCGCCATCATCGGCGTCACCGGACCGGGCACGGTGAAAATGGACGACAGCGGCGTTGAGATCACCGATATCGGCGATCTGGCCGGCGACGCCACACACACGTTCCAGATTCGCGTCGAGGCGGAAGCCGACCAGCGGGTGCGCCTGCGGGCCCACCTGCGGACGGACCACGGTTCGGTGATCAACGACGCCGAATTGCGGTAGCTCTCCCACGCCGTGACCGGCCTTCCGCGCTCGCCTCCCAGCAAGCGGAACGGCCTTTCAGGGGGTCCGCGCGCCTCGCCGGCGCGGGCCCCTTTTTCTTGGGAAAACGGTCGAAAATCGCGCGGTTGCCTGATCTACGCGCTTTGCGTACGTTACGCCCTCACCGATAATGAATCATGAGGGCACGGCGCCGTGGTTTGAACCCCGGCCCGCCCCAAGCCAAAATCAAACGGGAGAACGCGGCGATGATGTCCGACCGTGTGCGGCAAATCCTCAGTTACTACGAAGCGGACTGTCCCGGCGTGCTGGCGAATATCCGGCGCATGCTGGGCACTGGCGCCCTGGCGGATACGGGAAAGCTCGTCATCCTGCCGGTCGACCAGGGTTTTGAGCACGGCCCGGCGCGCAGTTTCGGGCCGAACAGCGCCGGCTATGACCCGCACTACCACTTCGAGTTGGCCCTCGAAGCCGGTTGCAATGCCTACGCGGCGCCGCTCGGCTCGCTCGAAGCCGGCGCGCGGACGTTCGCCGGCGAGCTGCCGTTGATCCTAAAGGTCAACAACAACGACTCGCTGTTCAATGAGAAGAACCCCGCGCAGGCGCTGACTTCGTCGATTGATCATGCCCTGCGTCTGGGCTGCGCCGCGATCGGATTCACGATCTACCCCGGCTCGGCGCATTCCCAGGCCGCATATGAGCAGATCAACGCCTTGGCGGAAGAAGCGAAGTCCGCCGGGCTCGCCGTCGTCATCTGGTCATACCCGCGCGGCGAGCAGATCAGCAAAGACGGCGAAACGGCGATTGATGTCGTCTGCTACGCGGCGCAGATCGCCGCCCAGCTCGGCGCGCATTTCATCAAAGTCAAACTGCCGGGCGCAAATCTTGAGCAGGACGCCGCCCGCAAGGTGTACGAGAAAGAGCAGATCCCGGTTAAGACACAAGCCGAACGCGTGCGTCATGTCGTGCAGAGCGCGTTTGACGGGCGACGAATCGTGATTTTCTCCGGCGGCGCCACCAAGGGCGAAGACGCCGTGTTCGATGACGCCCGCGCGATTCGCGACGGTGGCGGATTCGGTTCGATCATCGGGCGCAACGCGTTCCAGCGCCCGCGGGCGCAGGCCGTTGATCTGCTGAAGCGCATCATGGCGATCTACCGCGGGGACGAAAAGTAGGCGAGATCCGGAGCGAAGTCGCGTGAAAGCCGCGAGCGCCGAGAAATCGCGATCCGGGCGGCACAAGACGGTGCTCGTCGTAGAAGACGAGCGCGACCTTGCCGAGTTGATCAGCTTTAACCTTGAGCGCGAGGGGTACAGTGCTCGCCGCGCGCATACCGGCGACGACGCGCTCGCCGAAGCGCGCCGCCAGCCGCCCGACCTGATCATCCTCGACCGCATGCTGCCGGGGAGATCGGGCGACGAAGTCATCACCGAATTGCGCAAGGACGCGCTCACCGCGCGCGTGCCGGTCATGATGCTGACCGCCAAGAGTGATGAATCCGATCAGCTTGTCGGTTTCGCCCTGGGCACCGACGACTACCTGACAAAGCCCTTTTCGATGAAGGTGCTGCTCGCACGCGTCCACGCGATTCTGCGCCGCGGCGAGCCGGCTGAGGCAGACGTGCTGAGCGCAGGACCATTCGTGCTGGACCGCGATCGGTTCGAGACGCGCATCGACGGCGAGTCGGTTCCCCTGACGGCGACCGAGTTCCGCCTGCTGCGCGTGTTGATGGCCGCTCGCGGACGCGTGCTTGATCGTTCGCAGATCATCGACAAAGTGCTCGGGGCCGGCGCTGTTGTCACGGATCGCACAATCGACGTCCACATCACCGCGCTTCGCAAGAAAGTCAGTCAGTCCACCGGCGGCGGCGATGCCGCAGGTTGGATACAAACCGTCCGCGGCGTCGGCTACGCGTTTCGCCAGCCCACCGGCTAGGCCCATCGTCGATGCTCCCCCGCAGCTTCTTCTGGCGGCTCGTGCTCGGCAACGTTGTGCTTGTCGCAATCGGACTGGGCCTGTCGGGCTGGGCAATCATCCGACAAGTCGACCACGTGTACCGCGATGACATTACGCGACAACTCGCCAGCAGCGCGCAGCTGATCCGATTCGCGCTGGAAGATCAGTTTGCCCCCGACAACGCCCTCCACTTGCAGGCCTTCGTACGCCGACTCGCCGTCAACGAAAGCGAGCTTCGAATCACGCTGATCGCGGCCGATGGGACCGTTCTGGCCGAAACACAGGCGAACCCGGAGAAAATGGAGTCGCACGCCGATCGACCGGAAGTGATCGAGGCGCTGCGCGGCGGCCGCGGTGAAAGCGAACGTTACTCAAAAACGCTGGATGCCCAGATGCGGTATGTCGCATTGCGCGTCGGCCCCGGCGCGAACCCGGTCGGCGTCGTCCGCGTCGCCACGCGGGCGCGCGGCCTATCCGCCCGCACGACGGCAGTGCGCCTGCTGGCTTATACGATCGGCGGGGCCGGACTCCTGTTGACACTCGGGCTGGCCCTGTGGCTCGCCTACTTCTGGTCACGACCGCTGTCCCACATTGCGCAGGCGGCGCGCGACTTGTCGCGCGGCGATCTCAATACGCACATCGCCTGGCAGACCACGGACGAACTCGGACAACTCGCCCGCGCACTGAACCGCATGCGGCGGCAGATTTCGACCCAGCTCGCGACAATCGAGCGCCAACGCGCCAAGCTCGCCGATCTCGTTCAGAATCTCACCGAGGGTGTCATCGTCGCCCGCGCTGACGGCCGGGTCGTGCTGCTCAATCCGGCCGCTGAGCGCCTCGTGGCCCCAGGCGCGCTCGCGGCAGGACTTGCGTCGGAAGAGATTACCGATGTGCCGATCGAATCAATCGTCAATCACCCCGATCTGCTGCGAATGCTGCGGCGTGAGCCCGCCGAGCCCGGCGCGGAATCCGGCGCCGCGCGGCGCCCGCCAGGTGTCACCGTTGAGGAGCAGCGCATCGAGTTCGACCACCCGAACGGCCCGGTGACTGTGTTGGCCCGGGCGAGCGACTTTGAGTTCACCGACCCCGACACGCATGACGCCCGAGATATCGCGGCCCGCCTGCTGGTGATGACCGACATTACCGAATTCGCCCGCGCGATCCAGATGAAGACTGACTTCGTCGCCAACGCGTCGCACGAGCTGCGCACGCCGCTTTCCACCGTGCGGGCTGGAATCGAGACCTTGGCCCAACTCGACCCGCGTACCGACGCCGAGACGGCGCGGCAATTCCTGACTGTGCTGGATCGCCAATGCGGACGCCTCGAAGAACTCGTGCGCGACCTGCTCGATCTCTCACGCCTCGAGAGCCCCGAGACCAGCGTGCGGATCGTCTCTTTCGACGCGCGCGACATGGCCCAGAGCCTCGCACCGATGTTCGACACCGTGTGCGCCGAGCGCGATCTCGAACTGGTCTTTGAGTTGCCCGATGAGCTCCGGCACATCGAGAGCGACCGCCCGCTCATCGAACTGGTGCTCAAGAATCTCATCGAGAACGCGACCAAGTACGCGCGCGAGTCTTCGAAGGTCCGCGTGCGGGCCGAACTGCTGGGTGCCGAGCCCGGAAGTGATCGCAAGGGCGTTCGGTTCGAGGTCATCGACCGCGGGCAGGGCATCCCGCTGCAGCACCAGCAGCGGGTGTTTGAGCGGTTCTACCAGGTCGACGAGGCTCGCACCGGCGCGACGCGTCGAGGCACCGGGCTCGGGCTGGCGATCGTCAAGCACGCGATGAAGCTGCTCGGCGGGCAGGTCGGGCTCGAATCGGTCTGGCAGGAAGGAACCACTTTCTGGATCGAGCTGCCCGGGTGCGTCCCGCCGCCGGGCGCGCCGCGCGATGATCGCCCCGCGCGCGGACC
>JAGQOO010000173.1 GCA_020427345.1 Phycisphaerales bacterium | reverse complement strand
TCGATCGACACCGATCAGTTCCAACGCCTCCGCAAAGACGACCTTGGCTCGCGCTTCAAGAGATTCCGACATGGTTTGGTGGTTTCCGCCGCTACCCGGCGTCGTGTTCCAGCGCGTCGCGCAACCAACCCCGCGCGAACGACCATTCGCGACGTGCCGACCGTTCCGAAATACCCAGCGTGGCCGCGACCTCCGTCGGCTCAAGACCGGCATAGAACCGCAAGCGGACAACCGCCGCCGCCATCGCGTCCACCCGTTCTAAACGGAGGATCGCGTCATCCAGGGCCAAAAATGCGGTCGGATCCTCGCCGCCGGCCACGTCCGCGATGTTCGAGATCGAGAGCGCCGCCATTCCCCCGCCGCGCTTGTCCGCGTTTTTCGATCGGGCGTGGTCGATCAGGATTTGTCGCATTGCCAGAGCCGCCGTTCCAAAAAAGTGCTTGCGGCCCTTCCATGGACCGCTGCTTGGCCCCAGAAGCCGGATACAGGCTTCGTTGACCAGGGCGGTCGCCTGCAACGTCTGGCCCGGGCGCCCCGCCCCCATGCGCTGGCGCGCGATTGCGCGCAGTTGATCGTAGACGAGCTGAAACAACTGGTTCGCCGCCTGCGCATCGCCAAGGCTGGCGGCGTTGGCCAACGCCGTGACCTGTCCCGGCGTCGCCGACGCGGGCTCCGGCGTGTTTCGGGGTAGCGGGTTGTCCAGGTCGCCGTCCATGCGGCGATTGTACCAGTCGAGACTCCAAACCGAATATCCCTGAATTCGCGCGACATGGGTTCTTGGCCGTCGGAAGGGTCAAACTCCGTATTCCCATTCGACGGCATGTCACGGCGCCGGCGTAACGCGTCCGGCGCAGCGGCGATTGCTTCTCACGGAGGATGACGTGGTGTCTGGTTTTGGACCATTTCGCGCGACGATTGTCGCGGCTATTGCGGGGTTGCCGAGAATCCACAGATTGCCTCAGCGATACATGGGAAGCGAGACGGCGGGCGGCCGATCACGCGACGACACACATGAACCGACGGCGCAAGCGCACGTGCGCCCGCCATGGCTGCGAATGGCGCATCCGTTGCCGATTGATCGGCTATCTCAAAGGAGATTTCCAATGCGTTCCAAGCGTTCAATTCGAATTCTTCGCGTAGTCGGCGTGGCCCTTGCCGCTTCCCCGGCCCTCGCCGACCAATGGGACAACAGCGCCGGCAACGCGCTTTGGGCCACCGCGTCCAACTGGGTGGATAACACGGCGCCAACGATCAACGACTTTGCGCTCTTCCCGAACACCATCCCCGGCGGGCAGAGCATCATCACCTGCCCGACGAACACCTTCGCGTTGTCGCTCAACTTCCTCAACAGCTACACGCTCATCGGCGGCAACATCCAGCTCGGCAACGGCATGATCAGCGGGGGTGGGTGGAGCCCGATCATCCGCTCTCATCTCACGGGCGCCGGCCCGTTTACCTTCAGCGGGGGCACGATCAGTCTGTTTCCGATTTCGTCAAACTCTTACACCGGCGGCACAATCATCAGCGGCTCAAGCACCACCGTCGTCGTCACGACCAACGCCGCACTCGGGTTCAGCACGGCGCCGATCACGCTCAATGGCGGACGATTACGGCTGGATGGAGAATTCTTCAACCCTCCGTTCATCATGAGCCGCGACATCACGCTCGGTACGGGCGGCGGTACCATCGACCTGATCAACAACGCCTTCCTCGACCTCGCCCGGCCCCTCGCCGCGACTGCGAATCTGCTCACCCTTACCGGCACTGGCGGCGCGGAATTCAGCAGCGCGAGCACGCGCAGCGGGAACACAACGATCAACGGCCCTTTCGTCCGACTGCGCGGCGCCCAGGCGCTCGGCGCCGGCACGATCACCGTCTTCGGGACCGGCGTCCTCGAACTTGCCAACGGGCTGACTTACACCATGCCTACCGGATTGGGCGCCGGCGCTACGCTTCAGGGCGGCGCGGGCACGAACACCTACAACGGCTCGTGCAACGTATTCGGCACGAGTGTCACCATCGGCAGCGGACCTACGACCTCCGACTCGCTCATCCTCGGCTCCAACGGCGCCAGCGTCTGGAACAACGGCGGCGCCACGAGGATCGCGCAAGGGACCGTGCGCCTGCTTTCGGCGAACAACTACGTCGGGAGTTGGACGATTGACGCCGGACTGCTCGAGGTCGCTCATGTCGGCGCCCTCGGCGCCGGCACGACGCCGATCATCGTGAATAGCCCCGGCAGGCTGCGGCTCAACATACCGACCCTCGCGCGCGACATCACCCTCAACAACCCCGGTGGAGGGATCGAGTTGCTTCAGGATGCCACGGTGACCGGACACATCCCGATCGCGCCCAACGCCGGTTTTGTTCCGATCCTTGGCACAGACCACGAGTTCACCCTTGCCGGCGCCGACTCGTCGATGTCGTACACCGGAACGGCGTACTTCGGCGGCGCCAGTGGCGTCGGGTCTATGCGAGTGATTGAGGGAGCGGACGTAACCGGCGACAGCACTCGCGTCATTGGTACCGCTAGCGGGCCGGCTCGTCTGACAGTGAACGGCGCCGGCTCGACCTGGCAGAACACCGGCGAAACGTGGATCGGCGCCTCCGATAATCCGGCCTCGCTTTTCGTGGAAGCCGGCGGCTCGTTTTACTGCCCCCATGTGTACGTGGGACAAGGAGCGGACGGTTCCGCGAGCGTGACCGACGAGGGTTCGCTGCTGACGTGTGACGATCTGCTGGTCATCGGGTTCGCGGGCGCGGTCGGCGCGCTCGACGTGCTCGACGGCGCGGATGTCTCGGTCGGACAGATGAAAGTGGGTGAGCTGACGGGCTCTTCCGGCACGCTCACGGTCAGCGGCGCCGGCTCCACTCTCGCCGCCCAGCCACTCTCCATCGGCCTGAGCGCCGCTGGCGCCCTCAGCGTGACCAACGGCGGGCAGGTGACGTGCCAATCGTTGGTCTGCGGCGACGGCTCCGCGGCGTTGGGGACCGTAACGATCTCGGGCGCGCTCTCAAGGCTGGAGTGCAACTCTGGCCCAGTGTTGATGAGCTTGAATGGCGCGGCCAGCACGCTCAACCTCTTCGGCGGAGTCGTTGACATCAACGGCGACCTCACTGACTCCGGCACGGGCCTCAGCACCCTCATCCTCGACGAAGCCACGCTCGACATGCACAACTTCACTATCGGCGCGGGCCCCACCCCCATCGACGCCCTTCAGTTCCGCAGCGGCACGCTTAGGAACGTCGCGGAGATCAACAACGGCGCGGGGTTGAGCAAGACTTCCGCCGGCACGCTGACATTGGACGGCGTGAACACTTACACGGGCCTTACCAGCGTCAGCGACGGCACGCTGACGCTGGCCGCTTCGCAGAACCTGCAATTCCTGGAAGTCGGCCCTGCCGGGCGTTATCGCGTCACGCTCGCGGGTTCAATGATGGGCGCCGACTATCCAAGCTTGTCGCTGAGCGGACAGGCGAATCTGGACGGCTCGCTCGACATCGCGCTTGCGAGCGGATACGAGCCGAACGTGGGTGACTCGTTTGTGATCCTGACATTCGGCTCTCGGCTCGGCGCCTTTGCGAACGTCACCGGGCTTTCCGCGGGTTCCGGCAAGTCCTTCGATGTCGCGTACAACCCCGACAACGTGACCCTCACGGTCATCATCGCGTGCCCGGGCGACCTCGACGGTGACGGCGTGGTGACACTGGCGGATCTGAGCGGCTTGCTGGCAAACTTCGGCGTCACCAGCGGCGCATCGCCGTCGGACGGTGACATCGACGCGGACGGCGATGTAGATCTGGGCGACTTGAGCGGGTTGCTAGGGAACTTTGGGGTGACCTGCGAATAGGTTGTCCCCGACGAGGGCCCCCCGATTCGTTTCCGGATCCAGGGAAGGCGCGCGGTGACAACCTTGACCGCGGCTTGGCCGTGGGCGCCGTCGCGCGAGCAGGCCCCTCCCGGAAGCCCGCGCGGCACCCGCGCCAGGAGTAAAGCCCGCGTGAACCATAGTAAAGCCCGCTTGACTATCGCCCGATGAAAGGTAAGCTGCCTTGACTAAGTAACTGGCGGGCAGCGGAGCGACCATGTCGCGCGAAACGGGACGTTATGTAACCACCAGCCTGGCGGGCGAATCCGTCGCGGCATTCGTGCCCCATCCGCTACCGCCGGCGAATCC
This sequence comes from Phycisphaerales bacterium, assembly GCA_020427345.1. Taxonomy (GTDB): domain Bacteria; phylum Planctomycetota; class Phycisphaerae; order UBA1845; family Fen-1342; genus DSPM01. Next base: position 2,770 of record JAGQOO010000173.1, on the reverse strand, counting down.
GCCGTTGCGACTCGACGATGCGATTCACGCCCTTCACCAAGACGCCGTGACCGCCCTCGATCGGCTTGCGGTCGCGGGCGCGATGGTTCCCAGCGCCGATTGGTTCCTGTACGGCTTCGTTCGCAAAGAAGCCGTGCTGACATCGCAGATTGAAGGCACGCAAGCGACGCTGCGCGATTTGTTGACGTTTGAAGCGACCGAGCAGGCCGAGCGCCCCGATGACGTCCGTGAAGTATGCAACTATGTCGCGGCGCTCAAGTATGCCCGCAAGCAGCTTGCCGCGCCGACGGGGCTTCCCCTCAGCACGCGTTTGTTGTGCGAGGCGCATAAGCGTTTGTTGAAGGGCGCGCGAGGCGCCGGTAAACAGCCCGGCGAGCTGCGCCGTTCACAGAACTGGATCGGAGGCGCGCGACCGGGCAACGCCTCATTTGTTCCGCCGCCGCCCGACGCTGTCACGGCGTCGATGGCGGAGTTGGAATCGTGGCTGCACAGTGATGACGCGCTGCCTCCGTTGATCAAAGCCGGGCTGGCGCACGTTCAGTTCGAGACGATCCACCCGTTCGTCGATGGCAATGGTCGTATCGGTCGACTGCTCGTCGCGCTGCTGCTGGAGCACTGGAAACTGCTGCCCGCCCCCCTGCTCTACTTGAGCGTCGCGATCCGGCGTCGACAGCCGGAGTATTACGAACGACTGTCGGCCGTGCGGACCGCAGGCGATTGGGAGGGTTGGACCGCGTTCTTTCTGGAGTGCGTGCGCGAAGCGGCCGACGATGGCGTGGCGGTGGCCCAGCGCCTGTTCCACCTGTTGGTCGATCATCGACGAAAGCTGCTTGGTCGCGCCGGAGTCACGCTCCCGGCGCTGCAGCTCTTCGAACAATTGCCGGCGAATCCAATCGTCACGATCGCCGGAGCGATGGATCTCGTCGGTTCAACTAAGCCCACTACCATCAAAGCGGTCGCTGTTCTGGAAGGCGCGGGAGTCCTGCGGGAAACGACCGGCCGCAAGCGCGATCGCACATACGCGTATCACGCGTACCTTGATGCGCTCACGGCCGATTAGCGCTTTGTGGATCACTTCAGATCAGACGTTGAGGCTACCCGCTCAGCCTTCTTGCCCGTGAATCCTTCACAACGCTGCACGATCACGTCGCAGTGCAGCGGGTCGAGTTCCATCAGGAACGCGTTGCGATCGGTCTGCGGCCGCGATCAAGGTCGAACCGCTGCCGCCGGAGAGGTCGAGGACGTTCTCGTTCGGGCGTGACGCGTAGCCACCCCAGATGTAGAAGCTGCGACCCGGTTCGAGCACGCGGGCGATGCTTCCGAACCAGGCGCGCAGCATCTGATCGAACGCTTCATCGCTCACGAAGTCGTTGGCCAGAGCCTTCGGCCAGTTGGCGCAGGTCCGCATAAACCAGCGGCAGGAGCTGTACGATGGCGGGCTCGTCCTGAACGGCAATCCGCAGTAGCAACGGTGTCGGATTGGCGCCCCTGGACTGAAAATGCAGACGCCGTATTCCGCGGCGCCTCGCCGGGCCGCCGCTTTTCAGGAATTCAACTGAGCCCGCCGGTTGCGGTTTGCGTGTTACTGGTGTCGGGGAAGCCAGCGATCCGGCGATACGCGCCCGGTCACGCCTCCCCGGTGGCGACTCAGATCATCCAGACAGAGGAAGTGGACTATGCGCGTTCAAACGTTCTCACGGTCGCTTGGCTGGCCCGCCAATGGACACCCTTTGGCGTTCCTCGCCATCACGCTGGCCATTTCGGTCGCGGCGTCGGCGCAGGTGACGCAGTTCTTTACCTGGCAGGGCGATAACAACAACAACTGGCAGAACTCAGCAAACTGGGGGCAAACGCCGGGTTCGGGCGATGTGCCCGACGCGACAAACCACCAGGTGAGGTTCGACGATACCGCAAATCGACTGAACGTGGATTTGAACAACAATGACCGCACAGTGGGCAAGATTACGTTCGACCTGGCCTCGAATGTCTCGTACCTGATTCGCTCGTCGAGCCAAAACGGAATTGTGCGCAACTTCGGCGACCTCGTCAGCCCGGACGCGCATAACGTGGCGTTTGACGCGTCAATCAGCTACTTCCAGGATTCTGATGGAGTCTGGACGCTAAACACGAATCCTGCCTACATGGTCTTCAACTGCGCTGTGGGCGGGGCGTTCGGCAATTCCATCACGCTTGATGGCGGCGTCACACTTGGGGCCGCGAACACTTTCAGCGGCGACTTTCTTATCACATCCGGAGCTACGGCGGTTCTAGGGAATGACCTGTCTCTCCAGAACGCCAATGTTTGGATCGAGTCCGGCGGCACGTTGGATCTGCTGCTCAACGGCGTATCCCCGAAGTTCATGACCCTGCGCGGCCCGGGTGGATTCAATTTGCCGGTCGGCGCGACGCTCACTGTTGGCGGGACCGTCTTTGCGTCGCCCAATACTTACAGCGGTGTCATCGTTAGTGGAGCGAGCTCAACGCTAACCAAACTTGGCGGCGCCACGTGGCAACTGTCCGCGTCAAACATGTTCCCGGGAACGATCAACATTGACGCAGGGGCGATCCGGCCCACGCTCTCTGATACCCTGGCCCTTGCCACGGTTTCCATCAACACCAACAACGGCCTGACGCTCCCGGCCGCAGTCGACGCCACGCTCGGGGGGCTCGCCGGAAGCGGCAATCTGAATATCGGCGCGACGACGACGCATATCCTGAAGGTGCCGCGACGGGGCGAGGAGGCGCTGGTCGACCACGAACATGCGATGAT
>JAGQOO010000172.1 GCA_020427345.1 Phycisphaerales bacterium | reverse complement strand
GTTTCGGCCCCATCCCTGGCATGGACTCTCGATCGGCCCGAACCCGCCCGAAGTCGTTCACGCGTTCATCGAAATCACGCCGTTCGACATGGTGAAGTATGAAGTCGACAAGCGCAGCGGCTATCTGCGCGTCGACCGCCCACGCCGGGCGACGTCTGTGCCGCCATCGCTGTACGGCTTCATCCCGCGCACGCTTTGTGCTTCGCGCGTACACGCGCTATCCCCTGACGCCGAGCGCGGCGACGGCGATCCGCTCGATATCTGCGTGATCAGCGAGCGCCCGATATCGCGCGCTGAAGTCATTTTGAATGCGCGCGTGGTTGGCGGGTTGCAGATGATCGACAGCGGCGAGGCGGACGACAAAATTGTCGCGGTGTTGGCGAACGACAACATGTGGGGCGACGTCGCGGAGTTGTCGGAACTGCCACAGGTGATCCTCGATCGCCATGTGCATTACTTCAGCACGTACAAGCTTGCGTTCGGACGCGAGAATCAAGTCATCAAGCGGATCTATGACGCCGCGCACGCGCGGGCCGTGGTCGAGGCCGCTGTCGCGGACTATCAGGCGGAGTTCGTCGAGGGCTAGTCGGTTCGAACTACGTACGACAGTTCGACCATACCGCTTTTGTAAGCGGTGACATCCTTCAGGTGTAGCGCGCTTTCGACCTCAGTTCGATCGAAAAATGGCAGCCCTCCGCCGATGATCACCGGCGCGATCGTGACGCGGACCTCGTCGGCAAGCCCCATCCTGAGGAAGTCCCGAACGAGCGTGGGTCCTCCAACCACCCAGATGTTCTTGTAGCGCGGCCTCAACCGCTCGCGTACCAGCCCTGCCAAGTCGCCGGATAGGAACTGAACGCTCGCCCGGTCCGCAGGCATGTTGCTAGTCGTGAGCACGATGACGGGCACATCGCTATAAGGCCAACCGAGTTTCAGCGCTGTCTCGTACGTCCGCGCGCCGAGCACGAAGCAGTCCACTGTGCCTAGAAACGCGATTGCGTCCTCGTCAGCGATTCCGGCCTCGTACCGATCCGAGGTTTCCAGCCACGCCACGTCCCCGTCCGGCTTGCAGACAAACCCATCGAGGCTGGACACCATGTGGATCGTTACTGTCGACTCGTTGGTGGGCAAAGCCGGTCCCTCCGCGATGACGATGGACGCTATGCGCCCCGCACGATCAGCGCGGTCAGGTCGTCCGCCTGCGGCGCGGCGCCGGTGAACGTCGAAATGTCGGCGTACAGGTCCGTGATCATCTTGGCCGGCGGCGCGTTCCAGTAACGACGAATGGCGTCGATGATCCGACGCTCGCCGAATTGATCGTTTACTTCATTCGACGCTTCGAAAAACCCATCCGTCAGGAGCGCCAACGTCGCGCCCGACGGGAAGTCGAACCGCTCGGGGGCGCCATAGGCATAGTCCGGAATGACGGCCAGCGGCGGCGCGGACGCGTATCGCATCTCCACATCCGAAGGCCCCTTTACCATCAGCAGCGGTCCCTGTCCGGCGGCGATGTAGCTCATTTCCCGCTTCTGCGGATCGAGAATTCCGATGAACGCCGTGACAAATCGGTTGTCCGCCAGATCTTCGCTGAGCAGGTTGTTCAGTCGACCGGCAATCAGGCGGAGATCAGTCGTCACAGTTAGCAAACTGCGAAGAATCGAGCGGAACTGGGCAATGATGAGCGCCGCGCCGATGCCGTGCCCGGTCGCGTCGGCGAGCACAACGGCCAGACTGCCGTCCTCCAGTCGCATGAAGTCGTATGTATCGCCACCGGTCTCGTCGGCGGAGCGATTCCAACCGGCGATTTCAAACCCGGCGACTTCGGGGTTGTCCTTTGGCAGCAGGTCCTGCTGAATGCGCCGGGCGATCTGCAGATCGCGCTCCATGCGTCGCTTTTCAGCGTATGCCTCAATCAGCCGACCGCGATCGAGGGCCACGCCGGCCTGCGCCGCGAAGACGCGCGCAAGCTCCTCGTCATCGACATGAAACACGTCTTCGACTTTGTTGAGCGCCTGCAGAACGCCGATCAACTCGCCTTCAAGATTCTCCAGCGGCAGTGTCAGCAGGTTACGCGTGTGATAACCGGTGCGCTTGTCGACTTCCTGGTTGAAGCGGCTGTCCGCATACGCGTCAGCGATGTTCACAATCCTGCGATGCTGCGCGGCGACGCCAACGATACCCTCGGTCGCCGGCACGCGAATCTCGTCGACGCCGCGGGCGACGCGGCTGACAAGCTCGTCGGATTCGGCGTCATACAGAAAAATCGTGGCGCGCTCGCAGGCGAGGACGTCACAAACCGCATCGACGATCACATGCAGCAGATCATCGAGGGCCATCGGCGAGGCCATGCGCAGTGACACATCCAGTATGCGGCGCAGTTTCTCGTTTTCGTCGCGAAGCTCGTTCATCGGGCGCATCCGCCGCGCGATCGCCGTCACTGCGGAGACGGTCGCTCCAGCCTGTGAATCGGCGCGTGTTCCAGAATGTACACTCGTTGACCCTGTCCGGCGAATTTGATCGCGGCTCGCGTCTGTCCCGAGCTGGGTTGGATCCATATCACCTGCCCTACGCCAAGGCTATCATGCCGCACCCATGTGCCCGCCGACCAATCCGCGTATCGGCCGCGCTCGGTCGGCGCCGCGCCGGTCGTGGGATCGTCCACCGAGAAGTACGTCTCGGTCTGCTGGAATTCAAAACGCCGCTCCGGTCGTGGACGGAAACCGCCTCTTCGCCGCGACGTTTGGCCCGCTTCGTCGGCGGGCGCAAATTCCGCCTCATCCCAAACAGCGTCCTGATCGTTATATCGGCTGCGCGCGTCACGAAACGTCGCGCGGCTGATGGTTTCCACGACCGCCGCACTGTCTGGCAACTCACCCACGAACTGCGACGCCGAACGCGGCGTCAGGCGACCACGAATCGCCCGCATATCGGCATAGGAGATATGCAGGCGCCGCATCGCGCGGGTAAGCCCGACAAAGAAAAGCCGCCGTTCTTCTTCGAGTGACGCCTCGTCAACGCCGAACGGGCCGCTCAGTGAGCGTTCGTGCGGCAGTAGACCCTGCTCAACGCCGACCAGAAACACGACCGGAAACTCAAGCCCCTTTGCGGCGTGGAGCGTCATCAACTGCACGCAGCCGGCGTTTGGATCAACGGCGTCCTGATCGCTGGTCAGGCTGACGCGGGCGAGGAAACCGTCAAGGTCACCGTCCGGCTCTTCCTGCTGGTAACGGGCCGCGACCGTAACGAGTTCCATGACGTTGGCGAGGCGATCTTCGGAACTGTCATCCTCGGCTTCGCGCAGATACTGCTCGTAGCCGCTTTGCTCCAGCACCTGGCCGACGAGCGCGTCGAGCGGGCCTTCCACGTGATCGCTCAGGCGATCGAGCAGGGTCACGAAGCTTCGCAGTTTCTTCGCTGTGCCCTTCGCGACGCCGGGGACGTCGTGCGCGCGGCGGATTGTCGCGAGCAGGGTTTCATCCGCATTTTGGGCGGCGATCAATAGGCGCTCGATCGTCTTCTTGCCGATGCCGCGCGCGGGTGTGTTGATGATTCGGAGCAAGGCCTGCTCGTCGCGCGGGTTCATCAACACACGGAGATACGCGACGGTATCACGGATTTCGCGGCGATTGTAGAACTCGACGCCGCGGATGATGCGGTACGGGATCCTGCGGGCGCGGAGCGCGTCCTCAACGCCGCGTGAGACCGCGTTTACGCGATACATGATCGCGAAATCGGCGTAGTCGACGCCATCCTGTGACATGGCCACGATGTTCTGGGCGATGTGCTCTGACTCGTCCGACCCGCTCGCGAAGCGCCACACGCGCAACGGCTCGCCGTCATCGCCTTCAGTCCAAAGCTCCTTGTCCTTGCGGCGACGATTTGCGCGAATAACAGTGGACGCGGCGCGCAAAATCGCGCCGGTCGAACGATAGTTCTGCTCCAGTCGCACGACGCGCGTATCGGGGTAGTCGCGCTCGAAGTCGAGAATGTTGTCGAGGTTGGCGCCGCGCCAACCATAGATACTCTGATCCGGATCGCCGGTCGCGCAAATGTTCTGATTCAGTTCGGACAATCGCCGCGCGACGAGGTACTGTGCGTGATTCGTGTCCTGATACTCGTCGATCAGCAGATATTGAAACCGCTGATTCAGCATTCGGCGCAGGTCGTCGTCTTCGCCGAGCATCTGGGCCGGCTTCAGCAGCAGGTCGTCAAAATCAGCCGCATTTTGTTTCTTCAGCAGCGCTTCATACGCCTCGTACACGCGGGCGATCATGCGCTCGTTGAAGTCGCGCGCCGTTACCTCATAGCCGGCGGGCGTCCTGAGCTCATTCTTCGCCGCGCTGATCGCGTGGATCGCCTTGTCGACCGTCAGCACATGGCCGCCGACCGACGCTTCCTCCATAGCGGATTTCATCGTCTGTTTGCGATCAGCTTCGTCATAGATGGAGAATCCGGGCTCAACACCAATGCGCTGTCCGTACGCGCGCAGCAGCCGCGCGCCGAGCGAGTGGAACGTGCAAATCCACATTCCCGCGCCGGCGCCGAGCGCCGTGATGCGGCGGCGCATTTCGTCGGCCGCTTTGTTCGTGAAAGTGATGGCGAGAATCGCGCTTGCCGGAGCCGCATCGCGCGCTAAGCGCGCCGCGCGGCGTGTGATGACCCGCGTTTTCCCGCTGCCCGGCCCTGCCAGGACCAGCAGAGGCCCCTCCTGATGCGCTACCGCTTCGCGCTGCGGCTCGTTCAGGCCTTCGAGGATCGGATCGGCATGCACCATCGCGGCGTTTACCGGGTGCCAGCAGCGTCGTGCGGCGCGGCGACCTGTGGAGCGCGGTCGGCGATTGGCACGCTTTCCGGCGTAAAGCGGTTGTACTTCACGAAAGCGGCGATCTGCTGGTTGTTGGGCGCTGAGCTGCGCCACGCCTGATCGATCATCGCCGACAGCATTGACGCCGCGGATTCAAAGCGCTCGATGGTAAAGCGACGGCCGGCCTCCTCGCGCAGTTCGCCGCTTTTTTCGAGCTTGTAGAGCGGCTCCATTTGATCATGGGAGCGATCGATGTGGTCGAGGATCGCGTCCCACGGCGCCATCGGATTGAGCCTGGCGGCGTATCGCATCAGCGGCTTGAGCTTCTCATACGTCAGACCGTGCATATCGAGCAGATCGCCGTCGATCATGGCGTGAAAGCCGCGATCGGTCGTGTAGCCATGCGGGTTCTCGCCGACCCATCCGTTGTAGTGGCGTGTCGTGTGCAGGGGTTGCGCCGCGTCGCCGACATAGTGGCTGAGCACGCCGATGTGGTAGATCGCCGTCTCGCGGGCCTGTTTGAGTTGGTGCGCGCGCGCGGGGTCGTTTAGCGATTCGATGATCCGCACGTCGTTGAAAGCGGATTGCAGCTTCACGAACTCTTCGAGGATGGCGTAAGGCAGCGCGCCTGGCCATTCGCGCGTGCGTTCGGAATCCTCCGAGGCATCGTAGCTCGGCGCCATTTCCGGATGCGCATACTTGCTGATCGCAAGCGCCCGGTAGTACTCCTGTCGAAACGTCGGGATCGTCCGCAGCGTCAGCCCGAATCCGGCGAGATCCTCGATATCGAGGAAGTGGTCGGGCTTGTGCTCGTGGCCGAGCGTTGGCGCCCCCCAGCCCCGCCAGCGGTCTGGGCCGTTGGACTGAAACGCGGCGCGGTTACGCGTGTCCGAATCGCGCAGCCAATCGGGCGTGTCCGACGGCAACCCGTCAAAGGCCAAGTAGGTAATTGTTCGGTGTCCCTGCGCGTCCCAGGCGAACGCCGGGGCTGCGAGGGCAAAGATGAGAATGATCGGGTGCAGAAATCGCATGAGCCGCTTCCTGGAGACGTTGACTTGACGGGAGTTTAGCCGGGAATCGGGCTGTCTGCAGGCCCGCCTTGCCGGCCGGCTCAAGCGCCGCCCCGGTACGGGACGATGTTCTGAAGAGGCCGGGGGCGAAATCGGCCGAAACGAACTTGGAGAACTCTAAATGTTTTACGCCACGCTATTTGCGCTGTTTGCTGTGCTGTTCGGCGGCTTCTTTTCTTTCATTTAGGCCGGAGTCACAGAGCGAATGTCCCAAGCCGCTCCGGTCGGTCCTGCCCGGAGCGGCCTTTCTACGCGCTGTCGGCCGCTTTCAGCGGAATAGTCGGGACCACGCCGCTGTTACATGTAGCAGGTAGTGGTCGAGCCACTACAATCGGTTGTCCACAAGTCGGCGGAACGTCCGCCGAGACCGGCGATTTTCAAACTTGCGAGCCTGAGGAACCCGAGAGATGAAGAAGCTGTATGCGTTGATGTTGGTTGGCGCCCTGACCGCCGGCGCCTATGCCCAAGAGTGTACAAAGTCGAAGGCGTCTTGCGACAAGAGCAAGGCCGCAGCCTGCTGCGCCAGCAAGGACAAGGCCTCGGCCGCCTGCTGCGCGAACAAGGGCGCCAGCGACGCGGAAGTCGCCCGCAAGGCCGGGTTCAAGATGCCCGCGATCGAGTACGTTGTCGGCACGGAGCGCACCTGCTGCGACAAGATGGCCACCGAACTGGCAAACGGCGACAAGAGCAAGATCCGCTTCGCCGTTGCGAAGGACACCTTTGACAAGATGGCCGACGCCGAAACCGCGTACGGCAAGGTCCTCGACAGCACGCTGACCGACCTGACCAGCGACCCGCAATACGCGGTCGCCGGCGAGTGCATGCGCTGCCCGGTGAGCGCGAAAGCCGCCGCCCAGGAAAAGGGCCAGCCGGTGATGTACCGCCTGGCGAGCTTTGAGTTCGCCAAGGAAGCCGAAGCCAAGAAGGCGGCGGAAGTCGCCAAAGCCGCCGCTGACAAGGTTGAGATGAAGATGTATGTCGGCGACGAGTGCGTGGGTTGTCCGAACGCCGCCGCTGAAATGGCCAAGGCGAAGAAGACCGAAGTTCAGTATGCCGTCGGCGACGTGAAGACGAGTGATCGCAATCAGGCCGAAATGGAACTGAAGAAGGCCCGCATCAAC
>JAGQOO010000171.1 GCA_020427345.1 Phycisphaerales bacterium | reverse complement strand
AAGGGAATGGCGCCATCCGCTCGCAGCGCGTGCGCAATTCGCCCGGCGTTTGGGGTCCGCGGAGCATCAGCTCGGTCATGATCGCGCGTTGCGGCGTCTGCCAGTTGAGCGCCTGCGAGACATCGTGCTTGAAGCGCTCCGCCCGTGAGCCCGGCGGTGGCAGCACTTTCGACACCAGCCCGCGCTCGCGCAGCGACTCCAGGGTCGACCACACGACATCCTCGTCGACTTCCATGACCGGGTCGCGGTTCGACTTCTGGTTGCAGCCAGCGACGATCGAATTTACCGTCATCGGATAGCCGGCCGGCTGGGTCAGGGCCTTCTCCATCAGCACACCCAGCACGCGGCGTTCGAATTCGTTCAATATCACATCCATCCGCGAACCTCCAGACGATGACTGACGACAGCTTCACCGCCGCCGCGTTTGCGGTCAACTCCGCAGTGTCTGGCGCGGCCCGCCCCGTCGGCGGCTGCGAATCGGCAGGCAATCGCGCCGATATGGACGAATAGGCCCCGGAGGACGGTAATGACGCGCATCTCGGTCATCATCCCAACGAACCGTTCACCGGAGACGGTCGCGCCGTGTTTGCGCCACATCGCCGGCGCCGATCTTGCGCATGAAGTGGAGGTGTTGCTGGCCGTCAATGGCGACGCGATGGACATGGATTGGGGCCAGGTCGCCGCCGGCCTGAACTTGTGCCTGATCCGCCAGCCGCATGCCCACATCGGCGCCGCCAAGAACCGCGCTCTCGATGTTGCGACTGGCGAGTGGGTGTTCCTGCTTAATGATGATGTGTTTGTGCGGCCGGACTTCTTCGACAAGCACCTGGCCGCGCATGATCGGCTGGAGCGCCCGGCGATGGTGCTCGGGGCGTCGCTATGGCCGGACTGGCCGGACGCGACCGTGTTCGACGAACTGATCGCGCAAACGCCAATGGTGTTTTTCTACGGGCACATGCGGTCTGGCAAGCACTATGACTTCCGGCACGCGTGGAATCTGAATCTTTCGCTGCAGCGCCGATTTCTACGGGAGGATCGATTCGAGGAGCGCATCGGGCCGTTTTCGTACGAAGACCTCGAACTGGCGTACCGGCTGGATCAGCGCTACGGGCTGAAGGTGTATTACGAGGCGCAGGCGGTCGCCGTTCACCGGCATCGCTATACGTGGCGTCAGTACATCGATCGCGAGACGCGCATGGGGGCAGCGGCCTGGCGGCTCGGCGCGGCCTCACCGGCCTGTTTCGCTGCGTTGTATGGGACTTCGCGGGAGGACTTGCTTGCGTATGCCCGGGCATATGTAGGAATCGATGGCCGCTTCGAAGGCGAGCGAAGCGATCGGTTTGAAGTGATCGTGCGGCAGGCGGCGGGCGTGATCCATGACTATCCGCCCGAATGGCTGCGCCTGCTGTATGACGCGCACATTCCCCTCAAGCGGCTCGCGTTCCGGCGCGGTTATTGCGCGGCCGCGGGGGCCGAGGTCACGGGGGCCGGTAGTGCAGTCGTCACTTCACTGGGACGATAAATCCTCCGAAGACTCAGACTTCGCCTCGAAGGGAACGCCGTGGCCACAATCAGCGCGGTTAACATCGAAGACGCGATCAGGCGGGTGGACGAGATATCCACATTGCCCGCGGTCGCGTTGGAAGTCATGCGTATCGCCGGCGATCCGAAGGCCAGCGCCAAAGACCTCACCCGCGCCGTTGAGAACGACCCGGCCCTCGGATCGCGCGTCCTTCGTCTGGTTAACTCAGCATCTACAGGCATGCGAACGCGCGTGACCAATCTGCAGCAGGCGATCGGCCTGCTCGGGTTCAGCTCTGTTCGCAATCTGGCGACGACGGCGTCCGTCTCAGAGCTCTTCAAGACGGATGAGACCATCGACCGGTACTGTCGCACGGGCCTTTGGAGACACCTCGTGTCGGTCGGCGTTTGCGCCCGGATGATCGCCCGCCGGCGCGGCATGGCGAATTTCGAAGAGGCCTACCTCGGCGGGCTGCTCCACGACATCGGCATCATTCTGATGGATCAGGTGATCCACGACGCTTTTGTGCAGGTGATCTCAGGTATTGAGGAAGGCGTGTCATTGCCGGCGTATGAGATGGAACAGCTATCGTTCACGCATACGCAATTCGGAGCGCGGCTGGCCGAGAACTGGAAGTTTCCTCCGACCGTGCGCGCGGTGATTCGACACCATCACGACTCGGAACGGCACAAAGGCCCGGACTTGGACATCGTCCAGACCGTCGAGGCCGCGAACATGCTGTGCGCATTGAAGGGAATCACGTCGATCGGCAAACGCTGCGTTGACAGTCGGCCCGACGTGTTTCGCGCGCTCGGATTCGGCCGCGATGACATTCTCGTGCTCGCCGCTGACCTCCCGGCCGAGCTTGTCAAGAACGAAGGCCTGTTTGAACTCTAGGTGGGGGGCATGCAGGCACTTCACGCTGAGATAGGCGCGCTGTTCGCCGCCGAGGCGCCGGTCGACGAGTCCGGGGCGGCGGACGCCGCCCGGTGCGCGATCGGAGCGGACTGCGCCTGGGTGGCGATTATCGATCGCTCCGGCGTCGTGCTGGGGGTTGACTCGGAAGCGCCGGGAATCGGCCAGATCCAGCCGGTCGTTGAGCAAGCGCGCGGACGTCTGGGGGACGCGCCCTCGATCGTCAAACTTGAGCCCACGGGTGGCGCCCTGGGATTCTACGTCGGCGCACTGTCGACGCATGCCATCGTTGCCGCCGTAAAGGACTCCTGCACTCTGGACGCGTTGAATCTGCCGGGTGTCATGATCGCCGCTGAACGCGCCGCCGCGCAGTGCGCCGCGGTGGATCAGCTGCGGATGGCCGCGGCGCGGATTCGCCAGTTGGAAACGCAGCAGGACTCCCTCCGGCGCGTGCACGAGCAGACTGTCGAGGAAGCGATGCGCGAACGCGATGAGAGACTGAGAGCTGGCGAGGCGCACATTGAACAACTCGCGTCACTTGTCGAGGCGCGCTCGTCCGAACTCCGCAAGGCATTAGAGGCCGCTCAGCACGCGAACCGCGCCAAGTCCGAATTCCTCGCCAACATGAGCCATGAGATTCGCACGCCGATGACGGCGATCCTCGGCTACGCTGATGTGCTTGCGGAACTGGACAGATCCGACGACGCGGAGCGTCAGCAGGCCGTCGTCGCGATCAAGAGCAACGCCAACCACCTGCTGGCGATCATCAACGACATCCTCGACCTGTCGAAGATCGAAGCCGACAAGCTGGAGGTCGAGCGCATCCCGGTCTCCCCGGCGACGCTGATTTCTGAAGTCGTGTCGCTGATGGGACTGCGCGCCAAGGAACGTAGTATCGAGTTGAGGTGCGAGTTGGACGGCGCCATCCCGGCGAAGATCCACAGCGACCCGGTCCGTCTGCGGCAAATCCTCGTGAATCTCGTCGGAAACGCGATCAAATTCACATCAGCCGGCGAGGTGCGGATTTGCGCCCGGTGGCCCCGCCCGGCGGAGACCATTGAATTCAGCGTCACTGACACCGGTATCGGTATGACGCCGGAGCAGGTGGCGCGCCTGTTCCGCCCGTTCTCACAGGCCGACAGTTCGACTACGCGTCGATTCGGCGGAACCGGGCTCGGCCTCACAATCAGTCGACGCCTCGCGCGGCTGCTCGGCGGAGATATCGAAGTCGAATCGACGTTCGAACGCGGCAGCACGTTTCGCGTGACGATCGCGACAGGCCCCTTGGACGAGAGCGACGTTGTGACGACACTGACGCCGCCGCGCCCCGACAAGGGCGCCGCGGGCGCCGCGGCGGAACTTGAGAAACTCGACGGCAGGATTTTGCTGGTCGAGGATGGTCCGGACAATCGGCGCCTGATCAGCCGCCTGCTGACCAACTGGGGCGCCGAAGTGACCAGCGCGGAAAACGGACGGCAAGGTGTCGATATCGCGACTGACGCCTGGCGTCGGGGTGAAGCATTTGACATGATCCTGATGGACATGCAGATGCCCGTGCTCGATGGCTACTCCGCGACGCAGGAGCTTCGCCGCCAGGGCTATCACGGCCCGATCATCGCACTAACGGCGCACGCGATGGCGACTGACCGGGACAAATGTCTCAACGCCGGGTGTGATGATTACGCGACCAAGCCGATTGACCGGAAGGCCCTGCGCGCTTCGATTGACCGGCACTGGCGTCCGGAGACCCGGTTCAAGCCTTTGACCGCTGCCTATTCCCCCGAATAGCGGTAGACTACGGACCGCGTTTAGCGGAGCGCCGCGGCGGTCGCAAGGCGCAATCCGTGGCGCCGTGCGCCGTGGGCGCGCGTCGATTTCACATCAAATGGTCAAAGTCGAAGGAGCCAATCATGATGAGAGCACTCGCCTGTACTCTTAGCGCGCTTGCCCTGCTTGCAGGAGGCTGCCAGCAGCCGACGATGGAACAGATGATGGCGGCGCCGGAGCGCCCCACGCAACTGGACCAGCTTGAACCGCTGGTCGGGTCGTGGGAATCCACGGGGTCCATGAAGATGGGCGAACACACGATGTCCATGACCGGGAAGAACACCGTCGGCTGGGAGCTCGACCGCCGCATCCTCGTCGAGCGCATGGAGGGGCACTCGGACGAAGGCGATTTCAAGGGCCTCGGCGTCTGGGTGTGGGATGACAGCGCGAAGAAATTCCGCGTCTTCTGGTTCGACAACATGGGCGGCTGGGCCGTCGGCACGGTTGAGCACGACCCGGGCGACGCCGAGTGGGAGTTCCGCGCCAAAAGCAAGTGGCCCGGCGGGCAAACCACCGCCGCGATTGGCACAATGACGATGGACGGCAATACGATGGTCTGGAAGCACGCTGAGTACACAGACGATCTCGCCCGCAACAAAATCATGGCGATGGAAGGCACGAGCCGCAGAGTCAAGTAGACTACTGCTCTGGGCGTTGGCGGGACTCGGACGCCGGCCGCGGGTGCTTTCCATCCCGCGGCCGGCCCGCCGACTCTGACACACTCCAATCTGCGAGGGGAACCCCTTGGAATACCGCCGACTTGGGCACGCTGGCGTCAAATTGTCGGAGATCGGGCTTGGAAGCTGGTTGACCTACGGCGGCGGCGTAACGCCCGAGGTCGCGGCCGATTGTCTGCGCACCGCTTTTGAAGCGGGCATCAACTTCATCGATACGGCGGACATCTACCACCGCGGACGGTCCGAGGAAGTGCTCGGCGAACTCCTCGTCGACTACCGGCGTCAGGACATTTTTCTGGCGACGAAGGTGTTCTGGCCGATGTCGGACAACATCAACGATCGCGGACTGTGCCGCAAGCACATCATCGAGTCGATCGACAACTCGCTGCGACGTCTCCGCACCGACTATGTCGATTTGTACCAGTGCCACCGATTCGATTCCGAGGTCGGCATGTATGAAGTTGTCCGCACGATGGACGACCTGACCCGGCAGGGCAAGGTGCTGTATTGGGGCGTCAGCGAGTGGCCCGCGCTCGAAATCAAGAACGCGGTCGCGATGGCCCGCCAGATCAACGCTTACCCGCCCGTGTCTAACCAGCCGGAATACAGCATTGCGTCGCGCCGCGTGGAGACGAACGGCGCGCAAAGCGCGTGCGATCAGGACGGCCTCGGCATGGTCGTCTGGAGCCCGCTGCGCCAAGGCATCCTGACCGGCAAATACTCCGGCGGCGCTGTGCCGAAGGACAGCCGCCTCGCCGACGACAATCAGAACCAATTCGTCAAGCAGATCATCAATGACGATGTGCTGGGACGCGTCGACAAACTCCGCCCGATCGCCGACCGGCACGGCATGAGCCTCGCTCAACTCGCGATCCGTTGGTTGCTGTATCGCAAAGCGGTCACGAGCGTGATTATCGGGGCCAGCAAGCCGAGTCAGGTGACAGAGAACGTCAATTCGCTGAACTACAACCTCGACGAAGCGGACAGGGCGACGATCGACGAACTGTTCCCCGCGGCGCAATTCCAGTAAGGGCGCCAGACCACGCCACGTCGACTGCTATACTAGCGGTTGAGGAGATGGGCTGGGGCAGGGGACGCGATGGAACTCGACATCCTGAAACAGGACGCCGCTCCGTCAACTGAGGTCGGCAGCTATTTCGTTTCAAACTATCCGCCGTACTCCGCCTGGTTGCCGGCCCATGTGTCTGCCGTTGAGCAAACACTGTCGACGCGCCCGGGCGCGGGGCCGACGGATAGCGATCGCGCCGGGAAAACGCCGCCGCCGATCGGGCTGTACATGCACATCCCGTTTTGTCGGAAGCGCTGCAAATTCTGCTATTTCCGCGTCTACACTGACAAGAACGGCGCTGACGTCGAGCGCTATCTGGCCGGGCTGACGCGCGAAATCGCGCTCTATCGCAATCACGAGCGCTTCGCAAATCGCCAGTTTGATTTCGTGTATTTTGGCGGCGGCACGCCGAGTTTTCTGAGTGACAAGCAATTGCTCGGCCTCGTAGAGCGGATCAACCAGCATTGGCGCTGGGACGCCGCCCGCGAAGTGACGCTCGAATGTGAACCCGGCACGCTCAAACGGCACAAGCTCGAAGCGATCAAGTCGATCGGCGTTACGCGAATCAGCTTGGGCGTCGAGCATTTTGATGACGAGATTCTTGAGGCGAACGGCCGCGCGCATCAGTCGCCGGAGATTTTCCGCGCGTATGACTGGGTGCGTGAGATCGGCTTTCAGCAGGTGAATTGCGACCTGATCGCGGGCATGGTCGGCGAGACGGATTCGAAGTGGCGCGCCGCCGTCGAGAAGATGATCGATTTGTCGCCTGACAGCGTCACGATCTACCAGATGGAGCTGCCGCACAACACCCGCATCTCGCGCGAGATCAAGGACGGCGGGCAATCGCCGATCGCCAGTTGGTCGCAGAAACGCGCCTGGGTGGATTACGCGTTTTCAGAGTTTGAGAAAGCCGGGTACGTCGTCTCCAGCGCGTACACGATGGTCAAGCCCGGGCCGCACAGCGCGTTTGTCTATCGCGACGCGCTGTGGCATGGCGCAGACATGGTCGGTACCGGCGTGGCGTCGATTTCGCATGTCGGCGGCACGCACTACCAGAATCTCGACGGCTGGGACGACTATCTA
>JAGQOO010000170.1 GCA_020427345.1 Phycisphaerales bacterium | reverse complement strand
GCTCCTGCAGGCGCGGCGACAGGCCGCGCAGGGCCGGGCCGATCACGGAGTTGACGTTGTTAACCGCTTTCTGCACGCCTTTGCCCAGATAGCGAGCTTTGTCGCCGTCGCGCAGCTCGACGGCTTCGTTCTCGCCGGTGGACGCCCCGCTCGGGACGGCGGCGGACGCGGCGACGCCGTTGTTGAGAATAATGCTGGCATGCACGGTGGGATTGCCGCGCGAGTCGAGGATCTCACGCGCGATGACGGACTGAATCAGCGGTTCAACTGGCATACGGCGCCTCCTGATCGGGTTCGGGGGTGTTTGTTCGGATTGCGGAGCCGGGCGGCGTTTTGTCGGGCGGTTCCGGTGGTGTTGGCTGTTGTTGCGAAGCCGGCAGCGTCGGCGTGTTGGCGTCGAGCAGCGCAGCCGCCGGAGCGGGCAATGGCGTCGGCGCCGTGACGCGTTTGATCAGCATCGTCTCGACCGCGAAGCGCTCATCCGACGGAGCCGCGCCGGGCGTTTCGACGAATTCGCCGCGCAACTCAACCTGATCGCCGACGAGTGACTCCTCGAGCGGCGCGAAACGGTCGTTGAGGTAGATTTCGGAGTCCTTCGAGAACTCGCATTGCAACACACGCTCGGCGGCGCCGTCTTTGATACGCACCCGAAGTTCGGGCGATTGGGCTTCACGCCAGATGATCTCGCCGGTCAGCAGGGCGACGCGCGGCTCCGGCGGCGGCGGACGCCGGCAGGCCGTTGCCACGAGCAGGGCTGAGACTGCGATTGTCCACGCTTTCAGCCGCACCGGCCGTTGCCTCCGCGTTCGGAAAGCCCAAGTTTAGCCGGGGCCGGATCGCCCTGCGAGCCGCCTATTGCTCCCGCAGCGGCGGCGATGGCGGGAACAGCACATACGTCAAGCCGCCGGAACCGCGCATCCAGACGTTTTCAAGGTCTTCGCGGCGATAGACGACCTGCCCGGTCGTGGCGTCGTCGGCGGCGGAGTCATTTACGCACACGCCGCCGTCGGCCGTGAAACCGGTAATGACAATCAGGTGGCCGGCGGTGGTTTCATACGGCGCGCCGCGCAGATCGCCGGCGCGCGGGACGCGGATGGAGATGATCAGCGGCCGATTATCGACGATCGCGTCTTCGACGTCAGCCCAATCGGATATGCGCGTCAGGTAGCCGGGAGCGCCGAAGCCGTAAGCGGCCTGAATCGCGCGTGGCCAGGCGCCGTAGATGTCATGCGCGCGGTCGAAGCACGCGTCGGCGACGGTTTCGGTCGGGATGTCGACGCCATAGTAGGCGAGTGTCATGGCGACGGACGCGGGGCTGCAGATGCGGCCGGCAAGTTCGGCGCGCGGCGTTACCTGGCCGCGGAAGGGGACATCGAGGCGGCGCTGCCACTTCTCGGGAGCCGGGCGAGGTGCGCCTGATGTGGCGCGCTCGCCGTCGACGCGATCACTGACGCAGAAGGCCAGCCGGTTCACCGTCGGCTTTGTTTCCGCATTGCATCGCAAATGTACGCGGAGTTGCAATGTGTCGTATTGCCGGGCTGAGCGGAAGTAGTCAACGTCGATCGCGCCGCCGTCAAACGTGGTCACGCGTTCGAAGGCGGGGGTTTCGCCGTCCGTCCCGGCGCCGTCACCGAGGAACAGCCAGGGGGACCATGCGTCAGATTCGGCGCGCACGCGCATCTCCACCGCGAACCCGGTTTTCTGAGGTGTGTCGATATTCCATGACACAACGGCCTCGCTGAAAGGCAACGCTGCCTTCATCGGATCAGATTCAAGGATATCGCCGCCGTCGGCGGGCTTCAGTACGGGACTGTCGAGAATGGTCGTGTCATGTCGATACCATCGCGCGCCCGTCTGTTCGGGTTCGTCAGCGGGCTGTTGCTCATCTTCGGTTTCGGGCTTCACGGCGACGTCTCCCACGAATTCAGGCGAGTAAACAACCTCAACGGGGGGCGGCGCGCCGCCCGGTCCCTTCAAATAGTGATCAAACCAGCGCAGCATCCGCAGGCAATAGTCGTATCGCGCGCCGGCCCGCTGATTGCCGTGTCCCTCATGCGGATACATGACGAGTCGCACGGGCGTTTTGCCGTATGTCTTCAGATAGCGATACAGCGACATGGCCTGGCTCGGATGCACGCGCGTGTCCTTCTCGCCGTGACAGATCAGGATCGGGGTATGGGCATTTTCAACATAGCGAATCGGGCTGCGCTCCTCGAAAAACGTCCAATCCTCCCATGGCCACGCATTGGAATGCGCGTGGTACATCTCCTGCGGTATGTCGGTCGCGCCGAACTTCGCGACCTGATCGCTGATGCCCACCTGCATGACGGCGGCGGCGTAACGGTCGGACAGTTTCGTCGCGGCCCACGCGGATGCGTAGCCGCCGTAGGACGCGCCGGTGATGCCGACTCGCGCCGGGTCAACCAATCCCATCTGATCGAGAAACGTAATGCCATCGACGATGTCGTCGAACTCGGCTCCGCCGTAATCGTGCTGGCCGAGTTTGCTGAACGTGACACCCCGGCCGGTGCTGCCGCGATAGTTCGGATAGAGGACGGCGTAGCCGCGCCCGGCGGCCATCTGTCCGGGATAGCTGTAGTGCGTCAGCCAGCCGTTCGACAAGTGCGACTCCGGCCCGCCGTGGGCGAGGATGATCAGTGGATAGCGCGTGTCAGGCTGCTGGTCGAGCGGGCGCATCAGGATCGCGTCAATCTCCACGCCGTCACGCGCGGCGTAGCGGATTGGCTCCTGCGGCGCGAGGCGGGCGCCGCTTAGCCACGGGTTGCTGTCCGTCAGCCGGCCCGGCCCTTCGTCGCCATGCCGCATGAAGTAGACCTCGGACGGATGCGCCGGCGCATCGGCGATGAAGGCGGCGGACTGGCCGTCGCGGCTGAGGCTGAGCGACGTGAGAATCGGGCCGCCGGTCGGAACAATCGTCTTGAGCCCCGCGCCGCGCGCGCCGACTTTTCCGAATGTGCTGAATACGCCCTCGTGCGTGATGAACATGCAGGTTTCGTCGTCCTGCCACGCGAGCGTTTCGACCTGCCCTTCGAAGCCGGGCAGTACGTTCAGCGGGGCGGTTTCATCCGCGTGCACAACCAACAGTCGGCCCGCGGACGGGTCGAACAGATCCTCGCCGGCGATCAGGGCGATGTGTGAGCCGCCCGGCGACCACGCGAAGCCTCCCATCTTGGCCTTCCAGTCAATCACGCGCGCGACCGCGCCGGTCTCCGCGTCAACCGTGATCAGCGTGCTGCACATCATTGTGTCGTCGATTCGCGACGACGGCGCGACTTGGACCGCGAGGCGGGCGCCGTCCGGACGCCAGGCTAGCGCGACGGCCGACCCATCCATCGGAAGCATGCGCGGCTTGGCGGCGGGATCTCCGGTATCGACAATCCACACCCGTTTCGGCCGATCCTGCTCTTCGATGACGTGCTGATCGAGACCTTTCTTTTCGAGTTTCTCCGCGCGATCCGGCTTCGGCTCGATTGCGATAAACGCGATGCGCCGCCCGTCGGGCGCCCAGGCATAGCCGCCGATGTCCGCGCCGTGCGTGACCAGCGGCTCGGCTTCGCCACCGTTCAGTGGGATGACGTACAGGCGTTTGTGTTTGTCGCCGTCACGCTTGGCGCGAAAGCTGATGGCGCCGCCGTCCGGCCGCCATGCGATACCGGTGATCTCGACGTTGCCGGTGACGAACCCGCGCGATGAGGGCATGTCGCTGACATCGACAACATGCAGTTCGACCCACGGATCGCCGTCGTCCTCCCTGGTCAGATCGCGCGGAATGCGTAGCGCGTACGCGACGGCGTCGCCGTCGGGGGAGATCACGGCTTCGCGCACGCTGCGCAGCGCACAGATGCGTTCGGGCGTAATCGACTCACCGGGCGGGATCGGCGATTCTTCGGCCTGCGCTCGCGCGGTAGGCGCCAGAAGCGCGATGAGCGATAGCAACAAATGGACGCGCACAATAGTCGACATGGATCAGTCTCCGCGTTTCGCGAAGTGTAACGCGAGGCGCGAGGGGTGGCGCGACCGCGCCTGCCGGTGGCCGCCGGCGCCTAAAGCGTGTAGTACACGCCCGCGCCGATCAGCGACAAGAAACCCAGCCCCGCGCCGATGCCGGCCATCAACGGCACGCGCGACAGGTTCGTCGCCGCCACGCTGCGCCCGCCGAACCAAACCGCCAGCACGCCGGGCACGACGGCGAAGAACAGCGGCAGCGACAGGATGCCGGCGATGAGCGACGTGGTCGCGTCGGATCGGCCGCGCACTTTGCTCGTTGACGAAGCGCCCTCCATGGTGAAAGGGGCGTTGCAGTTGTCGCACGCGTCAACGTCGATGTCGTTCAGATGCGAACAATACGGGCAGCGGATCTGCATTTCGCCGGTCGCGTCGCGGACGATCTGCGGCGCCTGTTCGCCGGACGCGGCGAAGGCGTGCGCGGGCTGCTCCTTGGCCTCGGGGGCGGAAATCAGTTCGGCCTGCGCGGGCAGTCGTCGAAGTCCGGATAAGTGCGGCACGCGGAACCGCGCTGTGCAGGTCGGGCACGAAGCGGCTTCGCCGATCAGCCCCGTGTCGGCCTCCAACATGGTCTCACAGTGGGGGCAGGGGAAGTTGAACGCCCGCCGCGAACTCGATGGCGCCTTTGCCCGCGCGATCTTGCCGGGTGGGGGGCGTTCTGGCACGCGAATCACACTGCCGCAAAACGGGCAATTCGCCTCGCGGCCTTCCCACGTCGCTTTCGCCCGCAACACGCGGTCGCAACGCAGGCAGATCAGCCGCAAGTCCTGTTCAGCCGGGGCTTCACTCATTCGCGGCGCTCCGTCCCGCCTAAGGCGGCGCCATTTGGCAAATTGGCGTCTATTGGTAGTATATGGGGCGACCAGCCAGTGAGGTAAAAGATGACCCTCCCGACCCGCCATCCCGCAAGACGATTCCGAGCAATGATGACTGCTGCTGCGCTCGGCGCGGTTCTCGTTGCGCTGCCCGGTTGCCAATTGGCCGGCGCGCTGGCTGTCCTCCTGCCTGCGCCGAAAAAGACGGTCAAGGCCGAGTATCCATACATGAACAACGAGAAGCTCTGCATTCTCGTCAATGCCGAGATGGAGACGCTTTTCGACTTCCCGCATGTGCAGTACGAGCTGAGCGAATACATTTCGCGCGAGGTAGAGAAGAACGTAAAGGGCGCGACTGTAGTCTCGCCGCGCACGATCGACGAGCTTCAGCGGCGTGATTCGCGCTGGTCCATGCGCGATCCCGCGCGCATCGGCGCGCAGTTCGGCGCCACCAAGGTGATGGTCATCGACCTCACCCAGTACGCCACGCGTGAAGCCGACAGCCCCCATCTGTATCGCGGCCGCGTTTCCGCCAACATCCGCGTGTACGACGCTGACTATTTCGATCATCAGCCGACTTTCACTGCCTCGATCGACACGGTCTGGCCAACCGACTCTCCGGCGGGCGCATGGGGCATCGACGACGCCGAGGTGCGCGACGCGACCATGCGGCAATTCGCCGATGAGCTCGTGGGCCGGTTCTACGATCGTCGCGTGGAGTTGCATTGATGTCGCCCGCGCGTCGGCCTGGCGCCGTCCTCGTCGGGCTGGCCGGCCTGTCGTTGCTGACCGGCTGCGGTCAGCAGATCGGCGCACTGCTCTACATTTCCGGCGCTTATCAGAAAACCGTTGACAAGCAGGTCGATGCGCCCAAGGGTAGCCGGCTGGCGATCCTGGTTGACTACGCCAGCCCCGATCAGGCCAATCCGATCTTCGCCCGCACGTTGCAGAGCCACTTCGAACGGCTGCTCGTCGAAAAGGAAGTTGACATCGAGGTTGTTCCATTTGGCGACGCGATGCGGCTGCGCGGACGTAACAAGGACTTCGACGAGTGGCCGGTGTCGCGTGTCGGGCGGGAATTGGACGCCGACTATGTCATGTGCGTTCGCGTCACGAACCTGCGTTTGCAAAAAACGCCGGATGTGCCGCTGCTGGAACCGAGTTTGACGGCGCGCATGAAGGTGATCGCGGTTGACGCGCCGGAGGCGTCCGCCCGCGTGTGGCCGGCGGAAGAGCGCGACGGCGAGTTTTCCGTGCATCGTCCGGCCCTCGAATACTCGATTCCCGATGATGTCGATCGCGAAGCGATCAAACTGGCGCGCGGGCTGGCGTGGCACATTGCCCGTCCGTTTTTCAAGCACGATCCCGAAGAAAAGCCGCCGCTCGAGTGACAGCGGCGTGATACGCGGCTTTCGTTCGGAGCGCGCATGACCCCGCTTGGCGTTTTTCTCGCTGAACTGAGCCATGCCCGGCGCGCCGTTGTGGCGGACGGGGCGTGGTCGACCGAGTTGTATGCTCGAGGCGTCGATCGATCGCGGCCCGCCGAGTTCGCCAATCTCGAGCGAGCGGGCCTGGTGAAGGCCGTTGCGGCCGAGTATTTGGCCTCCGGCGCCAAACTGCTTTCCACGAACACATTCTGCGGGAACGCGATTGCTCTCGCGGCGCGCGGTGTCGACAACGTCGATGTCGCCGCGTTATGCGACGCCGGGGCGCGTTTGGCGCGCGAAGCGGTCTCGGGGCCGGCGTACGTCGTGGGCGTCGTCGGCCCGACCGGCGCGATCATGAGTATCGGCGAGCGCCCGATCGACGAGTTGCGCGACGCGTTTCGCACGTCGATACAGGCGCTCATCGACGCCGAAGTCGATGGGCTTTGCTTCGAGACGTTTTCCGAGACGACCGAGTTGCTGCTGGCGGTTGAGATCGCGCGCGAACTGTGCGATTTGCCCATCATCGCGAGCATGTCGTTCGACGCGGGACCGCAGCGCACGCGCAGCGCGGGCGGCGAAGAGGCGGCGGATGTCGCGAAGGCGCTGGATGACGCGGGTGTCGACGTCATCGGCGCGAACTGCGGGGCGGGGTTCGCGCACGCGCTGCCGGCGGTCGTGGCGCTGCGGGCGAACACGAAGCGCCCGATCCTCGCCCGGCCCAGCGGCGGCGTGCCGGATCTCGTAGACGGCGTACCGGCGTATGACGTCGATCTCGACGACTTCGGCGCCGCGATGCGCGACCTGATCGACGCCGGCGCGAACATTCTCGGCGGCTGCTGTGGGATCGGCCCGGGGCATAT
>JAGQOO010000016.1 GCA_020427345.1 Phycisphaerales bacterium | reverse complement strand
GAGCAGATCGTCAGCAGCAACCCCCACGTGACCGCGAGCAAAAACGGATGCGCAAAGCCGATTGTGACGAGCGCCGTCGGCGTGATGACGTCGCCAATGTCCGAACCGACCAGCATGCGAATGAAGTACTGCAGCGCGGGCCGGTTGGAGAGGATGTTCGGCAGGCTGTCGGCGACCGACACCATCGCGCGGCAGAACAGCGTTTCGAATAGCAGGATCGCGGCGACGGCCATCAACACCATCCACCACGACTCTCGCGCCGATTTCAGCAGAATCGCCCGCGTCATGACGCGTCCCCGCCGATCGGGTCGCAGATTTCGCGCACTTCGTCCGCAGAGTAGTAGCTCATGAACAACGACTCAAAGTCCGGGACGACGGTGAAGTCCGCGACGCGTTGGGCTTGCAGCCAGATCAGCAACTCCTCGCGTGGCCCGCTCCAATGCCCGACAATGCGGTCCGCGCGGCGTTCGCGCACTGCGAGGCCGGTCGGCACGGCGCCGTTCGAACTCGCCGCGCCATCCAACCACGCCTCCACGCGCAGCGGCGCGCGCTGTCGCAAAGTCGCCAATCGCTCCTGCTCAATCAGCTTGCCGCCGCGCACGATCGCGACATGATCGCACAAGGCGTCGACTTCGCTGAGCGTGTGGCTGCTGAACAGAACGGTTCGCCCCTTTTGAGCGGCGTCGCGCAACAGGTCAAACACCGTTTGACGCACGAGCGGATCCAGCGCGGCGGTCGGCTCGTCGAGGATCAGCACTTGCGGCTCGTGCATCAGCGCCTGAATCAGGCCGAGTTTCTGCCGCATGCCGGTTGAAAACGCGCGTAAGCGCTTGTCGAGTTCAAGCTCAAGCCGCTCGGCCAACCGCTCCGCGCGGCGCATGTGACCGCCGCCGAACGCGCGGTCCATGAAGCGCAGCGTCTGTCGTCCGGTCATGGACGCATAGTGGCGCACATCGCCGGGGAGATAGCCGACTTCGCGTCGCAAACGCGGGCCATTTCGCCAGCAATCCATCCCGAGGATCGACGCGCTACCGGCAGTCGGACGGAGCAGGCCCATCAAAATGCGAATCGCCGTCGTCTTTCCCGCGCCATTCGGACCGAGAAAACCGAACAGCGACCCGCGCGGCACGCGCAGCGCGATTCCCGCCAGCGCGGGCCGGCCGCGATAGTCTTTTCTCAAGTCCTGCGTTTCAACGACGAATGTCACGGGCGCAAACGGCTCGCCTATTCGGCGGGCGCGTCCCCCGGATCGTCTTCGCCGATCGGCTCGCCGACGGGGCGCTTCGAGCGCAGCCCCCGCGCGGCGACAATGATTGCGAATATCAGCCCCAGCCCGATCAGCATCTGATACTGCTCGGTGGTTGTCGGCGCGCTCGGCAACTCGACCCCCGCATAGGGGTATGTCGTGCGGTCCTCAAAGCGGACGGTCACCACACCGAAGCGCCGCGGAATGTCGGTTTCCGCCGGCGTGCGCAGATCGAACTCGGCCGAGCCGCCGGGCAGAATGCCCTGTGACTTGCCCTCCACCCAGGCGCGGGCGACGCCGGGTTTGTTCGTTCCCATCCGCGCAGGGTTCGTCATTTCCTGCTGCCAGCCGGCCGGCGTCGTGAACATATCCGCTTTGAAATGCGGGAAGCTGATTTCGGTGATGCGCTGCTTCGACAGATTGAAGACCTGATATTCGAAGTTGCCTTCCGGATTGGCGCCACCGGTGATTCGAACCGGCGGCCCTTGCGCTCCGTCCTGCTGGGCGATGACGCGGTCGACGAGCGTGAATAGCGCCAGCATTGCGGCGCCGAAGCAAATGCGAGTAGTGGTCTTACGCATCAGCAAGATCATCCGTCTCCGCGCGGCGCTCAGGCGAGCAGCGCCGGCTTGCTCCAATCGACGTGCGGCGCTCTCCCGCCAAGTCGCTCTTTCAGATCATCGACATCTATGGCGTATTCCGGTGAGATTTCTATGGGTTGCGGCGGCTCACCGTCCGCTCCGCGCGGCACATTCACGCCACATGCCGCCAGCCACTTCGCCGCCCGACGGATGAGATCGCGCCGCGTCGTAGCGGGAGAATCGTCGCCTTCGGCGTTTTTCACGGGCGAGAACTCCTCCGCCCGCGGCGTGAACAGCACCAGCGGGTTCTTTGCGAGCGGAACCGCGTCAAAAACGAACATTTCCAGTTTTACGGCGTTCGGCTCGCTCGGGTTCACCGTCTGCCCGGCGTCATTTACAAACGGGACTCGCTTGAGCGCCCGGTGCCATGGCATCGGGGCGGCCGAGCGCGGATCGGTCAAACGCTCGACCAACTCGCGCGAGATCACGTGAATGGCGATGCTGCCCGCATCAAAGCGGCGTGAGCCGTCGGGATTACGCGCGACGGCGAGCGCTTCCGGCAGGTCGCTGTATTCGATCACCTGCAGTTTGCCGTCAACGTCGCAGAAGGCGCCGACGCGCTCGTGGTCATGCGCCTTCGCCACCGCCTTGCTCGACATTTCCGAACCCATCTCGAGATGCAACCCGATGAACAGCGGATCAATCGGCTTGACCAGCGGGTTGTCGACCTGAAAGTAGCTGATTACATCCACGCCGGCCGCGCGCATCTGCTCCAGCGCGCCGCTCGCGCGCAGCGCCGCCAGGCTGCCGCCGTGGCCGTCGGGTGAGAGGGCGATGCGGTGTTTCTGCTCGAGTGCGACCAAACCGTTCTGATGAAACGCCGGCGCCTGCGCCTGTTTGAAGAAGCGCACCTGCCCACGCCTCAGACCATACCAGTTGGCCGACTCGAACAACCGAATTGTTTCATCGTGATTCGCCGGGCTGGTCATGATGTGCCAGTCCACGGCCCGTCCCCAGCGCCGCTCCACGCCGCGCAGCCCCTCGGCGAACAACTGAAACAGCGGAGCATTGCGGACCGGGCTGATCGCGAAGCCGCCTTTCGGGCCGTCATAACCCAGGCGCGTGCCCTGGCCGCCGGCGACCGTGAATGCGGCAACGCGCCCCGCGCGAATCGCCTCAACGCCGCGCGCCCGAGCGCGCTTGTACAACTCTTGCTGGTCAGGTCCCGGCTGCGGCGGAAATGCCCTTGGGGGCTCGATCGACTTCGGCGGATCGAAAGCGGGTTTGCCCCGCACATGCGTCTCGATCAATGGCCCGAAACGCGCAAAATCGACGGCTTCGATGTCGGCGAGCAGCTCTCCGCGCTCGCCGTCGCTCAGCTCGTCCCAGAACCGCAGCAGATGACCCTGCCCATATTCGGCCAGCCGGGCCGCCGCTGCGTCATGTCGTTGTCGAAGGTCGCTCATTCCGTCTCGTTGGAGTGAAACCGCCAGCGTTTCCCGATTGTCGCCCGCCTGCGCGGCGTTCGTCGGCCAGCCGATAAGAGTAATCGATGGATTCGAACGGGGTCAAAAATGAGGGGCGCGTCTCGCGGCGCCATGCGATTCGGCTGGCCGCCGGCGCGGCGCTGGCGGGTTTGACGCACGCGCACGCGCATCAGCCTCCAATCGACACGCCTCCGCAGTCCGTTCCGCCCGACAGCCCCGTAAACCCCGAGCGGTCGACACCGCCGTGGCTGGCGCAGGAGAGTCGCGCGCCGGTGGTGGATCTGCGATCGCCACAAGTACTGCACGCGGCAGTCGCGGACCCGGTCGCGGTCGAGGAAATGCTGGACAGCGTGCTGATCGGTCTGACGGGGGAAAAGAACTCGCGGGCCGCCTGGCACAAGATTCTCGGCTCTGCCGAACGAATCGTGGTCAAGTTCAACGCCGTCGCCGCGAGCACGCTCAACACGACAGGCGCAATGGCGACCGCTATCGTTCGGCAACTCGACAGTGTCGGCTACACGCCCGACAAAATCGCGCTCGTCGAAGCGCCCAACCACATGACGCGAGAACTCGGATGCCGCATGCCCGCCAGCGGATGGGGCGAGACGATCACTGTCGGCGGACAGCCGGAGGCCGTGGCAAACTACTGGCTCGAGGCCGACGCCGTCATCAACGTGCCGTTCATCAAGACGCACATGATCGCCGGCATGTCGGGGTGTTTGAAGAACATCTCACACGCCATCATCCGCCGACCCGCGCGTTATCACGCGAACGGGTGTTCGCCGTTTGTGGCGGAGGTGTGGGAATCGCCCATCGTTCAAACGAAGCTGCGCTTGAACCTCGTAAACGGGCTGCGCATCGTGTTTCGCAACGGCCCGGACGCGGAGTTGGATGACATCGCTGACGCCGGCGCGATACTGGCGTCATTCGATCCGCTCGCGTGCGACATGGTGGCGCTGGGGATCATTCGCGCCGAGCGCCGCCGTCGCGGATTGCCCGATGCGATCGAAGCGCCTTCATTGCTCGCGGCGATGGAACGCGCGATCGGCCGCTTCCGCCCGGCGGAGATTCAGCACATTCCGCTGACGGTGTAAGTAATGCCGCGGCGCCATGCGAGCAACCGCGTCCAAAACTGGCCTTAGTTGCGCGTAAACCGGATCAGGTAATTCTCCTTCAGCGCCGCCGGCGTTAGTTCGCCATCAAACCGAAAACCCGCCCGCTCGATTTCCGCGCGCACGTCCGCCTTCCCGGCTCGCACGTGCCCGAGCACCCAGTCCCGGCTCACGCCCTCGATACGCTCGAAGTCAAGGATGTAAAGTGCGCCACCCGTTCGAAGCGCTTCGCGAATTGAGGCGAGCGTTTCCTCGGGATACTCAAAGTGATGATACGTGTCGGCCACGAACACGGCGTCGACAGAATTGGCGGGGAGTTCAACGGACGTTTCGCTGCATAACTGCGCCGACACCTGCCGAAGACTGCGCTTCGCCACCTGCTTGCGCACATAGCTCACAAAGTCCGGCACGATGTCAATCGCGATGACGCGCCCGGCGGCCGTCACGCGATGGGCGAGCATCGGCTCAAACAGCCCCGTGCCACAGCCGACATCCGCGACAGTCTGGCCCGGGTGAATGTCAAGCGCGTCCACGATCGCGGCGCGCTCGGCGTACACCTCGCGGCTCTCCGCCTCGAACCGCGCCACCCATTCATCGACCTTCAGGTCGGCGGCTTTGTAAGGATCATTGATTCCCGGCTTGACGCTGACCGGGCGTGTCGCTGTGCAGCTTCTACCACAAACGACTGCCAACAACCCGATCGCCGCTGAGAGTACTCGCATTCTCGGGGTCCTCCGTTGATCCGCGCTCGCCGGGCGAGCGACTTACGGATTCGACAAACGTCTTGCGCCTGCACGTTACAGCGGCGATTCGCCGGCGTCGAAGTCTATCAGCGCCCTCGGCGGCAACGCGACGCGCAGCGCATTCAGGACCGCGGCAACGTCAATAATCTCCTGGCAGATTGCGCCGGCAACGGGCGGCAAGTAGCCGACGGCGGCGAACAGCATGCCCACGATGCTGAGGGCCATTCCGCCCCAAGCGCTTTGTAGCGCGACGCGCCGCATGCGCCTGCTGATATGCAGAAACTCATCAATCTTGCCCAGCGAACTGTCCAGAACGATGACGTCGGCCGCTTCCGTCGTTACGTCGCTGTTCTGACCGAATGCCACGCCGACTGTTGCGGCCATCAGCGCCGGCGCATCGTTGATTCCATCTCCGACGAACATCGTGTTCGCCCGGGACGTTTCTCTGTTCACGATTTCAAGTTTCTGCTCCGGACTCTGGCTGAAGTATATGTCGCCGATCCCCACACGCTCGGCCAGGTAGCGCACTTCGGACTCGCGGTCACCCGACACCATTAACGCGCGCTCCACCCCGTGACGCGGCCTCAGATGACGAATGAATGAGGCGCCGCCGCGCCGTGGCGTGTCGCGGAACTGGTATGTCGCCGCGTACTTCCCATCGATCACGACCACGCATTCAAGCCCGCCGACATGCGGCGGCAGTGGGGCGTCCGGGAGCCGGGCCAGCAGCTTCTCGCGGCTTGTGACCTCAACCGCTCGCCCGCCGACCATCCCCTTTAGTCCATGTCCCGGTGGCTCGGCAATCTTTGTTACTGGATGGGTGGTCGCCTTGGCCTCAACTGCGGCCGCCACGATCGCTCGCGCAAGCGGGTGTTTCGAGTATCGCTCCAGGCTGCTGACCAGCGACAATATCTCGTCAGCCGGTTCCGGTTCGGCGCAAATCTGTCCAACCAGTTTGGGTTCGCCGTACGTGAGCGTTCCGGTTTTATCAAAGATCAGTGTGCGACACGTGTCGGCCGCTTCTAGCGCAGACGGATCGCGGACGATGATCGCCCGCCGCGCCGCGAGTGAGATTGAGCCAATGATTGCTACGGGGATCGCGATAATCAGAGGGCAGGGCGTAGCGACGACCATTACGGCCAGAAATCGCACCGCGTCGCCTGTCGACACCCACGCCGCGATGCCGATCGCGACCGCGACGGGTGTGTACCATGCGCCCAACTGATCCGCCAAGCGCCGCATGCGCGGTTTCTGCTGCTCCGACGCTTCCATGACTTTCATGATCTTGGAATAGCGCGAGTCTATCGCCAGCTGGTCAGCCCGGATCGTCAGGGCCGATTCGCCGTTGATCGCGCCGGAAAGCACGGACGAGCCGGGTGTCTTTGACATCCGGTAAGGCTCGCCGGTGAGATATGACTCGTCCATTACGCCGTGACCTTCGACAACCGTTCCGTCAATCGGGCATATCTCATGTGGAAACACAACGAGAACATCGCCGATCGCAACGCGTTCGAGAGGCAAGTCTTCAAAAACCGAGTCGACTTTCTTGTGCGCGACCGAAGGCATTCGCCTGCTTAGCGCCCGCAGAACGGACGATGCGCTGCGCACCGCATAGGCTTCCAGCGCTTCACCACCAGAGAGCATCAGCACAACCAGCGCTCCGGCGAGGTATTCACCCAGCAGCACAGACGCAACGATGGAGATGCCGGCCAGCAGATCGGAACCGAACTGCCGCCGTGCCATTTTCGCGAGCAGTTCCCATACCAGCGGGACACCGCCCAGCACGAACACAAGCCACAATGGCGCATGCTGCGCCATCGGCGACGCGTGCGCGCCGAAACGCAGCGCGAGATGCGCGGCGATCATTACGATCGTGAACAGCGCGATCAGTGTCTCGCGCGATTTCCAGCCCGGCGTCTCGGCGCCGCGGCCGGCGGTCGAATGGGTAGGTTGGCTGCCTGATTCGCTCAATGCGTTCACGGCCCTTCCGTCGGGGGCGCGGCTTCGCCGCTGACAAGAAGCGCAATGCTACCGCCGACCGTCACGCCATCCGGTTATGCTTCGAGAAGAGAACAACTGGCCTTCACCGGCTGACCGCTATGGAGCCACCGATGCCGAATACCCCCGCCTATCGAGACGCCTCGCAGGAAACCTGGCGCATGTTTCGTATCCTGGCCGAGTTTGTGGAGGGCTTCGACATTCTCGCAAATGTCGGCCCCGCCGTCTCGATCTTCGGCTCTGCCCGCACCGACCGCAACCACCCCGCCTATCAAGACGCCGTCCGCCTCGCTGACATGCTCACACGCCGCGGCTTCGCGATCATCACCGGCGGCGGCCCCGGCATCATGGAAGCCGGCAACAAAGGCGCGGCCGAAGCCGGCGGAAAGAGCGTCGGGCTGAACATCTCACTGCCGCACGAGCAGAAGTCCAACCCATTTCAGAACATCGAAGTGAACTTCCATTACTTCTTCGCCCGCAAGGTGATGTTTGTGAAGTACGCCGTCGCGTATGTGTGCTTCCCCGGCGGCTTCGGCACGCTCGACGAGTTCTTCGAGTCGATGACGCTGATTCAGACCGGTAAGGCCCCGAGGTTCCCGGTGTTGCTGATCGGCTCGGACTACTGGAATCCGCTCGCCAACTGGCTGCGCGATCACGTCCTCGCCCGTGGCTGCATCAGCTCCGGAGATCTCGACCTGTTCCACGTCACTGACGATTTGGAGCACGCGGTCGATCTGATCGACGACTACTTTACCCAACACCGCGAACTCGCCGCGCATCCCGGGTCCGCGATGGAAGCGACCCAGCCGCCGGAAGCCCGCATGACCGCCGAAGGCACGTTGTATGGCAAACACATGCGGCGCGATGGCGGCTCCGACGCCCGGCCGTAGCGGGCTAGCCAAAGACCGGCGGCAGCCGCAGGCTCTTGCGGATGACCGTGAGCTGTCCGACGTGGATCATCTCATGGCAGGCCAGCGCGGGCATCAGCGCGCCCAGGTCCTTCGCAAACGCGTGAATCCCGTCCGGAAGCGGGTTACCGAGACGATCGACGGAGTCTGAAAGGTAGCCGATGAGCTCCGCGCGAAACCGATCGAGCGCGGCGCGAATCTCGTCATACGCGGGGTAGGCGGCGGCGTCGCCGCCCGGCCGGCTGCCTTGGGCGAATCGTCCGTGCCAGGACTCGGCCAGCTTGCTGCCCCGCCCCGGAACCAGATGCGACAGGATGTCATCGTCCTCCCAGGCCAGATGCCCCGCGATCCAAGTCGCATGATTGCCATCGGTGACCGGGACATGCAGCCGGTGTTCCCGCGGGATGCCATCCAGCAGCGCGAGCGCCATGCGGCGCGAGAAGCGTAGTGACATCAAGCCGGTTTCGAGTTCTCTGGACATGTGAGGTCGTTGCGAAAAGGGAGCGGCGGCGAGCCGATTCCGGCGCTACGCATCACAGAATAGCCGGTCAAGAAAAGAAAAGTGGCGGAGGGCGGCCGGTTGCCCGGCGCCCTTCCGCTCACCGATGCGGAACGCCACCCGTTTTTGGGGAGCCATGGCGGCGTACCACGTGCTCTGTAAAGAAATGAGGACCAGCCATTAAGGAACGGCTGGCCCTCGAGTGTTTGCCTTGCCCAAGCTTCCTTCCCTTCGGCTCCCCATAGAAAGGAGGGACAAGCAACTGTGTTCCCCAGCCATCAGCTCCCCAGTTTCAGTCCGGAGAACACCCAATCCTAGGACCGCCATTTTTCGGATTTCCACTGGGCGGGCGGAAAAAATCTCAGAATCCTGAGTTTTCCGTTCCGTCAATTGCGGGGCCACTTGTTATCGGGCGGTTGGCCGACTGGCCAAGGAATGAACGTAAACCCCGACCGAAAAACGATTTCGGCTTGATTTCAAAAGCCGGTTCGCTACGCTGGAAGGGTCGCGAAAACTCGCGATGTTGGGGGGATTTCCGGTGGCGCGCAGCTGACTGTTTGCGCGCATCGGCCCAGACTTCTGATCCGGTTATTGAGAGGAAAGACGCCATGCAGACGCGTCGCACGTTAATCGGTTTTGCCCTGATGGGCGTCGGCGCGATGACCGCGCTGGCGGGCAATAGCCAGCTTGAATCGTCAGTGAGCGGCGCTTTCCAGCGGCCTACCACGAGCCGCGCCGCGATCGGCGGCCGCGCGATCCACGCGCGAAGGGGGACGGTCGTTCCGGAATTCGCTAAGCCGGCGCGGAAACGCATCCGCCATATGCAGGCGATCAACTTCATCGATCTGGCCACCGGCGAGGTGATCCCGAACCCGCGCTACGGCCATGTGGACCGCGCTCCGACGACGGTTGTGTTCAATTCGGCCGACGTCCCGGCGCCGTTGGCCGGCTTCTACGGCCTCAACGCGCAGATGCCGGACCCGACCTGCTACTACGATCCGAATTGCCTTGGCTACGGCATCACGGTTCCCATTGGCGCCACGCGCAACAACCAGGCTCCAGCGTATGCCGCGCCGAAGCAGGTGCTCGACGCGAACGGCCTGCTGGGCGACTTCCTCGATATCGCCTTGGATGATTACAACGCCAGCGCGAACTGGCCGGTTATCCCGAGCGATCCGGACTTCCTGCAGCAGCCGTACATCACTGATCTCGTGGTCGTGGTGGAAGCCGACAACAGCGGCCTGCCGCAGCGCAACGTCTTTCTGGACGCCTTCATTCAGGACAGTTTCACGGGAGCCGTCACATACGCGATTCGCGGCCAGTTTCTGTTGGAAGCCGGCGAGCCGGCCTTCATCGGCTACTTCGATTTTTCCGGCCTTGGCGAAGTGCATGACGCCTTCTCAACGGCGCGTGGCACGTTGATCCTCGATTACCCCGCGCTCGGCCCGACCGAGCAGCAGCGCGTCGGATACGCGCTCGGCGGCGGCGCCCCCGCGAACAATCCGCGGAATTCCCAGGCAACGCTGCAGGGACATCCGGACCCGAACGAACTCGTCAGCGTCGGCGATCAGGACGGAACTTCCTGGCTGCTGTTCAGTTCGCACGAGTTCGACATGCTGGACCCGAGCCTCGACGCCGGCATCTGGATGGGCGATCCGCTGACGGCGACGGTGGGTGACATTCGCTTGAACGCCCTTGCCGACCCCAACGGGGTCGTGGCCAACGGCGACTTCCTTACGTATGGGCTTTACAACCTGGGCGACTGGGCCGACCTGAACGACATCAATTTCCTCGATCCGAACCAGGCGTTCATATACGCGACCGCCAAGTCGTTGTCGTTCATCGTCAAGATCGACCCGGGGGCCCCGCGCGACTTCAACGTTCCGAGCACATGTCCCGGCGGGGTGAACCCGCCGCAGGATTGCAGTTGCGATAACACGGGCGATTGCCTTGTCGACCTATCGGACCTTGCCGGATTGCTGTCCCAGTTCTCGCTGAGCGGCGAATTGAATTCGGATTGCGCAGGCGGCGGCGGGGATGGGCGATCGCCGGACGGCATCGTGGATTTGCGGGATTTGGCGGGTTTGTTATCGCAGTTTGCAAACGACTGCGACTCTACCGACGATCCCTGATGAATTATTGGAAGTTATTGCGCCATCGCATTTTGCGTCAAGGCGCGGTGGAGATTGTCGAGATAGCGGCCCTAGCATTCGTCAGCGCGGATCGTCGGCCGGCGTGTTTTCGGTTGATTTTTCGAGCGAGATCGCTAGGATGACTTGGTGATTGGAATCGCCACGTCAGATAGCGCCGGATCGGCGCCCGGGGACGGGGATCAGCAATCTGGACACAGGGCGGGCTCTTCCGCTTGCGTATTTTGTGTAAACACGGTCACGGACCGAGTCACATCTTAACTGTGCGAGGAGAATGGAGATGCGCAAATTCAGTAGCACGCTGCTAGGACTGGCGTGTGTCGCGCTCGTCAGCGCTTCGGCGATGGCCGACAGCCCGGCGCTCAAGCGTGTAGCGACCAAGGTTGCCCTCAAAGACGTGGGCAAGCCGGTCAACATGAAGCCTGTCGCTTATTACAACCATGCCACCGGCGAGTTGCGGTGGGTCAACGGCGATACCCAGAATGTCGGGAATGTCGATCGCGTTGCGACGCAGGTTTACAACAACCGCACCAAGAGCTTCGGCTTCACCGCGCTGAACGTCTCGCTCACCCCGCAGATCTGGGAAGTTGACGCGAACGGCCTCGGCCGCGATCCGAACGAAATCGGCTTCTGGATCTACCCCATGGGCATCGACCCGGGTACCCCGATCGACGGCCCGAACGCGCCGTGCGCGAATCCGGGCGGCGATCCGAACGTCGCTCAGTTCAACTGCATTTTCGACCAGGTTCATGACGATTACCTGGCCGATTTTGCCGCCTTCCAGTTCGACGGCAATGATCCCTCGACGTTCTACCGCCCGATGGGCAGCCTGATCGTCACGACGGTCGCCCTTACGCACACGGGCGTTCCCAGCCGCGTCAACTGCCTGTTCACCGAGGTCTGCGACGGCAATCTGACTCAGACTGCCGCCACGAACGGCGCTTCGCCGTGCTTCATTTTCGGTGGCGCCACGCTGGCCAACCTGCTGATCGACGCGAACGCCTACATCGATCCGAATGGTCCGGCTCCGACTGCCGGTGTTTTCGGCTACGTGGGCTTTGACTGGTGGAATACCGCGATCATCGAGAGCGTCCCGGGCTCGGGCACCTATGACACGGGCGCCGTCGAGCAGGCCAACGGCATGGCGTTCGGCGCCGGTCGTCGCTGCTTCGTCGCTCCGTTCGGCATCGACCCGAACCTGTGCCCGGACCTCGGCGATCCGAACTTCTACGCCGAGCCGAATCAGTTCACGTCGCTCGGTTTTGCGGACGGCTCGTTCTGGGCGCAGACGTCCAGCGCGCTTCTCGGTGAGATGCTCGACGCGCCGACGCTCTTCTCTGACCAGGTCATCGGGCTGGGCGCTTTCTGGACGTTCTCGTTCTTCAGCGTTACCGATCCGAACATCGCCCTCGCCAACAACATCCCGTTCGAGTTCACCGTTGACGTGGCCGCCGTTGTCGGTTGCCCGCTGGCGGGTTGCAACTGCGACGTTGACGGCGACTGCGACGTCGACCTCAGCGACCTGTCGGGTCTGCTGTCGGGCTTCGGCTCGTCCGAAGGCGACGCGCTGTACCCGCCGACCGCCAACTGCGCGGTCAATGAGGATGGCGATCCGAACACGCCCGAAATCATCGGTCTGGCCGACCTCGCCGGTCTGCTGTCCGAGTTCGGCAACGATTGCGATCCGAACACGCCGTAATTTGAGCCTTTCGGCTTAGAGTTTCGCGGGGCCGTCCATGAGAATGGGCGGCCCCGTTCTTTTTGCACATACGAGCGAATCGGCTTGGATGCGCGCCCCCGCGCGAGGTAGCATGGACAGTTGTTCTCGGAACCAAGGGGAAGGAACATGCGGCTGATCGTGTATCCGGGGTTGATCGTCGGCCTTGGCGTCGCGCTGGCGGGATTGGCACGGGCGTCCGATGCGATTGACGGACGCGACGTTCGGATCATCAACACCCGCGCAGCGGCGCAGCTTGACCTTACTGCCTCCTCGTCGCAGCAAACGGCCACGCGCGATACCGGCGTCGTCGTTTACGACAACTGGATGGCCCCGCCGCAGTCCGCCGGATTCTCGAACATCTATTTCGATGACTGCGCCTGCTATTTCGACCCGGACTGCGCGGGTGGCAATGTGCGTTTCCTGCGAATGGGGAATGTCGCGGGGGGAATCTGGCCGGCGGAGGCGACATCGAATGGCGCGGGCGGCTCAGCCCCCGGCGACATCGTTTGGGACGATTATGTCGCGACCAATTGGCCCGTCAGTCCGGCGCAACTGGCGCCGCTGGCTGAATTGCGAGTGACGATTGTCGTTAACAACAATCTTGCCGGCGTCCTGCCGGACCCGGACCGCCTGTACGCCTTGCTGGTCGACTTTGTCGACGAAGCGGGGATTGAACAGGCCGCCTTCACAGCAACGTTCACAATTCCGCGCGACACTTCCGGCGTGTTTCAACTCATCATTGACGCGACATTGATCGATCCACCCGCAATGATCCCCGCCAGTGGATATGTCGGCTTCGATTTTCTCAACATGACCTTTGACGCCTCTACGCTCAACGAACTGCCGAACAGCACGCAGGGCGTGGGTATCGCGCACGGCGGCGGCGACAATGTGCTCGCCGGCTGTGCCACTCCCGCCGCGCTGCAGAACCTCGGGACGTCAGTCGGCGACGAGTGGTCGATCGCATCGAGCGCAATCGGGCAGTTGACGTTCAACGCCGGTTTGTTCAACACGGCGCCGCGTGAGAACAAGCGATTCGGCGCGCCGCCGCGCTGGTATTCGGCCAATCTGCCTGTGCGGATTTCGGTCAGCGCCGATCAGGGATGCCCGGGACCGGGCTCATGCGTGTGCGATATCGACGGTGATTGTCGCGTTGATCTTGCCGATCTCGCGGGCGTGCTTGGCGCGTTCGGCAAGAGTCCGGGTGATCCCGGTTATTCTGCGCAGTTGAACTGCGCGACAGCGTCGGCGTCGATCGGCCTCGATGATCTGGCGCTGCTGCTCGCTGACTTTGGCTCGGATTGCTCGGCTCCGTAGCAGCCGACAAGAAACCCGCAAGGAGGCGGGCTTGGACTTCCGCAATTCAACAGCTTGCGACTCGGTGCGCCTGCATGCGCTGTTCGCGTGGCACGCGCGGCGGTGGCGCACCGACGGCCTGGTCACACGTGTCCGCTTCAGTCGCGGCGCGCCGTTTTCGGGCACATGCTATTACCGGGATTCGTTGATCTATGTGAACATCGGACGCGAGAATCCGTACCCATTTCGTTTCGCGATCAGCGCGGCGCCCACCGAGCGTCACTCGCGCGGCTGGCGCAGGCCGCTGCTGTATCTGACGGTTCCTGACGCAGAGCGACTGGCGCTGTTCGTATTTCTGCACGAGTTGTATCACTGGCTCGCGTTTCGGGTCGGGCGATCGCCGCGGTGGAAGGAAGCTCTGTGCGACCGGTTTGCGACGCTGGCGCTGGTTGACGACCACAACTGCAAGTTGACGGACGCGAAGGGCGGCGTTGTGTCCCGGGAGGCATGGGACATCGGCGATCCGGTGGGGTTGCTCCTTCGCGGCCCGCAATCCGGCGCCGTCGTCGCGTGATCGGCGGCCGGGGCCCAGGAATCGTCCCAGTCGCTCCCGCCCGGCTTGGCAAGTCCATTGGATGTCGCTACGATTTTTCCGTTTTGGGCGACCCCGCGTAGCGACGGCGTCGCTCGCGGTCCGACGCGGCGGAGCCCGCGTACGGTATTCCGTTGGCAATAACGGCGAAACTGTTCCCTGTGGAGGAACCGAGGTGCTCGATTTGACGAATATCGAGAGCAAAGTAAAGGACATCGTGAGCGAGCAGATGGGCGTTTCGAAGGACGAGATCACGCGCGAGACATCGTTCGTGAACGACCTGAACGCCGACTCGCTGGACACCGTTGAGCTTGTGATGGAGCTCGAAGAAGCGTTCGAGATCAACATCCCGGACGAGGAAGCCGAAAAGATCCAGACCGTGGGTCAGGCTTGCGACTACATCAAGCAGCATTTGGATAGTCAGGGCTAGGCCCGCTGCGTCATGTCGCAACGTAGAATCGTCGTTACCGGATTGGGAGCCGTCACGCCGCTCGGCGCGTCGGTCGCGGAGTTTTGGGATGGTCTGATTTCCGCTCGCGCGGGCATCAGCGGCATCGCCCATTTCGACGCGGCGCCGTACGACTCGCGCATCGGCGGCTATTGTGGCGACTTCGATATGACGAAGTTCGCTGATCAGCGCATGATCAAGCGAATGGACCGCTTTGCGCAGCTTGCATACGCGAGCGCGCTGATGGCGCGGGACGATGGTCACCTGACCGAAGAGGGTTTTGAACCCACGCGTTCCGGTGTCATCATGGGGGCCGGTCTCGGCGGTCTTGGCGAACTGGAAGAGTCGCACACGCGCCTGCTCAACAAAGGGCCGAGTCGCGTTTCCGCGTTCACCATTCCCAAGATCATGGGCAATTCGGCCGTCGGACATATCTCCATCGGTCTGAACTTCCAGGCGATCAACACGTCCGTCGCAACGGCCTGCGCCTCGGCAGGCAACGCGATGGGCGACGCCTTCAACGCGATCCGGTTCGGCTTCGCCGACATCGTCATGACCGGCGGTTCCGAGGCGACGCTGACGCCGCTCGGGATCGCGGCGTTTGCGGCGATGAAAGCGCTGAGCACGCGCAACGACGACCCCACTCACGCGTCACGTCCGTTCGACAAGGACCGGGATGGCTTCGTGCTGAGCGAAGGCGCCGGCACGTTGATCTTCGAAGAGCTGGAGCACGCCAGGCGTCGCGGCGCCACTATTTACTGCGAAGTGATCGGCTACGGCGCGACGGCGGACGCCAGCGACATGGTTCAGCCTGATCCGCAGGGGAGCGGCGCCGGTCGCGCGATGCGCCTTGCGCTGCGCGACGCGAAACTGAATCCCGAAGACGTGCAGTACATCAACGCCCATGGGACCAGCACGCCGCTCGGCGACTTGGCGGAAACAAACGCGATCAAGGGTGTTTTCGGCGCTCATGCCCGCAACGGGCTGCTGGTCAGCAGCACCAAGGGCGCCACGGGGCACCTGCTGGGCGCGTCCGGCGGCATCGAGGCGATCGCGTGCGTAAAGGCGATTCAGCACAACACCGTGCCCCCGACGATCAATCTTGAGAACCCGGACGAAGGTTGTGACCTGGACTATGTGCCGAACGAGGCCCGCGACGCGCGTGTCAACATCGCGCTGTCAAACTCGTTCGGCTTCGGCGGTCACAACGCCTGCGTCATCTTCCGCCGGTTCGAAGGGTGAATCGCCGATCGTCCGCATTCGGGTCGTGAGTAGCATTCCCAACATCACGAGCAACATCGCCAGATGAATACCGCTGGCGCGCAGCGCGGGCGACAGCCATGCCAGCATGCCGGCCGTCCACACGCCGATCATGATCACCGCGGATCGATGCAACCGTTCGTTGCGCGACTCGGTCGCGAGCGCGAACAGCGCCGGAATCGCCCAGACGAGGTAGTACTGTCGCAATAACGGCGACAGGGTGATCGCCAGCAGCAGCGCCGCTGCGAAGATGCGCGCGTCGCGCGCGTCGGCGCCCTTCGGGCGTTTGACCAGACCGCCGATTCGCCACATGCCGAAGGCCGCGAGCGCGAGAATGATGAACGTGGCCAGCCGGCTGACCGCGCGGATAGTTTCGGGAGAAAGTGCTGCGATTTGCGGCGCCCCGTGGCGATCGGGCACGTCCGCGCCCAGCCAGCGCGACATGACGGCCGATATGCTCTGGTTGCGATGGTCGTGGAAATGCGCGGCGTCATCTTCACCCAGGCCGCCTGCCTGCCCGCCGCGCGTGTTGTAGGTGAACCACTCGCGGTGCGCGTCGAGCGTTCCGCTCACTCCCCAAACGGCGATACACGGCGCGATCGCGAGAAACGCGCCGGCGACGACAGCCGTGATCGATGCGAAGCGCCGGCGCGTCGTCACGAGCCACAAGAGCAACGAGCCGGGCAGCAGCTTGAGGACGGTTGCCGCTCCAACCAGCATGCCACACACGCCCCAGCCTCGGCGACCTGCCGTAAACGCGCCGAGGGCAATGGCCAATACAAAGAAACTCAACTGATTGAACCGCATCGCTTCGAAAACGCTCGGCAGCGAGACGACAACGAGAATGACGAACCTGCGCACGCGCTCATCCGCGGGCATGGACGCGCGAGCCAGCCAACTCCACAACATGACAAACGACACGGCAACAGCGAACGCCTGAGCAATCGCCCATAGCCCCGCCGCACCGTAAGGGCCAAAGGCGGCGATCGGCGCGAGCGCGATTGACACGGCGGGCAGATAGAACGGCAACTGGCGTCGTGCCAGCCGATCCGGGTTGTCGAGGTCCGGATTCAGCCGCCCGTGTCGCCAGAAGTACTCGGCGTCCAGATAGAAGTGATGGAAGTCGTATGCGGGGAGCGACGCGTGGCCGTCGATGGTCCGCGTTGGCCACGCCCGCCAGGCGGACAGGGTCCCCCCAAGCACGGCCAGAGTGACACAAATGCGCCAGATGTTGCGCGGCATGCGTATTTCGGAATCCGGCGGCGTCATCGCCGTTCGTCGGAGACCCATCGGGGCCCGCCAGGCCGACGGCCCAGAGTTACGACGCTACCCTACGCGGATTCCTCCGCCGTCTCCAGCACAGATGGGGCCTCCGCGGCGTCTGTCGGCGCCGACGAACGTCGTTTTCGCTTGTCTTCGGGGGCGGGTTTCGCGGCTACGGCTTCACCCAGCAGTCGGTCATAGGCGTCGAGCACCTGCTCAGTATCGACTTTGGCGTGGGCGATCGCCTTGAGAAACGTCGTCGCGGCAAAGGCCCCACCCAGGATAATGATCACGGTTCCCACAGCCGCCTGAGCCTCCTGCCGTCTTTGTTAGCGGAACTACCGCGGCATCGGCCGAACCGGGCTGCCCGTTCACTATCCGGCCCAAGCGCGGTTGTCGCGCTCCCGGGCGTCCACTAACATGCGGATTCGGGACGGGCATAGGCGACCAGGGCGCGGCGCCACTATCCCGCCATAATCATCGCTCACAGGCAGGGCCGATGGCCAATTCGCTCGGTGGGACAATTGAGCGGCTGCGCGGATTGATTCGCGACGTGCCCGATTTCCCGAAACCCGGCATTCTTTTTCGTGATGTGACCCCGCTGTTGGCGGATCCGGCCGCATTTGCGCTGGCCATCGAGTTGATCGCCCAGCCGTTTCGCTCGGTTCGAATCGACCGCGTCTTGGGCGTGGAGTCCCGCGGCTTCATCTTCGGGACGGCTGTCGCGGACCACCTGTCGGCGGGCTTCATGCCGGTGCGCAAGCCGGGTAAGCTGCCCCGTCCGACCCGTCGGCACGAATACGAGCTTGAGTACGGGACGGACGCGTTGGAGGTGCACGCGGAAGACCTGTTGCCCGGCCAGCGCGTGCTGGTGGTCGATGACCTATTGGCGACGGGGGGGACGATCAACGCAAGCTGCTCTTTGGCCGAAGGGCTCGGCGCCGAGGTTGTGGGTATCGCCGTCCTGATCGAACTGACGGCCCTGAGCGGCCGCGAGCGGGTGGGTGATCGCCGGGTGCACTCGGTACTGGCCTACTGAGGGGTCGCAAGGCGTTGTCCGATAATGACTTGCGTGCTGACGCGATATGAGTGGACACTGTGGGCGCTTGTTGCTGCGGTCAGAATGAGTCGTACGGGCGCCGGAGCTTTGGAGTATTGACGATGCGCAGATTCCTGTTTGCCGGTTTCGTGGCATTGGCCGGGCTGCTGTCAACCAGCGGTTGCGTGGTCGGTCTTGACCTGCTGAGCCCGGATGCGCGCGACACGCTCGGTGGTCTTCTGGCGCCCATCGGCGTCACGTTACCGTCCAACACGCCGGGCCGGCTCGTCGTCGCATACACAAACAACACTGATATTCCCGTCCTGTTTCAGTCCGCCGCTTTCGACGCGCTGACAGACCCCGTTCAGAACGGCGTTGTGTTGACGGTTGATCCGGGCGAGACCATCGGTCGGGTGCTTGACTGCCCGGTCGCGGTGTTTTCGCCGGGACTCGCGATCACCGCTGACGGCGCGACGCAGTTGGCCGTGTTCGGAGCCGCCGGGGGTATGATGTTCTCGGGTGATGATTTCAACTGCGGCGATGTCATCGAGGTGCGCCTCGATCAACTCGGCGCGGTCGACGCGGAAGGCGGGGCGGCGAACGCCGCGTTTGTGATTCGAGTTCAGGTGCGGCCGGGACGCTAGCCGCCCATTACGGAGCAGGATGCCCATGATGCGCACTACCCGGACATGTTGGCTGCTTGGCGCCGCGGTGTTGATGGCGACCGTTGGATGCACCGGCGTGTCGTTCTTCAATCCGGACTTTTTGAGCGCGCTTGGCGTTGGCGCCGGCGTCGCGCAGCTGCCCGGCGATTCTCCGGCCATCGTGATCCGCATTGAAAACTCGTCCGGCCGGCCGATTGTCTTCGAACTCAGCTGGCGCGACGAAATGGGCCGCGTGGAACGCCGGGATGGCGTGCTCGGGATCGTCGAGACATTTGGCGAGGTCGTTGTGTGCCCGGTGCAGGACCTGACGCTCGGCGATGTGACGGATCGCGAGCAGCCCGGCGCCTATGTGCTGCTCGGCGACGGCCAGGTCACCGACCCGTTTATCGAGGTGGAGGCGTTCGGCATCATTCTCCAGGACGAAGTCAACTTCAATTGCGGCGATGTCATCACCTTCGAAGTGACGTCGTCCGGCACGTCGCCATCCGGTTATCAGGTGCTCGCTCGCATCAGCCGGGCCAACAGCTAACGAATCACGGGAACCAAAGGGTCTTCCATGATGAAGCGCAGATACTCACTCATCTTCGTAGTCGCAGCCCTCGTGGGTTTCCAGATGGGCGGCTGCCCGACGACCTTGCCCGAAGACGTCATCGGTGGCTTGGGCGGCCAGGGCAGCACGATCGGAACGGTCGCCTCCGTGTCCGTGATCTCGCCCGTTTCTGACTTCTCGATCAACGGCGGCGCGCCGGTGGTTGTGAACTGGAACGCCGTCGCCACTACCGGCTTCTCGGTCGTCAATGTCATCATTGATGTCGATCAGGATCCGACCAACGGCAACGAGATCATCGCGCAGGCAGGCGTGCCGCTCAGCGACCGCAGCGCCACGATCGACACCACAACGCTCGATGGCGGCACGTACTTCCTCGGCGTCGTGCTCTTCGAAGCCGGTGAGTTGACGAAATTCGACTATGCCTCGGGCCGTATGACGATCAATCAGGCGACGCGGCTGACTTTCTCCGCGCCGCGCGACAACTTCGTGTTCGACCGCACCGAATCCGTCAATCCGCGATTCGATGTCGTGTGGACGGTCAGTGATCCGGACAGCACCTTCTCGGTGCAACTGTTCCTTACGCCGGTGGACCCGGCGGATCTGACGAACCCAACCGGCGCCGGATTCCTGCTGCGCGAAAGCGATAGCCAGACGGGCGATTCGTTTACATTCGACCTGCCGACCGCGAGTTTTGATCCGGGTGTTTATCGCATCCTCGCCCGGATCACGGATGGTGTGAATGTCACCGACGTGTTCGCTCCTGGCACGATCACGCTGCGCAGCCGCCTCGCGGGCGCGATCGACCTGCGCGATATGGACCTGCCGGAAGGGCTGGTCCATGGCGCCGTGTTTGAGGGGTTCAATCCACGCGATAACGCCGGCAGCTTCGTTTCGGGGTTGCGCGATGTTGATGGCGACGGTCTGTCCGACTTCCTCATCCTCACTCAGTTCGGCAAGCCGCAGTTCAATACCAACGCGCAGCGGACCGGCGTCGGCGAAGCGTCGCTGATTTATGGTCGCGGTCGACGCTTTAGCGGCGCAATCAGTTTGAACTCCGTCGGCACGCTGCTCCGTGGCGACTTCTTCACCGGTCCGGACGAGGCGGTTGATCCGATTCGCCCCAGCCGCGGCATGTCGAGCGCCACGATTCTGTCGGATTGGGACGGCGACGGTGTGCGCGACATCGCGTTCGGCCTGCCGTTCATCGACTCGGTCGCGGTCAGTAATCTGGAC
Source organism: Phycisphaerales bacterium (assembly GCA_020427345.1). Classification (GTDB taxonomy): domain Bacteria; phylum Planctomycetota; class Phycisphaerae; order UBA1845; family Fen-1342; genus DSPM01. The sequence continues at coordinate 4,555 of JAGQOO010000016.1, read as the reverse complement.
TCATCCGGATATTTCCGCAGCGGCTGCGTGGTGATCGTCTCCAGCAGTGTGTTGCGTCCTGATCTGGCGTTCCCGGGCGGCAGCGTGATCAACCTCGGCCGCATCGGAAACATCGAGCACGCGCCGGATTCGACAATTGTCGACTGTACGCAAGTACCGCCTTTTCCCTGTCCCGAGGGCTTCTACGGCCCTAAGGCGCCTGGACCCGCGTGCACGGGGCCGTCAAGCTGGTATTTCGGGCACTTCCTGCCCGGCGCCGACGGGGTCAATAACGGTTCGATTCGGATGGGGTGTCGCTTCTCATCCAATGAGCCATTCGACAGCTTCGGCGAGACGATTTCGGCGTGGCAGTTTGATTCGCTGATTATCTCGGCGCCCAATCGCGATCCGGCCATCGGTTCGCGCTCGATCAATCTCCAGTTCCCGCCCGGCGCGGCGGAGTCGCCGCTGCAAGGCGCCGGCGTGATCAGCATTTTCTACTGCTTCGTCGGCGACGGTTTCTACCCATGGGGTTCGCAGAACGTGCCCGGCCTACCGGGTAATGCGCACCTTGCGGCGATTCCTCACGGCGGTCCGTTCAATTACGTCATCGACGATTTCCGGACATTCACCGCCCCCAACGGCGCGCCGCATGATGGAATGCCGGGTTACCAGGTGTCGGTTGATACGACGCCATGCGCTGGGCCGGGCGACTACGCCTACATGCTGCCGGACATCGCCACGCGAAATGGCGGCGGTCTGACCGATGGCGTGAGCATTCGGATCTGGGGAGACCAGGAAGGCGCGGCTTTGAACAACGCCAAGGGCGTCGACGACTTCAATAACGACGGCCTTGAGGACCTGCTGATCGGAGCGCCGTTCGTCAACGAGGGCGCCGGGGCCTGCTACATCGTCTTTGGCCGAATTCGCGACCTCGTTGCGGGCGGCGAAATGCCGGTCTCCGAACTCGGCCTGCCAATCAACGCCGGTTCGGGGCTGGTCCGTGTTTTTGACGGCCTGCGGATCGTCGGCGCCAAGGGCACGCGCCTCGGCCAGGCACAGGATCGCGCCGGTGACTTCAACAACGACGGTGTTGCCGATGTCGTAATCGGCTCGCCGCTGATCAATGGGCGTCGCGGCGGCGCCGCGGTGGTCTTCGGCTCGCGCGAGGTCATCAACCTGACGCAGGCCGAGATTCCGTTTGAGCAACTCGACGACCGCGGGCTGGGCGTGATATTCGTCGGCGAGGATGAGGGTGATCTGGCCGGCGCTCGCGTAGCGGCGGCGGGCGACATCGATGGCGACGGGAATGATGACATCCTGATCGCCGCCCCTGAGCGAGATGTGCGGCTCGACATTGACCAGGATGGCGAATTGGATGTTGACCGCACCGATTGCGGCGTGGTGTACCTGATCTACGGCTCCCCGGAGCTCAAGGGCACGATCAGCCTGGCGGACATCGGTACAGAGCGACTGCCCGGAGCCGTGTTTATCGGGCGGAACAGCAATGATCAGCTTGGCGCCGGCCTCGGCCTTCAGGGGGATCGCAGTACCGGCATCGCGGGTATTGGCGACGTGGATGGCGACGGGTTTGGCGAGTTGCTGCTGAGCTCGGTTCGCGCTTCCCCGAAACAGCGGGTTGGCGCGGGCGAAGCCTATCTGCTCTACGGCGCCGGGGATAACTAGGTCGGACCAACGATAAGGAATCTCAGTATATGAGCCGCAAGATCAGGTCGATTCTACTTATGAGCCTCGCGATCGCCGGGCTGACCGGGTGTCTGACGAGCGCCACGAGCACTTCGACGAGCGCCTTCGCGACGTTCACGGAGTTGTTCGGCGACTTTGACTTTGGTGATGTCAACACCGACACAACCGGTGGCCGCCCGACGCTCGCAGACGCGACGTTCCGCTCGATGGTGAGCCTCACGTTCGCCAACGCGGCGGCGGACGCGGACATGGAGACCTCGCTGGTGGCGTGGGTGAACGGCAACAGCATCACCAGTGCGGCGCAGGAGGACACCCTGATCAACAACGGGTACGTCCAGCTTACGACTGAGACGCGCCTCGGCACGGCGTTGGTGCTGCCGATCGGCACGTTCGTCTATGGTGGCCCCGGCGTCGCCGGGTCGACGCGGGTTCGTCTCGGAGCGGGCACGGCCGGCGAAGGGGACGGCGCTGCGGTGGAGCCTTCAACCCGGACGTTTCAATTGATCACGCCGGACGGGATTCTGGTGTTCGAGGATCCGCCGGTCTCGTGCGAGAGCGCCGCGTTTGTGTTCAAGCAGGACGGTCGTCCCCTGGAGTCTGAGGCGATTCCGCAGGGGCTGGGTGATGTTTTCGAGGGTGCCACAGGTGCCGGCGGCATCAAAACGCTGGCCCAGGTGGACGCTTACGAGTGTGATCCGCTGCGTCCTGGCCTGTTCTTCCGCAGCGGGGGTGGCACGCTCGCCACCAACGAATACCGGGAAGGCGCGGCGATTACGATCACGTTTTTCCTCGAACCGGGGCCGAATGGGGCGGCCGCTGTTGTTACAATCAACTAGGCTTTTTGATTCAGTGAGGTAATAGCGATGCGACGGTTCTTTGGCCTCGTTTTCACCGGCTTGGCGCTCGCGGTCCCTGTATTCGCGCAGGACAATGTCCCCCCCACCGTGCAGTTGATCTCGTGGGAGGTGACCGCGCCGATGGGCGGGGCGACGACGACGGTGTTTTCGCCGACCGTCGGAAACCGCGGCGACATCGACAATTACATTCACCGAGAGGGTGACATCGTCACGGTCGGGTTGCTGATCCAAGATCTCAATTGGGATCCCAACACAATGATGGATGGCAATAACCCGGCGGCGACACCGGAGGATCAAGATACGATCCGCGTGCGCGTCTATTCACAGCCGCTGGGCTTGGATCGAAGTCCGGTTGCCCCCCCGATTTCAAGTGCGTTCCTCTTCCCGGCGCTTGGGATGATTCCGCTCGGCGAGTTCGTCCCCGGCGGCGAGGATGGTCTTCCTCCGACCAGCTCCAGCGACGGGTTTCCACCACCGGATCAGTTGTTCGTGGAACTGGTGTTCGAAGTTCCCGAATTCGCCGGCGTCAGCCAGCGGCGGTTGCGCGGCCTGCAGATGTTCGACGTCGAATGGGTGTTGGTAATTGAAGTCGTGAACGAGATTCCGAGCGAAGGTGGCCGCGTCCCGACCAATGCCACCCAGTTCTTTGGAGCGATCCAGGCGCCGTCCGACGCGATTAACCCACCGCCGTTTGCGGATGCCGGGCCGGATCAGCGCGTGCCGGTTGGCACGACGGTCACGCTCGACGCGGCGCGTACGTTCGACGGGTCAAACATCGGCTTCAATCCTGACAGTCCCGACGTGCTGAATGCTGACCGGCTGATCTACAGCTGGGAGTGGGTTACCGGCCCGGTTCGCGTAGACCCGGAACAGGTGGATCCTGCCGACGCGACCGCCAAGGCCACATTGAACACGATCGGCACATATGTGTTCCGTGTGTCCGCGGACGATCAGGTCAACTCATTGCCGTCAACCGCGGAGGTCACGATCGAAGCGGTCGCGGAGCTTCCGCCCAACCGCAAGCCGACCGCCGTGATCACCGCGCCCGTGACGCAGATTCTTGAGGGCGGAATCCTCACGCTTTCCGGGGCTGAGTCCTTCGATCCGGATGAAGACGCCGACCTTAAGTATCGTTGGCGGCAGGTGGACGAACTTGGCGCCAATCTGAAGGGCGAGGACGTCGAGAACCTGTTCCAGCCGATTTCCGGGCTCGAAGAGCAGACGGCGATGTGGCAGGCTCTCAAGCCGGGCACTTTCTACTTCCGCCTGATCGTCAACGATGGCGAGTTTGTCTCGACCGCGACGACCTCGATCGAGGTGCTGGCGGATACGAACAGCGCGCGGACGGCTCGCCAGGTCAACGGGACGGGTAACGTCGCCGACGCCGCCGATTCCGGCGCGACGCCGGTGATCAATACGCCGGCCTGCGGCTTGGGTGTCGGCCTCCTGGGTCTTGCCCCGTTGGCGCTGCTGCCGATGCGGCGGCGCTTCCGCCGCTAATCGGGTTCGGATCATCACGAGTTTCACGGGCATCGGCGTTCGCGCCGATGCCCGTTTTCTTTTTCGAGTTCGGTGGTTGACGCGCCGCCTATCGAAAATCCCGCGACAGCATTGGCATGTCGCGCAGCGTGTCATCTAAATCCGCCAAGCCGTCGACCAACAGATGCACAACGCGGCCTTGTCGCTCGACGCGCCCCGTCGCGATCATCGCCGTGCTGAAGAACGCGATGTTGCGGAAGCGCTGCGCGATGTGCGGGCGCAGGATCAGGTCCGCCCGGCCGGTTTCGTCTTCCAGCGTGACGAAAATCACGCCCTTCGCCGTGCCCGGGCGTTGCCGGAACAGCGCCAGACCCGCCACGCGCCCGCGCGAGCCGTGGGGCGACACGCGCGCGTCGCGAATGTCGCGCGACGGCCGCGCGCCGAGCGCCGTCAGCTTGTCGCGCAGAAACGCCAACGGGTGATTCTTCAGCGACAATCCCGTCGTTTGATAATCGCGGATTACTTCCACCGGC
>JAGQOO010000169.1 GCA_020427345.1 Phycisphaerales bacterium | reverse complement strand
GGGATCAGGCACACGTCACGCTGCGCGTCGCCGCGCGAGTGGTGATACGCGCGAATCACGAGCAGGCCGGCGTATTCCCCCTGCGCGCCGGCGTTCGGCTGCAAGGAGATCGCGGCAAATCCCGTAATTTCCGCCAGCCAGTCTTCGAGCGATTCGAACATCGCACGGAAGCCGAGTGTCTGTTCCGCGGGCGCGAACGGGTGAATCCCGCCGAACTCCGGCCAAGTGACCGGGATCATCTCGCTCGTCGCGTTGAGCTTCATCGTGCAGGAGCCGAGCGGAATCATCGAATGCGTCAGCGAAAGATCGCGCGATTGCAACCGATGCAGGTAGCGCAGCAGCTCGTGCTCGGAGTGGTAGGTATTGAAGACCGGGTGCGTCAAGTAATCACTGTTACGCCCGAAAGTCTCTCTGAATGAGCTTTGACACCCGTCGGCGATCGTGGCGACATCAAACTCCGGCGCAGCGCCCGCAAAAACGCGCCACAGCGTCTCAACATCCGCCGACGCCGTTGTCTCATCGAGTGAAATGCCGAAACCATCCGGCAGTTGACGAAGATTCACACGATGATGTCGCGCACGAGCGAGAATCTCGTCGCGCGCCTCACTGTCGGGCACACGCGTCCGGATCGTGTCAAATACTGGCCCGTCATCAACATCCACGCCTAACCGGCGTAAACCGTCGCGCAGCGCCTCAGTCAGCGCGTTCGTTCGATCCGCGATCGCGCGCAGACCCTGCGGTCCGTGATAGATGGCGTATGCCGCCGCCATTACCGCCAACAGCACCTGCGCGGTGCAGATGTTGCTGGTCGCTTTGTCGCGGCGGATGTGCTGTTCGCGGGTCTGCACGGTCAGCCGATACGCAGGATCGCCCTGCGCGTCGCGCGACACGCCGACAATTCGCCCCGGAACCTGGCGCAGATATTCCTCGCGCGTCGCCATGAACGCCGCATGCGGGCCGCCAAAGCCGAGCGGCACGCCGAAGCGCTGCGACGACCCGATCGCGACATCCGCGCCGAACTCGCCTGGCGCGCGCAGCAGTGCCAGCGCCAACAGATCGGTCGCGACGACAACCAGCGTGTTGGCCGCGTGCGCGTTGGCCACTAGCGCCGCATAGTCCTCAACAACGCCATACGTGTTGGGGTATTGAACCAGCGCGCCAAACGCGTTGGATTTCGCAAAGTCAAACTCTTCCGCACAGGCGACAATCAGGCGAATCCCAAGCGGCTCCGCGCGCGTCCGCAGCACTTCGATCGTCTGCGGATGGCAGTCATCGGCCAGGAGGAACGTGTCGCCGCCCTTGCTCGAAACGCGATGACATAGCGTCATCGCCTCCGCGGCCGCCGTCGCTTCGTCGAGCAGCGACGCGTTCGCGAGCGGTAGGCCCGTCAGGTCCGCGACCATCGTCTGGAAGTTCAGCAGCATCTCCAGCCGACCCTGCGCGATCTCCGCCTGGTACGGCGTGTACTGCGTATACCAACCCGGGTTTTCCAGAATGTTCCGCTGGATCACCGGCGGCGTGATCGTGCCGGAATAGCCCATGCCGATGTAGTTGCGGAACACCTGGTTCTGCGCCGCAATGCGCTTCAGCCGCGCCAACAGATCGCGCTCGCCAACGGGCTCGTCGAGCTTGAGTGGCGCTTTGAGTCGAATCGAGCGCGGGATCGTCTCATCTATCAGCCGATCGAGGCTATCGACGCCAACCAGCCGGAGCATCTCGGCGATTTCGGCGTCGGATGGGCCAATGTGACGGTGCGGGAACGTGTCAGTTGGTCGCAAGCGGTGCGACGTGTCAGTCGTGTCAGGCGTAAGGGTGCTTTCCAAGCGGCGGTCTCCGGGGCCGGCGGTCACAAGCGATTCCAATCTTCGCGGGAAGTTCGAAGCGGTTTACGCCGAATTCGAAGCTACACACAGACGGAGTAGTGTAGCAAAATGCCGAAACCCCGCCGCAACGCGCGGCGCGAATCAGGTGACCGCCCGCAGAGTGGCGGCGCTGGAGCCCGAATGCCCGAAAACCGGCCATCCAACACCGCCCTCGGCGCCGCCGGCGTGGCTCAAGCCGCCTGGCGGGCGGCGCGGCGCCTGATCATCCTGATCACCGGCGTCGGGGCGATCCTCGTCGGCATCCTGATGATTGTCCTGCCGGGACCGGCCTTTATCGTGATCCCGGCGGGCGTCGCCATACTCGCCGCCGAATTTGTCTGGGCCCGTCGGTTGATCACGGCCCTGCGCGACGGCTTGGGAAAACTGACCGGCAAGGACCTGGAGGGCAAAGACATCGCCGACGTAGTGGAGACGGTGCTCAGCAACGACAACCCGACCAGCTTTCGGTCGCGCACGGGTCGCTGGCTGGCGGGCATTCTCCGGCGAGCTACTCGCGCGGGCCGAGCTCCATCGCCTCCCACTCATCCAGCGTCCGCGGCCAGTCATCCTTCAACAAGCGCGAAAGCGACCGATCCGCCAGCACCTTCCCGCCCGTCTGACACGTCGGGCAATAGTTGACCTCGTTTTCGGCGTAGCGAATCCGCTGGACCGGATCGCCGCAAACGGGGCACGCCTGCCCATATCGCCCATGCACCGCGAAGTCCGGCCGAAACGCCGTCACCTGCCCGGGGCCGGGAAAGCGATCGCCGAACCGGGCGATCAGGCGGTCGCGCCAATCGCGCAGAGTCTCGCGCGTCGCGCCCCATAGCGATTCAATCTGCGCGTCATCAAGCGATTTTGTCCGCGCCAACGGTGACAGCCGGGCGCGATGAAGAATCTCATCCGAATACGCGTTTCCGACGCCCTGTATCAAGCGTTGATCCGTCAACGATCGCTTGAGGGTGTGATTCTCGGCGCAAAGCGCGTCGCGAAACTCGGCCAATTCGCAGTTCATCGCGTCGACGCCGCGCGGGCGATGCGGCAGCAAACCATGCTCACCTTCGACGAAGAACAGTTTCGCCCTGTGTTTAGTTCCGGCCTCGGTGAAAGTGAGCGTTCCGCTGTCGAACGCGAATACCGCCAATCCGCCCCGAGGCGGGCGGGCCGGGCGTTTCGGCTTGGCGGATTCGGTCGCTTCTTCGTCCACTGTGTCCGCCCAGCGCAGTCGCCCCGCGATCATCAGGTGCAGAACGATATGGCACTCATCCGCAAGCGTGATGACAATCCGCTTGCCAAGCCGGCTCAGCCGGGCGACGGCCTTGCCTTCGGCGGCGTCGATCGGCGGATCGAACGTCTGGAGGACAAATGGGCTGTTGATGTGAACACGTACAAGTTCGCGCCCGACGATGCGCGGATGGAGGGCATGCAAGTACAACTCGATGTCGGGCGCTTCGGGCATGCGACGAGTGTAGCCGGTTGGACAGGCCGGGCGCGTCGGCGCGGGCTCCTCAGGATGGTACGGGCGTCTCGCCCGTATTCCGCGCCTCGGGTGGTTCGGGCGTCTCGCCCGTATCCCGCTCCAACGCGGTGGACACTTGGCCCGCCGCGTTGTCAGTCCATCCCCCGCTCGCTAGCTTTCGCGGATGCGAATCCTCACGGGAGCGGACCAGTTTGAGCCGCCTGACGCCGGCGTTGTGCTGACCATCGGCAATTTCGACGGCGTACACCTCGGCCACCAGCGCCTGCTGGCCCGCGCTCGCGAAGTCGCTGGCGAAGCCGGGGCCGGCGGCGTCGTCGCGATGTCGTTCGAGCCGCACCCGATCGCCGTGCTTCGCCCGGGCCATGAGCCACCGTGCCTGTCCACACCCCAAGGCCGCGCGGCGCTGCTTTGTGCGGCCGGCGCTGACAGTGTCATCTTCCTGCAAACCACACGGGAGTTGTTGGGCAAGTCCGCGACGGAGTTCTTGACCGACTGCGTGCTACCCTGCCGCCCAAGGGCGCTCATCGAAGGCCCAACGTTTCAGTTCGGCCGGGGTCGTGCGGGCAACAATGACACCCTGCGAGATTTCGGCGCCACGCATGGCTTTTCAACCGAAATCGTGCCCGAGTTGTACGCCGAGCAACTCGCGGGCCGTCCCGCCATCAACAGTTCCGCGATTCGTGAGGCGCTCAGCGACGGGCAGGTCGAAGTCGCCGCGACAATGCTGGGGCGCTGCTACGAGATCGCCGGCGTCGTCGGCCATGGCGACGGACGCGGCGCTCCGCTCGGCTTTCCAACGGCAAATCTGGAAGCCGTGAAAACGATGCTGCCGGCTCACGCGGTGTACGCCGCTATCGCGACGCTTCGCGATGGAAGTCGGCGCCCCGCCGCGGTCAACGTCGGGCCGCAGCCGACGTTCGACCAGATGACGGCGCGCGTCGAGGCGCATATTCTCGATTTCGAAGGCGGCTTGCGCGGCGAGCGGCTCGCCTTGGCGTTCGTGCAGCGATTGCGCGGGCAGTCCAAGTTTGACGGCGTCGAGCATCTGATCGCCCAGCTCGGTCGCGACGTGGAGACGACGCGCGGAGTGACGGCGCGCTTCTTCGATTAGGGCCGCCTCCACATCGCCGAGAATTATCGGCGCATTGTCGATTTTCTGATCCGCTAATTCTGCGGGCTATCTGTCGCATCGCGGTTTACCGAGACCACAGCCCGCCTAGCCGGCGATTCCTTCCGCCGAAACCGATTCTGGTTTCATCGCGGAGGGAGACATGCGCGCTCGCGCAAGGGCTATCTGCATTCTGCTGACGACGGCCTTCGCGGGTTGCCACATTGCCCCGCAGCCGCCGGCCGACGCTGGCGATCCCGTAGATCGTGGCAAGCCTGCGTTGCGCGAATGGCGTGACGTCGCCCGCGATCGCGCGGTTCCGGCACTGGTCCGAATGCCATCGCTTGATGGATTTGACGCGCCGTTCCCGGTCGTGCTGGTTTCGCACGGCATCGGGCAATCCCGCCAGAGCTACGCGTATCTCGGTAAGGCCCTCGCCGACGCCGGCTTTGTCGTCGCCCACGTCACGCACGTCGGCTCGGATGAGTCTGTATACGCGGAGCCCGATCCGTTTGTCGCGGCATTGGCGCGCGTTTCTGATCCGGACGAGCGCGCCGAGCGCCCGCTTGACCTCCGATTCGCGTTGGATCAATTGCTCGCGGACCCCGAAATCGGACCGCGGTGCGACCCCACGCGCGTGGCGGTAGTCGGACACTCGTTCGGCGCTCACTCGGCAATGGCGCTCGCGGGGCTGCGGTTTGATCAGGAAACCAAGACGAAGCCCGCCTTCACCGACGCTCGCGTTCGCGCGGTGGTCGCGATTTCGCCACAAGGTCCCGGTGTGATGGGGTTGACTGAGTCGTCCTGGGACTTGATCGAAGCGCCACTCCTGACAATCACCGGCAGCGACGACGTGGCGCTGGATTCGCTCGTCAATTCCGATCGGTCAGCGGCGTTTGAACGATCGGCCTCGCCCGACGCATGTTACGTGTCATTTGACGGCGCGACCCACGACGACTTCGCCGACGCGGCCGATCCGCCGCCGGCGCGGCGGCAGGCGTGGGTGCGCGACGAAACGGCCCGCATTGCGGCGATGTTCCTGCAACGCTGCCTTCTCGCAACTGGCGACTTGGCTGACCTCCGCGAGTACCGGCCGCCGAACGGGGATTGGCGCCTGCGCGGCTTCGGTGAGCTTCCGAGCGAGTGAGGCGGTCTGAGGACTTGTGAGGCGTACGGGCGGGACGCCCGCACCACCCAGACGAATCCCCTACGGCTCCTAACCAAGGTGGACGCCTTCGGGGGTCGCCCGCACCGCCCAACTAGTGCCCGCTCCACCGACAGCAAACAGCTTGGAACGTGGCGCCACGCCCGCGCCTTCAACCTCGTGGCTGTCACAATTTGACGGCCCTACTCGGCGTCTGTATCAATTCCCCATGACGCAACCCGAATTCATCGCCATCATCGATTTCGGCAGCCAGTACTCACAGCTCATCGCGCGGCGCGTGCGCGAGAACCATGTATTTTGCGAACTCATGCCGCCCGACACGCCCGCCGCCGCCCTGCGCGATCGCAATCTGAAAGGCGTCATCCTCTCCGGCGGACCGTCCAGCGTGTACGCCGATGCGGCGCCGAAGTGCGACGCCGCGATCTTTGACCTCGGCGCCCCGGTGCTCGGAATCTGCTATGGCATGCAAGTCACCTGCGCCACGCTCGGTGGCGCTGTCAAAGCGACCACCAGCCGCGAATACGGCCGGGTCCGCCTGCGCGTGGACGATGCGACGGGCCCGCTGGCGCATCTGCCCGCCGAAACGACTGTGTGGATGAGCCACGCCGACCTCGTCACCGAAGTCGGACCGAACTTCATGAGCCTCGCCAAGACGGACAATTGCCATTTCGCCGCCGTCCGCCATCAGCAGCGCCCCATTTACGGCGTGCAGTTTCACCCCGAAGTCACACACACGCCGCTGGGTGGGCAGATCCTGCGAAACTTCCTGTTCGAGGTGTGCGGCTGTCGCGGCGACTGGCGCGTTGAAACGGTCATCGAAACGATGTGCGAAGCGGCTCGAGCGCAGGTCGGCCCCGACGCCCGCGTCATCTGCGGCCTTTCCGGCGGTGTCGACAGCAGCGTCGTCGCGGCGCTGCTACAGCGCGCGATCGGCGAGCGGCTGGAGTGCATTTTCGTTGACAATGGGTTGCTCCGCGCGAACGAGGCCGATCTCGTCGAGACCACATTTCACGGCCACTTCGGTATGAAGCTGCGCGTCGCCGACGCGCGCGATCGGTTCCTCACCGCCCTTCGCGGCGTTTCCGATCCGCAGCAAAAGCGCATGATCATCGGCAACGAGTTTGTCGAGGTCTTTCGCGACGAAGCGCGACACGTGCCGGACGCCCACTTTCTGGCGCAAGGCACGATCTATCCCGACGTGATTGAATCCGGCCATGGCCCGCACGGCCAATCGGCGATGATCAAGGCACACCACAACGTTGGTGGGTTGCCGGAGCAACTCGGCTTCAAACTCGTCGAGCCTTTACGGATGCTGTTCAAAGACGAAGTGCGCGTCGTTGGCGAAGCGCTGGGACTGCCGGACGACCTCGTCTGGCGCCATCCCTTCCCGGGCCCGGGTCTCGCGGTGCGCGTCATCGGCGACATCACGCCGGAGCGCCTCGGCATGTTGCGAACCGCGGACGCGATTTTTCTCGAAGAACTCACCAGCGCCGGTTGGTATCGCAAGGTTTCTCAGGCG
>JAGQOO010000168.1 GCA_020427345.1 Phycisphaerales bacterium | reverse complement strand
CCGATGCGCGCCCCGTGGCGGATTTAGTCCGATGCGAAGTCGACGCGCAGTCATCAGTCGCATTGGGCCATGGGTGGTCGGGTTGTGCCTGCTGAGCACAATTAGCCTGGGCCGTGCGCAGGAGGCGGATACCTCCAATGCGCCGAAGATCCCCGAGCATCTGCAGAAGATGCTGTCGCGCGTCCCGGAAGTCTCGGCGCCGCGCCAGGCCGTCTTGCAGGGCATGCTCGGCGCGCTGACGGAAAACGACATTCGGCGCTTGTTCTCCCTACTTGCGCCTGACGGCGTGAACGACGCCGCTCCGCGCAGCCTGCTGCACGCGATCGCGATTGTCGCGCCGAGCGACCAGGCGCCCGCGATTCGCCGCGTGTTTCAGCAAGTCGCGTGCGAGCTGATCGCCGACAATGCGACATCCGAATACAACCGGCGTTTCCTGATCGCGGAACTGCAGATTGTCGGTGACGACGGCTGCGTTGCGTGCCTGTCCGCGCTAATCAACGATACGGCTCTGGGGGACGACGCCTGTCGCGCGCTGAGTGAGATCGGCACGGACGCGGCGCAGCAGGCGCTCATCAGCGCGCTGCCGGGCGCCTCCGGGGATAATCGCAAGGCCGTCATCGCCGCTTTGGGGATGATGCGGGCCCCGGGCGCGGTGGAGCCGCTGATGGCGTTTTCGGGCGACCCCGACCCGGACCTGCGCGAGGCCGCGCTGGCCGCGCTGGCCGAGATCGGCGTCCACGATCTATACAAACCGCTCAACGGCGGAGTCGCTTCGAGCGCGGGCTTTCGCAGTGGTCGCTTCATCGACTTGATATTCCGCAACGCCGCGCGGCTCGCTGAAGCGGGAGACAAGGATCGCGCGTTGGCGGATCTGCGTCTGGCCGGGCAGCGATACGGAACCACGGATCCGCATGTCCGAATCGCCTTGCTTCACGCGATGGTTGATCTGAATGGTCCGGCCGCGGTTTCAGATGTCGTGGCGGCACTGAATGACGGCAATCCCGACGTCCGGCGAGCTGCGATCGAGATCGGCGCGGGGCAACAGGGAGACGGGCTCGGCGCGGCTTACGCGGCCGCGATCGATCGCCTGCACAGCCCTGAGGCGAAGGCGGCGCTGTTGCGGATGCTGGCGGTGCGGAACGACGCGCCCGACGAAGTGATGACGGCGGCGCTGGACTCACCGGATTCCGTTGTTCGCATCGCGGCGCTGCAGGGGCTCGCGCAACGCCCGGATGCTGTCGCGATCGAAGGGATACTAGGGCGCCTCTCGGCGGGTGGGCATGAGCAGGACTTGGCCGTCGACATTCTCACGGACGCGAAGAACGAAGAACTGAATGCTCGCCTCGCGTCTGTCGCTCAAGACGAAAACCCCGAGGCGATCATTGGGGCATTGCGCGTGCTTACCGCCCGCGAAGCCAGCGAGGCAAAGAGCCTGGCGCTGCGGGCGATCGAGCACTCGGATGTCGGCGTGCGTGCCGCAGGACTCGAAGCGCTGGCGGAGGTCGGGGCCGTCGGCGACACTGCGGCCCTGATCACTCGCCTGAAAGTGTGTGACGACGACAGTGAGCGCAAAGCGATCGAGGATGCGCTTGTTGCGATCGTGCGCCGTACTCCCCCGGGGCGATTTCGCTTATTGCCCATCACTGCCGCCTGGCAGGAGGAGCCGGCCCCGGTGCGCGCGTCAATCGTGCGTGTTCTGGGACGTATAGGCGGCACTGAAGCGATGGAGGTCATGGGGTCGGCGGCGACCGATAGCGACGCGATGTTACGTGAGGCCGTGGTTGACGCGATTTCGCAATGGGAGTCGGTAGCCGAGGCCGGGCGCTTGTCGGACTTTGTTCGAAACGACGACCTGGCTGTCCACGCCGCCGCTGTGCGCGCGGTCTGTCGCATGACCGTCGCGAACAAGGCGATGAGCGATCGTGATCAGGTCGCGCGACTGCAAACGTTGGTATTACTATCGCGGCGGCCGGAAGAGAAGAACTTCGTGATCGGCGCGCTGGGCGGAATTCAGTCCGACTATTCAACGGCGTGCCTGCTTGAGTATGCCAAGCAGGGTGAGACGCGAGACGCCGCGATCGCCGGCCTGCTGACGCGATGCGAGTGGTTGGCCCCGCGCGACTGGCAACGGGCGGCCGCCGCGATGAGCGCTGCGTGGCAGGCCGGTATTCCGGAGTCGATGCAGGCCCGGGCCCGAGCGATCGATAAGGCGGTCGACGGCATGACCGGGTTTGTGGTCGATTGGGCCGTTTCAGGGCCGTACTTCCAGAAGGGTCTGACCGGCGGCCGTCTGCACGACACGGAGTTTGCTCCCGAAGAAACGGAGCCCGCCCAGGCCCCGGAGTGGGTCGTCATGGCCAATGGGCCGGAGCACCCGCAGCTTCTTGACCTGACCGCGTTGGCCAGGGAGGAGGCCCGCGTCGCGTATGCGCAATGCTTCGTGTTTTCCGACTATCCGCGTCGAGCGCAGGTACAGGTTGGAAGCGACGATGGCGTCAAGCTCTGGGTGAACGACGTACTGGTCCTGGACCACAACGTCGGGCGGATCGCCGCCCCCAAGCAGGACGTGGTGGAAGCGCCGTTAGTTCGCGGCTGGAACCGCTTCCTGTTCAAGGTCTCCAACCGCGGCGGCGGGTGGGGTTTGTGCGCCCGGGTTTGCGCGGATACCGGCGAGCCCGTGTCGGACCTGCAGTTCGTTCCGGAGATTCCCAAGGCGAAGTAATTCGTCCGCCTCGACGCGAGCGCGACTCGGCGGCGGGCGAATAACGTTGCGATCTTGCCGCCCAGTCGCCCACGTGGTGGGACCGGGGCCGGTTTGTCGGCGTCACCGACCCATCAGGGAGTTGAGGATATGTCACGTCTGTTCGCGTCGTTCATGGTTATCTCGCTCGTATTCACGGCGCCGGCGGTTGCCCAGGACGCCAAGCCGGCCGATCCGCCCAAGGCCAAGCCCGATAAGCCCACGCTGACGCCGGAGCAAAAAGCGGCCCGTCGTGAGGCGCGGCAGAAGGCGTTGGCCGAGAAGGCAAAGAATGAGGCCGAGGCCGCCAAGAATGAGGGGACGAAGGAAGGCGCCAATGTCGAACCGATTTCGGGTCCGCAGCCGAAGTGCGAATTGAGCACGACGGACTGGAATTTCGGATCGCTGTGGTATGGCGATCCCGCCGAGACGGACATCCGCATCGAAAACAAGGGGGACGCGCCGCTGGAGATCAAGGCGGTCAAGACGTCATGCGGATGCACTGCCGCCAAGCCGAAGGTGGACCGTCTCGAACCCGGGACAGGCGATGTCATCAGCCTGACCTACAACACCAAGAAGAACGTCAAGAACGTGATGCAGTATGTCACGGTCGAAACGAACGACCCGCGTCAGCCGGCGATTCGCATCAAGGTGCAAGGCACGGTCCGGAACCTGGTCGAATGCGAGCCGCGTAGTATCGCGCTCGGTCAGATCACACGTGACTATGCCGAGCCGCGGACGGTTACCATTACGAATGAGCTTGAAGACAAGATCGACTTCAAGCTCGATGAGCGCACGGATCAGATCAAGTTCTGGGACTTCAAGCTCGAGGAAACGGAACAGGGCAAGGTCTGGAAATTGACGGCCACGCCCAGGCCGCCGTTGTCGTACGGCTCGCAGAATTTCAACATCGCCCTCGTTTCGACCAACGAACGCGTCGGCACGTACAACATCCAAATGGTCGGAAGCGTGCCGCACCGCATCGAATCAACGCCGCGCGTCCTGCAGCGCCTGCCGGGCAACGAGGAATTCTCGATTCGGGTGGTCAATCGCGATCCGTCAAAGCCGATCGAGGTCAAGAACGTCGACACCGGTCACCCCGATATCAAGGCGGAGGTCCGCGAGTCGAAGGTCGACTCCAAGACCGGCGAGCAGTCGATCGAGATCGTGCTGAACATTCCGAAGGCCGTCGAACTGCCGCGCAATGGCGCGCGGATCAAGATCTCAACCAACGCCGATGAGCCCCAGTACCAGACGGTACAAACGCTGGTCCGGGATCAGGGTCGCCCGCGCGCCGCAGGCGCCGATAAGCTGACGCCGGAAGAGATCGAGAAAATCAAGCAGATGAAGGAAGCCGAAGCCGAAGCCGACAACCCCGGCGCAAAGATGAAGGGGAAGGGCAAGCGGGCGAAGGTGGAAGCGGCCAAGGCGGCAATCGAGAAGGCCGAAGCCGAGAAGGCCGAAGCTGAGAAGAAGGCTGAGCCCGAGAAGAAGCCGGAGTAGCCGGTGGCCGGGTCGCTCGTTCGCATCGCCGTCATCGTCGGCGTGGCCGGTATTGGCGCGTTTGTTCACGCGAGGATGACCAGTCTTCCGTGGCGCACAGACGTGCCTGCAGTGCAGAGGCGACTTGAGATCAAAGACGTAGTCAAGACCCATCGGGGCAATGATGGGTCAAGTTCCGAAGCGGCCAATGCCGGCGGGAAGGAAGGCGAGCCCTCCCTCGGCTATGGCCGCGTTTCGCTTGATGAACTCCGCGCGGCGATCGATGATCCCTACGTCATTATCATCGATGCCCGGCCGCACACCGAGTTTGAAGCAGGCCACCTGTCCCGCAGTGTGACGCCGACGCTGAACATCGACGCCGAGCGGTCGTTTGATGACCCGCGCATGTCGGAACTGATGAGTTCCGGCCTGCAGTTCGTGTTGTACTGCACGTCCACAGACTGCGATCTCGCGGAGCAGTTGTACGTCGCGATGACGCAAATGGGCTTCAACGGCTCGCAGATCCGCATCTTCCCGCCGGGTTGGGAGGGTATTGAGCAAGCGAAGCTGCCGACAGCATCTGGCCCGGATGAGTGGACGGGTTTCGGTGTGCCGGAGGCGCCGGAAGAGTCCGCCGCCGATCCAAACCAGTAGTCCGGCGTCCTTCCAAAGCTCGCTATCATGGCGGGCATGTCCGCCCGGGTCTCGCGTTCGACTCACGCCCAATCGGCAAATAGGCCAGCTCGCCGTGAGATTCGCGCGCGGCTTGAGCTCGGGGACTGCCCCACGGTGCTGATTGTGATTCCCGCTAAGCCACTTGCCGACCCGCTGCACGCGCTTTGGGCGAGCTTGATCGTCAGCAAAGTCGTGCCTGACCTGCGGATCGTGCTTCCGGGGGCCGGTTCCGCCATTGATCGCCTGTACCGATTCGCGGTCGCTAACATCACCGAGGCCCGGACCCGGTTTACCGCTGACCGTTTGTCGATCGAGGAACTCGTGTCGGCTGCCGACACGGTCCTGCGCCAAGCGGGGGACCGAGAAGTTGAAAACGTTGCCGCCCAAGCCGTCGCCTCTGGCTTGCCCTTGATCGAGTGGCGGGCGGAGGGGGTTGGCGCCGCTTCCTCGAAAGAGAGTCCGCGCGCCGGCGTGATGGAAACGGCCCGGCGGGTGTTGCGGGCCATCGAATCGGCCAGCGCGAAATCGCTATGATGTCGTTGGAATATTGCCGCCACCCGAGCGGCCGCCAATCGCCAGGAAACGCCATGAAACTCGCCACGCAAGCCGTCCACGTCGGGCAGCATCCGGACCCCAGCACCGGGGCCACGATTCCGCCCGTTTACTTCACAAGCACGTACACGCAGGAAGCGCCCGGCAAGCATAAGGGCTATGACTACTCGCGCTCGATCAACCCCACGCGCGAGAACCTCGAAGCCTGCATCGCCGCGCTGGAATCAGGCGCCGCCGGCGCTTCGTTCGCGTCCGGGCTCGCCGCCAGCAACGGAGTGATCGCCAGCCTGTGCCGGCCCGGCGACAGCCTGGTCGCGTTTGGCGACATGTATGGCGGCACGTATCGCTTGTTGGAGCGCTGCTTCGTGCCATGGGGTCTGAAGACGCGGTATACCGAGAACAGTGCGCCATCAGCGATCGCCGACCTTGTCGACGCGACGACGCGGATCGTGTGGATCGAAACGCCGACAAACCCGATGCTTCGTCTGATCGATATCGCCGGCGTTGCACAGGAACTGAAGAAGCGCGGCAGCAAAGCGCTGCTTGTGGTGGACAACACATTCGCGACACCGGCGCTGCAGCGCCCGATCGAACTCGGCGCCGACATCGTCGTGCACAGCACGACGAAGTATCTCGGTGGGCATTCGGACGTCATCGGCGGGGCCGTCGTCACGCGCGACGCCGCCACGATGGAGCCGATCCGTTTCTATCAGAACGCGGCGGGTGGCGTGTCCGGCCCGCTCGATTGCTACCTGACGCAGCGCGGCATCAAGACGCTGCCGGTGCGGCTCAAGGCGCATTGCGAAAACGCGATGCGCGTGGCGGCGTGGGCGATGGAGCAGTCGAAATTTGAGCGCGTGATCTACCCCGGTCTGAAGGACCATGCTGACCACGAACTCGCCATGCGGCAAATGGCGGGCTTCGGCGGAATCGTGTCATGCGTCGTCAAGGGTGGGCTCGACGGCGCCAGCCGGTTCATGTCGTCAACAAAGCTGTTCGCCTGCGCCGAGAGCCTCGGCGGCGTCGAGTCGCTGGTGAATCACCCGGCAATCATGACGCATGCGTCGATCCCGCGCGAGATTCGCGAAGCCCGCGGCGTCGTCGACGGGCTTGTGCGGCTGAGCGTCGGAATCGAAGACGCGGACGATCTGATCGCCGACCTCGAGCAGGCGTTGAAGGCCGTCTGAACGTCAACGGAATTCACGCGCCGGGGCAAAGGCGAACTTCGCACTCGCGCGGAATTTGCGCCGCAAACACCCGGTTTTCGCGCGGGCTTTCGTGCCCGAAATGCTACAATAACCCGCTTGGCTGTTGGGGGACCCTCCAACCTCCGACCGGGAGTCGGGTTTGCAGAAGCGGATTCGCGTTGTTGGCGCGCGACAGCACAATCTTCGCAACATCAGTGTGGACATTCCACGCGACCAGCTGGTGGTGCTGACCGGGCTCAGCGGCTCCGGCAAGAGCAGCCTCGCCTTTGACACGATCTACGCCGAGGGGCAGCGGAAATACGTCGAATCGCTGTCGGTCCACGCCCGCGTCTTCCTTGAGCAGATCGGCAAGCCGGACGTTGAGCGGATCGAAGGCTTGCCCCCGACGCTGGCGATTGAGCAGCGGATCGGGGCGGTAAACCCGCGCTCGACCGTCGCCACGACGACCGAAATCTATGACTTTTTGCGCGTGCTGTTCGCGCGAATCGGTCAACCGCACTGCCCGAAATGCGGTCAGCCGATCCGCCCGCGCACGATCGACGAGATCGTCGACCTGGTGATGGCGTATCCCGAGTCGACGCGCGTGATGGTGATG
>JAGQOO010000167.1 GCA_020427345.1 Phycisphaerales bacterium | reverse complement strand
CGACGGCATCACCGCGCCGGGCGGCAGAAACGGGCTGCCGATCACGACCAGTGGCGTCCATTCCAGCCATTCTTTCTCGGCTTTGCCATGAAGCGGAAAACGATGGCCGGTGCGCACCGGCGCGCTCGCGACCGGTGGCGTGGCGACGCCAATGCCGCCGCCGATGAGCGCTTCGATCGATTCGACATCGACCGTCACGCCGCGCAGCCCGACGCGCGCTTCAAGCCCGCCGCCGTTCCAGAATTTCGACTCGGGGTGAATCAGCTGCGCATAGGCCTTTTCAATATGCACGCGCGCTTCGACCGCCGACCCGTCAGTTGTAAGGCCGACGGACAGCACTGTGCCGATGCGCACCTGTCGATACAACACCGGCCCGCCGGGCCGCACGCCGCTCTGACGCGGGGCTTCGACAATGACCTCAAGATCACCGGGCTCGATTGACTCCACGATCGGCGGATCAGCGAGGCCGACGAAATAGCGCTGCGGGCCGCCTTCGCCCGGACTGATGGCGAGATAGCGCGGGCCGACAATCGTCTCAAGACCGACAACGCCGCCAAGGCCGACTTCGGGTCGCACCACCCAGAAGCGCGCGCCGTTCCGCGCGAGGCGATCGCCCTGCGAATGCAGACGCGCCTGCACAACGACGCCGTCGAGCCCGTCGGCCAGGTCGATCGCCTCGACCGTGCCCACGGCGATACCGCGAAAGCGCACTTCATCGCCGATGCGCAGGCCATAGCCGGCGGGCAGGCTCACGTTCACGACAACGCCGCTGCGCGACCACGCGTCATACGCCAGCCAACCCGCGAACCCGACCGCGATGATCGGAATCAGCCACGGCCAGCGCGAAGTCCGGCGCGGGCGCTGCGATGCAGTGGGCAAATCAACCGGCGTCACGCGTTTTCTCCGATCGGCGTGGTTTCCCAGATCGCGTGCGGATCAAACGACGCCGTTGCCAACAGGCTGAGCAATACGGAGGCGGCGAAGGCGGCGGCAGCCGGGCCAGGCGTCACTTCGACAAAATCGCCCAGTTTCAGCACGGCGACGAGAATCGCGACAAGCAACACGTCCAGCATACCCCAGCGCCCGGTCCACTCGACGACGCGGTAGGTCAGCGCCTTATGCTCGCGCCGCAGACCGTCTCCGCCAAACGAGAGCATCAGTAAGCCGATGAGCTTCGCGATCGGCAGAATCAACGAACAGGTCAACACGATCATCCCGATGAGCAAGTGCCCGCCGGCAAAGAGCTGCGCGATGCCGGTCAGAATACTCGCATCGTTGTGATGGCCGAACTCCTCGATCCGCAGCATCGGCAGCGTGACCGAAAGCGGATACAGCGCGAGCGCAGCCAGGGCGATGGCGCCGGTGCGTGTATTGCAGCGGTCCAACCCGGCGCGCTCGCGCATTCGCGTAGCGCATCGCGCACAGGCGAGTTCCATGCCGGGCTGTGGCGCAGTGACCCACTGCGCGAGCCCACAACACGGGCAAACCTGGATCTCAGCGTTCTCGGACGGCTGCATACACGGGCCTCTGGACCCATTCCCCCCAAAAGGTGGCGCCCGCGGCGACACCCTGAACACATTGTGTAACCTGAATCACCGCGAAGGCGCCTTCGAAACGTCGGCCGCCTTTCTAATCGCCGACCGCGGGCCGGTGGGCGGCCTCGTCGGCAATGATCCACTCGGCGATTTCCCTGGCGGCCGGCCCGGCGACGCGCCCGCCGCTGCCACCATAGTCAACCAAAACCGATATCGCGATCGCCCCGCGTGGGACCGTGCCCTGCGGCGTGCCGGCGGGTTGCATAAACCCGATGAACCAGGCGTGCGATGGGAGTTTGTCGCCGGGCTGCCAAGGCGGAAAACGGTCGGCCGCGAAGCTGCCCGCGAGGCGCGGCTTGCCGGCGGATTCCGGCAGTTGCTCACGCGCCTCAGGCTCGCTTCGCGCGATGACTTCCTGTCGGCGCTTATCCGGCCATTCAAAGACGTAGCGGCGCGTGAGTATGCGCGGCGTGACCTGCGCCGAACCCGTCTTGCCACACAGCACGTGTGAAGACGAATCGAGTTTCGCGACATTGGCCGTGCCGCCGCGCTCGTTCACGACACGCCACATGCCCTTGCGGACGACATGTAGAATTGACTCGTTCAACTGCGGCCCGTCAGGAATGTCCTCGCGCAGGGGGGCACGGTCGGCGTCCAACAGCAACCGCACCGGGCGCCACCGCCCGCTCGCGATCGTCGCCGCGACGTTCGCGACCTGCAGCGGCGTCGCGTTGACTTCGCCCTGCCCGATCGAGAAATTCCAGGCGTCCGAGGGATAGACGCGCGCGTCGCGGCGATGCGTGGCAAGCCACAACGAGGTCGGGTCCACGCCGCCCGTCTCTTCGATCAGCCCCGTGCCCTGCGTCCGCCCGAGGCCGAAACGATCAAACCAGCTTGTGAGTCGATCGACACCGAGTCGATCCCCGGCCGTGTAGAAATAGATGTTGCACGAATTGCGGATCGCGTCTTCGGCTGTTTGAAGTCCGTGCGACAGACCGTATTGATTGAAAATCCAGCAACGAAACGCGTTCGGCTGGTCTTCGCGAAAACGACCACTGCAATTGACAGCGGTCGAAGGCGTCATCACGCCTTCGGTGAGCGCGGCATAGACGGAGATCAGCTTACACGTCGACCCCGGCGGCTGCGCGTCCTGCACCGGGCGAAACCTCGTCGGCAGCCACAGCGTGTCGCGCGCGAGGTCTGTATACAGCGCGCGATAGTCGTTCGCCGGATAGCTCGGATAGCTGACCATCGCGAGCACTTCGCGCGTGTCGACATCGAGCACGACCGCCGCCCCACCGCTGGGGTGCTCGCTCTTTTCGACATGCCGGCCAAGAATCTCGTACGCTGCGTTTTGCAGACGCATATCGATCGTGAGCCGCACGTCATTGCCGGGAACCGGATCGACGCGTTCGATTTCGCTGCGATCGAATTCCTCGGTCACTCGGCCGCGCTCGCCGCGCAAAAGCAGCTCTGCCATTCGCTCGACGCCGGACACGCCGACAATGTCGCCGGACCGCAGTCCGTGAAACTCGTCGCCGCTGATCGGATCGGCCTCGATGCGCTCTCGACTCGCCGAGCCCGTGACGCCGAGTAGTTGAGCGACGGTGTCGGCGTCATGAAACACGCGTTTGGAAGCCGGCGACACGCGCAGCCATGGAAAACGCCGCGACTGCTCGCGGGCGCGCATCGCCGTCGCGGCGTCGACGGCGTCGAGCATCGGATGGCACAACTCAGTTTCGCGAATACGGACGCTGGGGTTGTCCGTGTTTCGGGCCACAGCCTCCTGAATGCGATCGAACTTGCGTTCATACGCCGCCGCCCGATCGACGAGTTCCGCGCGCGGCGTTTTCGCCAGCCCCGCCATCCACTCCCACATTTCATCGAGATCGCCGCTCAGCTGCGCCGCGAGATCACTGACACCCATGTCGCCCGGCGCCTGGCCGAGCCGGATCATCTCGCGCGCCGTCGCGCGAAGATACACCTGTGTTTCGGGCGAAATCTCACCCTCGGCCAAAGCCCGAATCGCCGGATAGTGCACGCTGATATCGAACATCGGCTCGTCGCTGACGAGCGGCGTTCCGTTGCGATCGAGAATCGCGCCGCGCGGCGCGCGGAGATAGCGAACCGGGCGTGTGAGCAGGCGATCTTCCAAGGCCTCGAATTGCGCGGCGCGCAGCACTTGGATGTCGACGAGGCGACCGACGATAACGATCGCCAGCGCCGCAAGCATCAGCGTAAGCCATCGCAAACGGCGTTCGAACTTCATGCGAACGCCCTCGTCCACGACGCGATCGCTTCGAAGTAACCGGGATAGCTCTTAGAAACACACTCCGGCCGGCGGATCGTAATCGCCGGGCCCGCCAGGCCAACGAGCGCGAGGCTCATTGCCATGCGGTGATCATCCCACGAATCCACCGTCGCCTCGTTCAGTTTCTTGGGAGGTTGAATCGACAGGCCGTCGTCATACGTCGTGACCTCGGCGCCGAGTTTGGTCAACTCCGTCGCCATCGCCGCGATGCGATCGGTTTCCTTGATCCGCAGGTTCGGCGTGTTACGAATGCGCGTCTCGCCATCCGCGAACAGGGCGACGATCGCAAGCGTCTGAGCCGTATCGGGCATGGCGTTCAAGTCGGCGTCGATCCCGCGCAGGCGGCCGCTTTTCGGGCCGTGCACGACAATGTCGTCGCCGTCAGCGATGACCTCGCAGCCCATTTCGGCCAGCAGATCGACAAAGCCGACGTCGCCCTGCGCGCTGTTGCGCGAAAGCCCGCTCACACGCGCCACGCCGCCGGTAACCGCCGCGGCGGCCCAGTGATACGTCGCCGCACTGGCGTCGGGCTCGACCTCAAACTCGCTCGCGCAGTATGCCTGCGGGCCGGGCACAACGAACGCCCCGTTCTCTTCGACAAGCTCAACGCCGAACGCGCGCATCACGCGTGTCGTCATATCGATGTACGGCGCGCTCGGCGCGCCTTCAACGCGAATGAACACATCGCCCATCGCGCACGGCGCGACCATCAGCGTCGCGCTCACATACTGACTGGAGTTGAGTTGAGCGAAGTGCGTCTGCCCGCCGCGCAGGCCTTTCGCGAAAACCGTCAGAGGCGGGTATCCCTCAACGCCGTCGTATCGGATGACGGCGCCAAGTTCGCGCATGGCGTCCACAAGCGGTCCGATGGGGCGCTCGCGCATTCGCGCCGTTCCGGTTAAGCGGACTTCACTATGCGCGAGACAGGATGCCGCCGTCAGAAATCGTATCACCGTTCCGGCGTCGTGCGCATCGATTATTGCGTCATCCGCGCCGAGACGCGCGCCCAGACCATGCACCCTGATCGTCTCGTTTGATCTGTCGCACGAGACACCCAACGCCGCGAGCCCGGCGCACATGCGTTCAGCGTCGGTTGAAGTTGACGCGCCCATGATCGTCGAGCGACCCGCGGCGAGCGCGGCGCAGAGTAGCGCTCGATTCGTAAGGCTCTTCGACCCCGGGGGGCGCGTAGCCACATGCGCAGGCCCACCCGGCGTTACGCGCACTCCCAAGGGCGTTGTTTCAACAGGCAATGCAGTGTATCCATGGGCCGAGACCGTGCGCTACGCGGCCGCCGTCACTTGAAACAGCACCTCAGCGCACCAGGCAAGTCCCGTTTTGGGTTCGATTTCGACCGCTTCGTCGCCGAGTCGGCCGAGCCGGGCGTTTCCGTCATTCTCGCCGAGCCACACGCGCAGGCGCGCCCCGCCTTCGCGCAAGCGGCAGAGCACCGTAGCGCCGGGCGCCGGCGCATCGTTGGAAACGACCACAATCGCCTCGCCGCGCTCGCTGCCGACTTCTGATTCTATTGGTGTGCGAATCGCGACGGCGTTTGGCAGCAACGTCGAGATGCGCGGGCAGCGCAGGTACTCCGCCTCCGCGCCGGATTCGTCGCGAATCGCCACGATTTCCGCCGGGCCGGACTCGACCGCGCGACCGGCGTCGGGCGAAAGCAGTTGAACGCCGCGCCGGCGCGTCAGGCCGCCGCCGGGGGCGAGCGGAGCCGGGCCGCTCTGTTTCGCCAAGGCTTGCGTCGGCGCGTTCAAATCCGCCACATCGCGCCAATCGACAATCGGTATGAGCTCGGTTGACTCGGGCGCTGGCGCGAGCGCTAACCTGCCGCGAGCGGCCTGCCCTTCAAGCAGCAAGCCCAAGAACGCCTCCAACTGGTGCGCGATTTCCGGCGTCTCATCCAGAGCGGCGGCCATGCGTGTCAACAAGTGTTGATGGCGGTTGCGGGCGCCGGTGATGACCACAGCGCCGCGTGACTCGACGCCCGTAAGCAGCCACTGCAGGTCCTCGCCAGTCGCTTCGCACATGCGGACCATCAGATCGCCGGCGGGGAGCGAGCCGCGCTCGATGCGCTCGTAGTCCGCGAGCGAAATGCCGAGCTTCTCCGCGAACGCAGCCTTGCCGCGCGGGCCGAAGTGGCGCCGGCGCAACTCGCGCACGCGTTCGATCAGGGCTTTTTCGATTTCGCTCACGACAATACGGCCCTTCCCTAGTCCTCGATCGCGCGCTCGATTTCCGCGCCGACCGCCCGCAACTTCTCGTCGATCCGCTCATATCCGCGCTCAACATGATAGATACGGTTGACGTTCGTCACGCCGCGCGCGGCAAGACCGGCCAGCACCAGCGCCGCCGACGCCCGTAGATCGCTCGCCATCACCGGGGCGCCCACGAGCCGCTTGACGCCATGCACGATGACCGTCGGTCCTTCGCGGCGCAGATCGGCCCCCATGCGGTTGAGCTCCGGCACGTGCAGAAACCGGTCGGGGAAAATCTTCTCCGTCACAATACTGTTGCCGTCGGCCAAACACACCAGCGACATCAGCTGCGCCTGCAAGTCCGTCGGCATGCCGGGAAACGGCTGCGTCGTTACGTCGATCGGCTCCAAGCGCCGGGCCGACGAAACGAGCACACGATCGTTCTTTTTCTCCACCTGCACGCCGACCGCGTTAAGGCGATCAATAAACGCCATCAGATGATCTGTGCGGCAGTTTTCGAGCGTCAGTTCGCCGTTGGTGATCGCGGCGGCAACCATGAACGTGCCGGCTTCGATGCGATCCGGGATGATGCGGTGTTCTGTGCCGGTCAGGCGCTTAACACCTTCGATCACGATGCGCGGCGTTCCCTGCCCGCTGATCGACGCGCCGCACTCGTTCAGGAAGTTCGCCAGATCGACGACTTCCGGCTCGCACGCGGCCATTTCGATCACGGTGACGCCTTCGCCGAGCGTCGCCGCCATCATGGCGTTGGCGGTTCCGAGCACGGTTGAGCCGTATGGGCCGCCCAGGAACATCTCGGTTCCGCGAATCCGGCGCGCTTTCGCGACAATGTCGCCGCTGACAAGTTCGACATCAGCGCCGAGCTTGCGCATCGCGCGAATGTGAATATCGACAGGCCGATCGCCGATCGCGCATCCGCCGGGCATCGCGACACGCGCCTGACCGCGCTTGGCCAACAGTGGGCCCAGCACGCAGATCGACGCGCGCATCTTGCGGACGATTTCGTACTCCGCGTGCGAAACGCCCTCGTCGCGCACCTGCAAACGCATCGCGCCGTCCGGGCGGCGTTCAACTTCAAGTCCAAGTCGGATCAGCAGATCAGACAGCGCCATGACGTCTGAATTCTCCGGAACGTCATGAAGAATCACCTCTTCGTCGCACAGAATCGCGGCCGCCATGATCGGCAGCGCCGCGTTCTTGGCCCCGCTGATGCGAACCGTGCCGCGCAGGCGGTTG
>JAGQOO010000166.1 GCA_020427345.1 Phycisphaerales bacterium | reverse complement strand
CTACGCCGAATCGTCGTCGCAATTCACGCCGATAGTCGGCTTCGATCGCAGCCTGCTTCGGCGGCAGGAACGCGCCGACGGGGTTGTAAACGAGGTTCAGCGTGAGCGGCGAATCGGGCATCCCATATCCGGCGGCGTTGAGTTTCTTCAGCGCTTCGATCGACTTCTCGAAGACGCCGTCACCGCGCTGGGCGTCGGCCTGGCGGCTGACGTAGTAAGGCAGGCTGGCCGTGATTTCGACGCGATGGCGCGCAAGAAAGTCAACCATATCCTGATACGGGCGCAGCGTGAGGATCGTGAGGTTGCAGCGATCGATCACGCGCCGGCCCAGCGCGACGACCTGTTCCACCAGCCAGCGGAAGTCGGGGTTCATTTCGGGCGCGCCGCCGGTGATATCGACGACTTCGGCATTGGTCATCGCGATCGCGCGCAGGCAGTGCTCCATGGTCGCGCGCGTCATGATCTCGGTGCGATCCGGGCCGGCGTCGACGTGGCAATGGCGGCAGGTCTGGTTGCACATCTTGCCGAGGTTGAGCTGAATGATTCGCAGGCGCGTCCGGCGGAGCGGGAACAGGCCGCATTCCGTCAGTCGCTCTTCGAACGGCGCGACGCAGGAGCGCGTCTGCAATTCTTCGCGCTGCGCGGCGACGACGCGGAGCGGATGCGAACGATGCGCCAACGACCCGATCAGTGCGCTCAAAACCGCCGCCCCTTCACATGCTCAGCTTGTCGGCGATGTTGCGCATCTGCATACCATGCACCAGCGCGGCGCCGCCCTTGATCGCCGCCGCGACGTGCAGCGCCTCGGTCATCTGCTCGATATTGGCGCCTTTTTCGAGGCTGGTTTGCGTGTAGGCGTCGATGCAATATGGGCATTGCACGGCGTGCGCGACGGCTAACGCGATCAGCGCTTTTTCACGCTCTGACAACGCGCCTTCGGCGAAGACCGCGCCATACCAGGCGAAGAACTTCTCCGCGAGTTCCGGCGCAGCCTCACCGATCTCCTTGAACTTCGGCAGGTCGGCGGGATCGTAATACTGGCTCATCTGGTTCCTTCACGCGTTTGAGCGATTCTAGCGGGCCCCTCCGCCTGCTGCGCGACCGGCGGATTGCGCAAGTCATGCACAAGCTGGGGCAGCGGCCCGCCGACGCCTTCGTAGCGGCCTTCCGACGACGCGCCATTCTCGAGCTTCAGAACGCCGCGCGGGCACACAGCCGCACAGACGCCGCACCCGACGCACGAGGCCCGCACGATGTTCTCGCCGCGCTGGGCATAGCCGCGGACATCGATGCCCATTTCACAGTACGTCGAGCAGTTGCCGCAACTCATGCACTGCCCGCCGTTGGTGGTGATGCGGAAGCGCGAGAAGTAGCGCTGCAGGATGCCGAGCGCAGCTGCCATCGGACAGCCGAAGCGGCACCACACGCGGCTGCCCATCAGTGGGTAGAAGCCGACGCCGATCACGCCGGCGAACACCTGCACGATAACGAAGTAGTAGACCTTACGAAGTGGCATCGCCCATGTGCCGGTGATGGCGCCGCTCTGGGCGTAGTCGATCCACAGAAACGCCGTGACGAGGACGATCGCGACGAGCACAGAGTGGATCATCCATCGCTCGATCTTCCAGGCGGTGGTCGATTTGTCGGAGAGTTGGCGCCACGGGTCACCGAGCGTTTCAGCCAGTCCGCCGCAGCCGCACACCCACGAACAGTACCAGCGCTTGCCGAAGAGATATGTCAGCACTGGCGTGGCGAGCAGAAACATGAACGCGCTGAAACCCAGAATGAACATGCCCATGACGCCTTTGTCCGCCAGCGCATGGAACTTGCCCGCGCCGAAGCCGTAGCCATCGCCGGGCCACAGCGGCTGCGGCGAAAGCGGCCAGAAATACGTGAAATAGTGATCCGGCTGATGCAGGGCGACGAGAATGCCGGGCAACAGGAACGCGAAGCCGAGTTGGAAGAAGCTGACCGACGCAGTCCGGATCAGGTGGTAACGATTGTGGCGGTACTTCATCACCATGCGCACGCCGAAGATCAAAACCGCAAGCGTGTATAGAAACGAATACATGAACCACTGGTCGGCCGGTTTGCCGCGCAGCGCGAGCGAAAGCGGATCGACAAGTCGGATTGTGCCGTCGAGCACCGGCGGCATGCCGATGGCTTTCAACTCGTGGTACCAGTAGTACGCGATGTAGAACAGCGTGATGACGATCGCCAGTCCCCACGCCCACAGGCCGCGCGTTTGGACGTTGTTGAACGTGTTGCCGTCATGTTTGATCCCCGGCGTCGACCCGGCCCAGCGGCGCCAGTAGTAGACGCAGCCGCCGATTGTGATCAGGCCGAAACTCGCGATCAGCGCGGGCCATGAGCCACGCCTAACACCCGCCATGCCGCAGATGACGAACGCGAATGCGCCGGTCGCCAGCATCGCCATGCCGGCGCGTTCGCCGATGTTGATCGGGCGCGGCGTCGCGCGCGGCGGGTCGGTAAAGCCGATGCGTTCTTCGTCGTGCGAATAGCTCAATACGCGCAACTCGATCATCGCGTTTGCTCACGCATCGTGGCGGCGATTTCGGACTCGTACCGACGAGAGAACTCGCTGTCGAAGTTTGCCTGCGGCAGCTGCGCGACGACATCATCGATCGAGCGGCGGTCGCGAATCCAGCCTTCGCAGACTTCGTGCCGATAGCGGACGCCCATTGTGTTCAGGCCGATGAAAACGCCCGCGCTGTCGCACACAAGCCGGACGCCCTTGCGGCCATCGGCGTGTTCCCACCACAAGTGGCGTTCGCCGTCGCGCGGATTGGGGCGCACATCGCCGTATGTTTGATATTCGAGATCGAGGAACTTCGCGGAGTTGTACCAGATGCCCGGTTCGTAGCGCGTTTCGACGCCGGCCATTGCCTCGCCCGCGACGCGTCCCTGCGCTTTGCCGGTGTACCAGACCTGCTGAAGGAGATTGCGCTCGACATGCGGGCGAACGATTTCCGCGCAATCGCCGGCGGCCCAAATGTTGTCGACATTTGTTCGCAGGCTTTCATCCACGAGCACGCCGCGACCGGCTTTGATCGCCGTATCGCGCACGAGATCAATATTTGGCGAAACGCCGACCGTCAGGCCGACGAGTTGCGCCTCGATGCGCTCGCCGCGATCGGTGACCACCGCCCAGGCGGCTCCGGTTCCATCGTCGAGGATCTCGGCGAGTCGCGTTTCCAATCGCAGGTCGAACCCCTCATGCCGGATCAGTCGTGACACCATCGCCGATTCTTCGGCGGGCAGCACGTTCCGCCAATAGTCGGTCTCGCGGATGAGCATCGTGACATGCACGCCGCGCGAATGCAGCATTTCGGCGAGTTCCACGCCGATCAACCCGCCGCCGACGATGACGGAGCGACGAGTATCGCGCATGTTCTCGGTCAGCGTGTGCAGATCGATCAGGTCGTATAGCCCCTGCACGCGGCGGAGATCCTGCCCGGGCCAGCCGAAGCGGTTTGACTGTGATCCCGTCGCGATCAGGAGTTTGTCATAGGCCAGTGTGCCGCCGGCGTGCAGTCGCAATCGCGACGCGGCGACGTCGATTTCGGTCACCCAGTCGCGGACCAACTCGATGCGCTCGTCCGCCCACACGCGATCCTCGAACGGCTTAGTGTCGGCATAGCGCATATGCCCCATGAAGATGTACATCAGAGCCGGCCGCGAGTAGTGATAGCGCGATTCGCCGGAAATGACGGAGATGCGCCAGTCGGGCCGCAGCGCGCGCAGGCGGCGGGCGGCGGTGATTCCCGCGATGCCGTTTCCGATGATCGCCGCATGACACATGGCCGCAGTCGCCTCGCCCGCTCGCGTGTGCAGGGTGTAACCGGCCTTCACGCCAAACTATTTCACCAGCGGCGAATGCTAATCGACAAAGCGGCCGTCGAGCATGTTGAGCACGCGGTCGGCGCGGGCGGCGACGTTCGGGTCGTGCGTCACCATGATGAGCGTCACGCCCTGATCGCGACGCAGCGCTTCGAGCAGATCGAGGGCCTGGGCGCCGGTTTGGGAGTCGAGCGAACCGGTCGGCTCATCCGCCATCAGCAATCGCGGGCGATTGGCGAGAGCGCGGGCGATCGCGACGCGCTGGCGCTCGCCGCCGGAAAGGCGGTTCGGCGTGGCGTGCAGTCGATGCCCGAGCCCGACGCGCTCGAGCAGTTCGGTGGCGCGGGTTACCCGCTCGCGGCCGCTCAGCGCGGTCATCAGCATCGGCGTCTGCACGTTCTCCAATGCGGACAACTCCGGCAGCAGGTTGTGGAGTTGAAAAATCAGGCCGACGGTCGATCGGCGGTATTCGTCGAGTTCGGTTTCATCGAGTTCCGCGAGTTCTCGATCCGCGACCCGCAGTGAACCGCTTTCGGCGCGATCGATTCCCGCGAGCAGATTGAGAAGCGTGCTCTTGCCGCAGCCTGACGGCCCGCAGATGGCTACGAAATTGCCGGGGCGTATGTCGAGCGTTACGCCATCGACGGCGCGAATGCGGCCATCCTCGTAGTGGCGTTTGAGATCGCGCGCGGTAACGGCCACGCCGCGATTGTGTTCGATGTCGCGCGTATCTGTCGCCGCATCCCGCGCGGGCATGTGGTCATTCATAGCGCAGGGCCTCCGCGGGCGAGACTTTCGCGGCTCGCCACGCCGGCGCGAGGGCGCCGACGACGCTTAGCGCGCCCGCGATGAGGAGGGCGATCACAAACGTGCCCGGCTTGAATGCGGGATCGATGAACTGCTTTGTGACGGGCATGACGGATACCAACTCGGCAAGCCCGACGCCGCCGAGCACGCCGAGGACGCACGACACGAGGCCGACGCCGAGGGACTCCATCAGAATCAACCGGGTGACAGCGCGGCGCGGCCATCCGACGGCGCGCAGCACGCCGATCTGGCGGGTGCGCTCGAGGACGGACATCCACATGGTGTTCATCACGATCAGCGCGCCGATCAGGATCGCGATGATCGAGACACCCCAGATCATGCCCTGCGCAATGTCCAGTCCGGGATCGACCTTGTTGTAGTCGCTCGCGTCGGCAATCGCGGTGAGGTCCTTGTTCTCCGCGTCGATGCGCTCGACGAGTTCGCCCACGTTCGCGCCCGGTTCGGTCACGACTTGAAAGAGCGTGACTTGCCCCTTGCGGCCGGCGATCTCCTGAACGCGCGGCAGACTCGCGAACAGGGCGCCATCGAGAAAGACTGCCCCGCAACGCGCGACACCGACGAGCGTGTAGTCCTGGCCTTGAAGGTCGATCGTGTCGCCGATCTTGCGATCGAGCGCGCGCAGCGCGACGGCGCCGGCAAGGACTTCATCGTCGCTCTGGGGTAAGCGCCCTTCGATGACATTATCTTCCAGTAACGTCATGTTTGGGATTCGCACGCCATAGACGGCCATGAATGGCTGTGATTCAACCGGCATGGGGTGGGCCAGTACGCCGACTGCCTTGGCAACGCCTCTTGTCCGTTCTAGTCGCTCGCCAACCGCTTTCTCGTCGAGGACGCTGAGGATGTCCGCCGCCACACCGCCCTGGAACACGAGCAACTCAGACTGGCCCAGCGCGATCGTGTTGTTGATGGAGCGCCATGCGCCGTCCGTGATCGACTTCATCGCGACAATCGCCACAACGCCTACCGAAACGCCGATGGCAGTAAGCAGCGTGCGCATGGGGCGCGCGGTCAGGTTGCGCACTGTGATGCGCATCAGCGTCAGCGGGCGCACGCTGTCAGTGGGGTTGCTCATGCGGCGAGTGTACCGGCGACTACCCTCACGGCGTCTCGGTTTGCCCGACGATTAGAAAATCCGCCGATTTTTCGTCCGCGCTGGTCATGTCGATTCCCGCCTCGCTGTCGCGATAGCGCACGACGAGGATGCGATCCTGCGGGCGAAGGGTTCGCAGCTTCTGCGTCGTGCCGCCGCCGCGTTCTACGTGAAAGCCGCCGACGACGAGCAGGACGTTGCGGCCCGGGGATTCGGCCCGCGCTCTCGCGACCGCGCGTGACATCGACTCATCCCACAGCGACTGCGTCAGGAACATGCGTTCCGGCGACATCGGGTCGCGCATCGGATCATCGGGGATGAGCCGCATTTCGTCGGAAGCGCCGCCACCGTGCGATTCCATCGCGCCGCGCATGAATTCGAGGAAGCGGTCGCGATAGGGCGAGTCCGGCGCGCTCAGCGTTGGCGGGCTCAGCGCCTGATCCTCCGCGGTCATCGTCGGTCGAAAATCGGCGTAGTCGACGCCTGACTCGCGAAAGTCCTTCACAATCCGCCGCGGCGTATTTGCGGCGACGACGCGCGATTCAAATCGCTTCGCCAGTTCAATCAGCGGGCGGTGGGAGGTGGGGTACTTCGCGCCCTGCCGCGCCTGCTTGACGAAGTCCGACTCGACCATGGCGCCATTCACATAGGCGTCGAGCGCCGGCTGCGTGTCGGTTTCGAAGAACTCCATCGCGAGGATGGTCGGCGCGCGACCCGTTTTTTCGCATTCCGTGAGCATGGCATCGTACAGGTCCGCCTCGGCGCCGTTGCAGATCGGGTCGTAGTGCGCTTCGCCGAACAGCACGACATCGCTTTCACAAGCGGCCTGCGCCATCGCGTCGAAACTGGATTCGCGGCCGGTCGCCAGGTCGAACACGCGAATACCGCCCGTCGGCGTTGGGGCGCACCCACACAACACGACGGTTATCGCGGATGACATCATCCATGTGTAGCACTGCCGTTTCGCCATCACGCGCGCTCCTTTTCGTCATCCTCGCGTTTTGTCACGACCAGATTCGTCGCCAGATCGCCGCGCATCCGCTCATGCAACGAATCTTCATCCAGTCCTTCCACGACTTGCTCGATCTCTTTCAGCTTCCCGCGCCGCGCGAAGGCAAGGTGACACACCGGGTCGCCGGGCGACACCGACGGCAGCGTGGTCATCCCAAGCACAATTCCTTCACGCGGCGCCAGAATGACGTTCTGTTCATCGCCGATCAGGCTCGTATTCGTAGCGATCGGCTGCTCCATTGCCACGATGTCGCCCGGGGCGACGTGAAACCGCAGGAACCCGCCATGCTGCGCGCGAATCCACTTCGTCGCGTCGGTCTCGACGCGGTACGCCGGCCGACTCGGCTTGCCCGCGACCATCCCGAGATGGCGCAGGCAGTTGCGAATACCGCGAATGGCGTATTCGGCGACGGCGGGTTCGACTTTCCACACCTCGCCGGCTTCCAGGATGATGGTCAGGCAACCCGCCTGCGTGGCCGCGCGGCGCATCGACCCGACCGGCCCCTTCCCACTGACGATCAGCTCCGCGCCGAACGCCCGCGCGAATTCCGCGAGTTTCGCATCACTCAG
>JAGQOO010000165.1 GCA_020427345.1 Phycisphaerales bacterium | reverse complement strand
TACCGCCATCCGGAGCGTGTTCACTTCCAGTTTCCGCTCGATCTTCGGCTCGAACCGCCAGAGTGCGACCCCATCAGGATCAAACAACGTGACGCCGTGCTCCGCCTCATAGTCACCGTTCCGTTCAACGTATTCCTCGTGACTGAGCAGCCAATGCCGTTTGCCGCTGATCTCAACCGGACATGCGTCCTCAATCTGCGCATCAAAGCCCTGAACTTTGATCGTCGCGATCCGCTTCCCCTCGTCATTCAATACGAATCCGCCGCCTTCGATTCGCGCTATGAACACGAAGTCTCCGCGCCCATCGCCGTCCACGTCGGTCTTGGTAACGAAGCTGACGAAGGAGCCGAGGTCAGGCATCCCGGGAACCCCGTCGGGCTCCTTATCTTCCCGCGCCTTCGGTTCCCTGATATTGAGCGCGTTGCGATCCTCAAGTGGGAGTGCGACCACGCGCTTGGGCTCCACTTGTGTTCTGCCGGGCAGCCTGGGCGACCCCTTTGTGTATGACGGGTCCGGCTCAAATCGCTCGGCGGGAATGTCCTCATTCACGCGAACATTCCTGAAACTCGTGCGAAGCAGTGCGGTTTTGACCTGCTCATCCGGCTTCGGCGCGGGGCCGAGGACGGGCAACGGGTTTTCTTCCAAGTCGGACGTAATGTCCAGATCAACCCGAAACAGCAGGTTTGAGCTTGGGTCAATCCACAAACTCACGTTCCGCATTTCATCCAGCGTGGTCGAAGTCGATCCGCGCAGCACCGAGTAAACGGTGCCGTTCTCAGTGACCTTGTCCACACCGGTCCACGTCACACTCGACGCGATCGGCCCCTTGGTCAGGGCGCCGCTTTCCAGCAGGATCGCGCCGACCGGATGGCCGGCGAAAGGGTTATCGAAAATGTCGAAGTCTTCCAGTTCGAACGGACCGGGTTCCAGCTCAACAAAGCTATGGCTGTAGTCCCGCACGCGCCATGTTTTGACGCCATTGGTAATCAGTCGTTCGAAGTCCCCCTCGTACGAGAGCTTGCCGGGTCTTTGCACCGCGAGCTTGGACTCGGTGTTCCATTGGCTCGGGATCGTGTCGCTCTTGCCATTTAGCAGAATGATGTGAAGGCGGCTCTGCGCCTCGTCCTGGTAGCTCGCCAGGGCCTGATAGGCCTTTGTCAGCTCCCTGAAGACACGCTTTGCCTCAGGATCGGGAGCGGGCGCCTCCTGGGCTAAGGCACACACAGCATTGAACACAACGAATCCAGCCACAAGCCGCACGCGCATGGTCTGCTCCGAATCGGATTGACAGCATCCCCGCATTATAGGCTCAAAACAGTCGCAATCGGAGACGGGTAACCAACAAAAAAGCTGTGGCGCGCGGGCGCCACAGCCCTTTGGGCCTCATCAATAACAGTAACGTCTACTGCTGCTTTTCGCGCATGCACTCCAGGCTGACAATCACGTCCACTTCATCGCCCAGCGCTTTGAGGGAACCGTCCATCCCAAACTCCGTTCGCTTAACGGTGAATTTCGTCTCATAGCCGGCGCGGAAACCGCCCCACGGATCGGCCCCGGCGCCGGTGCGCTTCAGCGTCGCCGTCAGCGGACGCGTCTGTCCGTGCATGGTCATTTCGCCCTTCGCGACGAACGTGTCGGCTCCGGACTTCTGAATGTCATTGCTGCGGAATTTGATCTCCGGGTACTTGGCGACATCGAAGAACTCCTCGCCCTTCATGTGCTTGTCGCGGTCCCTGGAATTCGTGTCGAGGCTGTCTGTGTTGATCGTGACCTCGATCCGGCCCGATCCGTCCTCATCTATCTCCACCGTCCCGCTAATCTCATTGAACCGGCCGTAGAAGTTTGCCACGTTCATGTGCTTGACCCGAAACACCACGCTCGAGTGCATCGGATCCACCTGGTACCGCTCGGCCTGTGCCATGGCATGCCCGGTCGCGCCATTCGGCAAAATCAGCAGACTCGCGACGGACACAAGCGCGGCTACGGTCAGATGAAGACGCATCTTCGCTCCTTGGGCTTTGATCAGGTTATCTGGGTCCAGCGACCGAACAGGACGCCGCCCGGAACCCGGCATGATAGGCCGAAGTTCGGACGTCAACCGGTTGAACCACCACGGCGGGCGAACTATTTCAACGAGGCCGGTTTCCCAACGGGCAGGCCGTCGATCCGGGCGGCCAGCACGAAGTCGCTGTCGGTCAGCCCATCGTTCTGATGCGTCCAAAGCGTCACCCGCACCCTGCCCCATGCGAGGAAGATGTCAGGATGGTGACCCTCCGCCTCAGCCAATGCCCCGACTTTGTTCGTGAACGCCAACGCACTCGCGAAATCCGGAAACTCAAACGTCCGCTCCAGATGATGGTTGTCGTGCACGTGCCAATCGTCATGCAACTCCGCTCGCAACGGAGCAATCTGGTCTGGGCTCAGCCGTGGGGAATCGCCGCGACACGGCACACAGTGCTTGGAAGCGAGTTCTGTCATGGATGCGCCTCCTGATAAACAGTCCAACACAGATTCTAGACGGGTTTCACTCGAAGACCGGCGCACAATAACGCCAGCCCCTTCTTTCACCCCTGCGAACCTGCTTCCAATGTCGCGCCAGACGATGGCCCCGGATTCGGCCTCTCCTTTGTCATCGGCATGATAACTCGGCGGGATGTAAATGGGCCGGTCCCGCCCTTGACGCGGCCGCGCCGCGGCCCCCATACTCGTTTTTTCGCTCGAATCAGCGGGCGCGGCTGGTCGCGGGGATTCCGTAGCAGCCGACGTTGTCGCCGGGCAGGTGAGTTTTCCGCCTCCGATGCTCCGCTCCCTTACTAGCGGTCGGCTGCCGCTGCCACGGTCAGTCGAGTGTCTCCGTTCGTACTCCTGGACCGCGTTCGCGGGTGACCTGACGGCGGGCATCACCGTCGGCCTGGTCGCGCTCCCGTTATCGATGGCGTTTTCGATTTCATCGGGTTTGCCGCCGGCCGCGGGCATTTATTGCGCCGTCGTCGCCGGTTTTCTGATTTCCGCGCTAGGCGGCTCGCGCACGCAGATCGGCGGACCGACGGGCGCGTTCGTCGTCGTCGTCGCCAACATCGTGCAGCATCACGGCGTCGACGGCCTGTTTATGTGCACACTGATGGCCGGAGCCATCCTGATCCTGCTCGGGCTGACCGGTTTTGGCGTCGCCGTAAAGTATCTCCCACGACCTGTGGTCATCGGTTTTACAAACGGCATTGCCGTACTGATCGCGAGCACGCAGATCAAGGACTTCTTCGGCCTGCGGATTGAACATGTGCCGAGCGAGTTCATCGCGCGCATCAGCGCACTCGTGTCGCACTTCAGCACGCTTTCAACACCCGCCACGCTGACCGCGGCGATTTCGTTGGCCGTGATCATCTTCTTTCGCCGCTACATACGGCGTGTGCCGGGTTCCATCGTCATCTTGCTGATCGGCGCGCCGCTGGCATACTTCCTCGGCTTGTCGCTGGAGACAATCGAGGACCGCTATGGCGTTATCCCAAGCGGCCTGCCCACAATTGTCGTGCCTCACTTCCGCGCCGATCTCGTGCTGCCGCTGCTCGCGCCGGCGATCACCGTCGCCA
Source organism: Phycisphaerales bacterium (assembly GCA_020427345.1). Classification (GTDB taxonomy): domain Bacteria; phylum Planctomycetota; class Phycisphaerae; order UBA1845; family Fen-1342; genus DSPM01. The sequence goes on along the minus strand of JAGQOO010000165.1, from coordinate 3,883 downwards.
TGCTCGGCGCCATCGAATCACTGCTGTCCGCCGTCGTGGCGGATCGCATGTCCGACGACAAGCATGATCCGAATGTCGAGTTGTTCGCGCAAGGCGTCGCCAATGTGATGTCGCCGCTGATGGGCGGATTGCCGGCTACCGGCGCCATCGCCCGCACGGCCACCAACATCCGCTCCGGCGCGAGGACGCCTGTCGCGGGAATGACGCACGCCCTGGTGTTGCTCGTCATATTGCTCGTCGCAGCGCCGCTCGCGGGCAAGCTGCCGCTGTGCATGCTCGCGGCGATTCTGATGATGGTTTGCTACAACATGGGCGAATGGGGTGAGATTCGCCATATTCTGCGTCTCAGCAAAGCCGACATTGCCGTCTGGCTGATCACTTTCGCGCTCACGGTGTTCGCCGACCTGACGGTCGCGGTCGAGGCCGGGATGATTCTCGCGGCGTTGCTGTACATTCGCAAAGTCACGCGGACAACAACGGTCGAGCGGGTCACCGACGCCTATGTGCAAGCCGGCATTCCACACAGTCTGCAACTCAACGCGATTCCGGCAGACGTTGCCGTCTATCGCATTCACGGTCCGTTCCTGTTCGGCGCGACCGATAAGCTGTCCGTCGTCGAGGATGACCTGCCGCGCCTGCCGCGCGTAGTCGTGCTTCGATTGCGCAACATGACCGCCGTCGACGCGACCGGACTGCACGCGTTGGAACGCGTCTGTCACCTGTTGAACGATTCCGGCCGACATGCGATGGTCTGCGGCGCCCGGGCCCAACCCGCACAACTGATGGCGCAAGCGCACTTTCACAAGCTGCTGGGTCCGGAAAACGTTCAGCCCAATCTCGCGGCGGCCCTCGCGCGGGCACGCGTCCTGTTGAACACTCCCTAGTCGACAGCGCCGGCGGTCGCAGCGCCGCGCATCCGCTATCAGACGCAAGCCCGACCCCACGCCACACTTTGACCGAGAATAATCCGCGCCAGCCCGCGCCGCCGCGCCCTACCTCCGATTTCCGCAGATTCCCGCGACTTTTGGCCGCGTCGTTTTGGACGCTTTGTCTGGGTTGGTTCGCTGCGCATGTAGCGACCGTTTTCGGGCAAAGGGTTTCGGAGATCGTCCATGGGTCTGACAGTCACAAATCTGAACACATTGAACCTGCTGAACATCCTCAACAAGACATCCAACAGCCAGAGCAACACACTCACACAGCTTTCAACCGGTAAGAGAATCAACTCGGGTAAGGACGATCCCGCCGGTCTGATTGCCGCTCGCAGCCTCGACGCCGAACTCCGCGCTACTGACGCCGCCCTTTCAAACAACCAACGCACCAACTCGCTGCTGTCCGTCGCCGACCAGTCGCTGACCGAGGTCGGTCGGCTGCTGAACGAAATCCAGACGCTGGCGACGGCGTCCGCGAATAAGGACGGTATCAGCGCCTCGGAGCTCGCCGCCAACCAGGCCCAGGTCGACGAAGCCATCTCGGCGATCGACCGCATCATCGGCACCACGTCGTTCAACGGGAAGAAACTGCTCGACGGCACGCTCGGTATCCGCACGACCGGCGTCGACAGCACCAAGATCACGGACCTCAAGGTCTTCAGCCGCAATCCGAACTCCGACACAACACTGAATGTCGACGTCACCAACTCCGCCACAAAGGCGCAGTACCAGGTCGCGACAACGTCAGCGACCGGCGACACGTCGATCACGGTCCAGGGTAAGGATGGTTCGGTCGTCATCGACATCCTGTCGGGCGAGAATCTTTCGTCCGTCGCCGCCAAGATCAATGCCGCTACGGGCCAGACCGGCGTGACCGCGTCGGCGTCGGGTGGCGATCTCACGCTGCTCAGCTCGGACTTCGGCTCGAGTTCGTTCGTCCGCGTCACCAAGCTGGACGCCAATGACACGAGCTTCTCGGGCGGTTCCGATGACGGCACCGACGCCTCGGTCACCGTCAACGGCCAGACGGCCGCCGTCGATGGCCTGAACGTCAACTACTCAGCCGGCGGCGTCAGCGTGTCATTCAACCTGACTGAGAACTACAACGACGGCACCGTATCCGGCGCCGAAGCGTTCACGATCGATAGCAGCGGCGGTGGCGCGACATTCCAGCTCGGAACAGCCTCGACGACCCGCTCGACACTTGGCATCGACGGTCTATACAGCAATCAGCTCGGTGACGCCGTCAACGGCTATCTCTCGAGCCTGAAGGGTGGCGGCGCCAACAGCCTGATCACCAACCCGAACCAGGCCGCTCAGATCGCCAAGGGCGCGATCGGCCAGCTCGCCAAGGCCCAGGGTCGCATCGGCGGGTTCCAGCGCTTCCAGGTCGACGCGGCGATCAACCAGCAGACCGCGACGAAGGAATCGCTGACCTCGGCATTGAGCACGATCCAGGACGTCGACTTCGCGGTCGCGTCGTCCGAGCTCACGAAGCAGAACGTGCTGCTGCAGTCGGCCTTGTCGCTGCTCGGCGTGGCCAACCAGCAGACGTCACAGGTGTTGTCGCTGCTGCGGTAACGCGAACAAAAGGTGGGGCAGTAATCAGGGGCCGGACGGCGCGACGCGTCGTCCGGCTTCTTTATTGAGGCGGCGACGCCTCGAATTCATCTACCGTTCGGTTGATCTCCATGATCTCGACGACGTCGTTCACCTGACGGTCTTTGTTGCTGTACGCCGCCGGGTTGACCGGTTCGTTACTTCCAGCGGCAATGACGATCAGGCGGCGCGGATCAAAGCCCATGTCGACGAGCGCATTGGCCACGTTGTAGGCTCGGCTAAACGACAGGTGCAAATGATCCTTAAACGCTGTGCCATCAACGGGTCGCGGACCGCAATGCCCACGAATCTCGAATTGCGTCGTGAATCCGCGGCGCTTTCCCGCGAAGTCCTTCAAACCCTCAATCTGATCCGCCGGAATTTCGTCCGACAGCTCCTCAAAATAAACCGGCGCTCCCACTGCGAAGTACTCGCCCGGGCGGATCGCGGTCACGTGGCTCTGTGCGCCCTTGACGCCTTCGTCATCGGTCTCGCTTACCCGCTCCGGCTTGATCGGGATGACCAGAATCTCCTTCAGAATCTCGTTTACGGGCGGCGCATCCGGCTCGGTCGGCAGCGCATCCATGCCGCCGATGTATCCGAACGTTTCCTTAATCGCCTGCATGAACTCAATGACGCGATCTTCCTTCTTCACCTCGCTCATCGAAAGCAGCAGCACAAAGAACGTCAGCAGCAACGTCACCATGTCGCCATAGGTGACCATCCACTCCGGGGCTCCCGCCGCCGCGGCCTTTTCCTTCTTCTTGACGGCCATGGTGCGAACTCCGGAAGGGCTTATGCCGACTCGGCGGCGGCCGCCGCGATCTTGCGCTGCTTCGGATCGAGGAACGCCATCAGTTTCTGTTGAACGATGCGCGGGTTGTCGCCGGCCTGAATGCTCATGACCCCCTTAAGGATCAGGATTTTCATCTGCATTTCTTCGGCGCTGCGCAGCGCGAGCTTATCGGCGACGGGCATCGCGAACAGGTTCGCTACCAGCGAGCCATAGAAAGTCGTGATCAACGCAACCGCCATGGCTGGGCCCAGCGCGCCGGGGTCCGCCATGTTCTGCAACATGGCCACCAGGCCGATCAGCGTGCCGATCATGCCGAACGCCGGGGCATACTTGCCGGCGTTATCAAACAGCGCCTTTCCGCCCGCGTGACGCTCCATCACCGACTCGATTTCCTGCTCAAGCGCCGCTTCGATGATCGCCGGCTCCTGCCCGTCGATCGCCATCTGAAGCCCTTGCGCCAGGAACGGGTCGATGTCCGGCTCTGAAATGTGCGACTCAAGGCTGAGGATGCCGTCACGCCGGGCCACTTCGGCGAGCTTGACGATCTGCTGAATGT
>JAGQOO010000164.1 GCA_020427345.1 Phycisphaerales bacterium | reverse complement strand
ATCCAGTTGCAGAACGGCGCGTTGAACGCGTATAGATCGCCGAATTCCGCGCGGTTGTGATCGATCATCACGATGAGATCCGGCTTGCGCTCGAGCGCTTCGGCCATGATCGATTCACCGGGAATAGAGGGCGTATAGTCGTTCGGCTCGATCAGCGTGTGAAACTCGTGCCCCGCGGCGCGGGCGGCTTCGGCGATGTCGCGCATCGAATATTGCAGAAACGTCGTGAAACGGCTTGTGACGCCGAGGATGCTCAGCGGGCGCGTGCGATGGGCCGCAAAGCGCTCAGCAAGGCGTTCTACCTGCTGAGGCGTGTTGTAATGCGCTCGTAAACGCGCCAACAAGGCGTCTCTTCGCCCGTTGCGCGCCGCTTGTCCCGCGCGCAGCGGCTGCTCCATCACCGAACGTTCCGCCGCGCCCCAGCCCGGTTGTCGAATGACGAAGGCGGGTTCCTGTTCGTTCGGGTTGCTTTCGCGCCAGACAACGTAGTCATTCGCTGCGCTTGGCCCGATCCAGAGTAGAAGCCGCTCGTTCGCGAGTAACTCAGTTCGATCATCGAGCGACAACCATACGCCGAGTTGCGCGAGATTCGATTCGACGACATGAATGCGCGGGCCGAATGTGAGGAACATGCGATCGGTGGCCCGCCAGATTCGCTCCAGCAGCCGCCCGCAGCCGAGCCCTTCGAGCGCGTATGGCATGACGAACAGTGTTCCCCGCGCGGGCGCCACGTCGGCGTTGTCCGCCGCGTACTTCCAGTTCAGAATCGACGGCAGCCAGCGACGCGGCCCCTCTCCGACGCGCCGTGAAATCAGCGGATTGGCGCCTTCGTCATTGGTGACGAACACGTCGAGGTTCCGTAACGCCGAGGTGATCGAGTCCGCGTGATCCGCGACGCGAGGAAAGCGGGTAGCGGCGGCGCTGAGATTCCTGGCGAACCACGGGCTGGCAGCGCCCAGCGGGGCCTGCTCATCGTCCCGCGTTGGAATTGCTTCGAGCACGGCTTCAACGCGCTCACGCGCTTCGCCCTGATCGCAGGCTTCGATCATCTCTCTCGCGCAGCGCGTCAGCCCGATCGCGAGAAACTGCTGCGCGGCCAGCATGCGTACCTCGTCGTCGCTACCCACGTGATCCAGGTACGTGAACGCGTTGTGCAGAAAGTCATACGGGCTCCGCCGCTGCGCCGCGTTCAGCAGAAACTGGCGTAGGTCGGATGCCGTGATGGACTGGGTCATTACGTCTCCGCCGCGGTTTCTTGGGAAAGGGCGGCAACCGACCCGGCGGCGCCCGTCAGCCCGATGCGTAGTCCATCGGAAGCGCATCACGGTCCGCGGCCGGCGCTGCCGCTACGCCGCGCAACATCCGCGCGGCCGGCGCGCGGCCGCGCACGGTGGGGCGTCGAGGCGCGGTATCGATCGGAACCCAGCCGATAGGAGTCAAGACGATCCACGCAGACCCCGCGAGCCAATCCATGTCTCGACGAACGCTCATCATGCCGCATTGCGTCGAGGACATCGGCGACACACTGGCGGCTGCGCCCTCCGCACACGATCGCGTCGTACTGACCGCCGACCCCGACACCAGCGCCCGCCTGACAGCCCTTGATATCCCGCATCTGACTCCATTCGAACTCGTAAATCGCGACGAGCGGGCCGCGTATCTTGAGTATGAAGCCGGCGCGCTAAGGTTTTTCGACGCCCAAGCGCGCGTCGACACCGGATACCTCAACCCGCTCGCTGTCGCCCGATACCGCCTCACCGGCGCGCATCGTCGGTTAACGTGGATGAGCTATCTGACGCGCCGCGCGATGCAGCGCTTGCGCCCGGGGCGCGCCATCAGCTTTGCGGGCGAATGCGGGCATGGGTTGGATCAGCCGGCGGATGTACGGCGGCTGGCGCTGTTTGAGGGCGTGTTGCGCGCCAGCGCGGATGCCCTTGGGGTTCAGAATGTCGTCGTGCGCCGATCGAGCGCCGCTGGGAGGTTTGTTGACCACGTCGCGGCCCGAAACCGCGAAACGGCGCTGCGCCGGCCGGACGTCGCGGGCGACTTGCGCGGCCGTCCCTATGTCCTGTTCCAGAGCAACGGCGTTGACCTGATCCGGCAGGCGCCGTTGGTGCGAGCGACGCGGGACGCGCTCGGCCTGCCCTGTGTGCAGATCTTCAGTCACGCGACGGCAGAGCAGTTGGAGCATGTGCGGTCGCTCGGGCACATCGTCTGGAATGAGCGGGCGCTGTGCGCGACATCCGATCGCATGCCGGATGAAGCGGGGCGAAGCGGGCTGCGGCGATTTCTCGAGGCTGCGCGGGTGGAACCAGCCGCAAGTGAGCTGTTCACGTCATCGCACACCCGCAGCCACATCGACTTTCTGTTTGGCCCGTACAGTGAAACGGTGGGGCGGGCACTGCTTGGTTGGCGGCGGTTTTTCTCGGAGTGGCCGCCGATTGCGGTCATCGCAAACTATCACGCGCCGGCCGTTGATGCCGCTGTCGCGGCCGGCATTCCGACGCTGACGCTGACGCACGGGCTGATGATGATCGGTCAGACGGCGTGGTATGAGACATTGCCGGAATGCGACATCGCGGCGCTAAGTGACCGTCATGCGCGGACACTGATCGAAACCGGCATTGATGAGCGCCGAATCAAGCTGATCGGCGACCCATATGCGGACGCGATGGTTCGTGACGGAAGCGTGCCGGACGAGGATCCCGAAAAGCACGCGATGCGCGCGGCGGCGCGGGCTAAACTCGGCGTCGAGCCTGACAAGAGGCTGGTTGCGATCTGCACCGGCAGCCTCGGCATGCCTGCGAAGACGTCGCACGCGCCGATTGCGGACTTCGCGGCGGCGTTCCGCGGGCTTGGCGCGTTGGCGGACTTGATCGGCCGACGCCACGAATGGCGGTTCGCGATCAAGCGTCATCCCCGGTTTGACCATCACGAAGCGCATGACCGCGCGTTCGCGCGCTTGCCGGAGCGCCTGCGGCCGATCAACGCGGACCAGGTGTCGCTTGCGGACTTGTCGCTGGCGGCGGACGCGATTGTCGTCTGGAACGTTTTGACGTCGGGGCTGGTGGAGTCCTCATTCTGGGGTCGACCGACTTATCTGCTCGATGAGGGGCTGATCTGGCATGACCACGCGCTGTGGGCGACCGACGCGTGGCCATGCGTCAGCTCGCATCGATCGCTCGAGGACGAACTGACGCGGGTCTTTGCTGACGACGCGCACGCGGCGAAGCGCGGGAAGCAGGCCCGCGCGGCCGCGAACAACTTCACGCCGGGCGCGGGCGTTTCATCGCTCGATCGCGGGTTGGCGTGGGTGGAAGGCGCGGCCCGCGCGCGGCGAGGGCAATCCGCCGCGATCCCCCAGTCTGTTTAGATCGGAACTCTGGTTCCGCCGGCGCCGCGCGGCCATGGCGAGAAATTCTAGAATCTCTTGACTTTCGGCGCAGGTCGCGACATACTCCCAATGGTCGGTGTGTCGGATATCTCGCGGCGGGTCGCCGCATTCCCCGATACGGAGAAAACACATGGTCAACGTCAGTCAGGAACTCATGACCCCGCACGAGACCGCACGATGGTTCCGCCGCTCGCCATCGTGGCTGCGCCAGCAGTCGGAACTCGTCCGCTACGGCGGGCCGGGCGGCCAGCCGCTATATCACGTCGGCGTATGTCGGGCGTATGTGCTGGGGCGTCTGCTCGGGCTCACCGGCGACGCGCTGCGCAATGTGCAGATCGAGGCGATGCGGAAAGTGTGTGGCATGGACACGGCGCCGAGCGCGGCGATTGGGGCCAGTGACGCTGCCTGAGGGGCGCGATTATCCCCCGCCAAGCCCCTTGTTCGCGATGCCAAAGGCTGTCGCCATGGCCAGCAGCAGAAACACGACATCCAGCACGCCGAGCGTGTCAAAAAAAGTGATGTCGGCTTCGACCATCGCTGAGCGCATTTCTTCGGCGATTCGAGCCCGATCACTCATTGCGATCGCCTGAAACTGTGGCTCGATTTCGCGCCTGGCGCGCTCAATCTCGATGTTTGATGCGCGGTTCGGATCGGTCCCTTGTTCCGCCAAGTGCTGCCGCGCGAGAACAACGCGCACGAGATCGTCGTCCGTGGACGGGAGGCCGCCTACGAATATTGCATTGAAGATCATGATCTTGGCCAGCAGGATTGAGCCGACGGCTACTCCGGCGGACAGGAGAGCGCCCGGGCCGCTTGGCCGTTGGTTGCCAAAGGCGAATGCGGCGCCGACAATTCCGCCTACCGCCCACGCCACATACCCGATCTCAACGCCAGTGCCGACCGCGATTCCGTACCAGATACCGGCCCCGATCGCGCCGGCCACCACGCACAGAAGCGCCGCGGGCCCGAATCCCGGATTGAATGGCAGCCCGCCCGTTCGCCTGCCAGCCTTCGGCTTTTTCTCAGGCTTGGCCACTGCCGTCATTTTCACCGGCGTCATCTGCACCGGAGGCAATGTGATCGCGGGAACCTCGGCTTCGGGCGCGATTTGGCTGAACGGGTCGTCCTGCTCGAGGAACAGCGGGTCGCTGGAGGCGGCCGGTTGTGGAGCGGGAACGGTGACCGCCTGCTGACACTTCGGGCAACGGATTTGTTTGCCCGCGCTCGTCGCCCGGGCACGCAGCTTGCGCCGCACACGCAGGACACGACTATGGACTCATCTGCCGTCGCTGACGCCGCTGGCTCTGCGGTCGGAATCTGGACCGGCTGACCGCACTTTGGGCATTTGACGCGCTTACCGGCGGCGGTGGCCGGCGCTCTTAGCGTCGCGCCGCAGGCGCAGCTCACGCGAATCTTGGAGGTGTCAGAAGCTTCCACGAGGTGGCTCGATGGCCGCCTCGCCTTGCGAGCGATTGGAAATCACCGTTTGTTCGGCGAGCGCAGTGGATGGGCGGGCGGCCCAATCCGAGAATACTCGTTAAGATAGCCTCGTTACAAGGGTTGCGCCAAGCCTGACTTTGGGGCTCCGCATGGCCCGTACCTTGACAGAATCGCCGAATGGCCGTAGTTTCGACGGGTTCATGGGCCCTCGCGCGAGTTGGGCGCGGGGACGGGCGTCGGCGGGCTCGCCGCGCCGATTTTGAAGGAGCCGTCGATGCTTCCGGTTCAGAAGAAAAGCAAAATGCGCAAGCGGACACGCCGGTCTCATCAGGCGTTGACGCCGGTGCATTTGATCGCTTGCCCCCAATGTGGCCAGGCCAAGCGCCCGCACGCGGCGTGTGGCTCCTGCGGCTACGTGAATGCGCACACCAAGCTGAAACTCCACGACGACGAGGAGTCCTGATCGCATGAGAATCGCCCTCGACGCGATGGGCGGTGATCATGCGCCGGAAGAAATCGTGCATGGCGCCGCGCAGGGACTGCGCTACCTGTCCGCCGACGATCAACTCGTCCTGTACGGGCAAGCGGACGTGGTACGGGCGGTACTGAAGTCGGTCGGGCTGAACGACGCCCGCGTCGTGATCGAAGATTGCCCGCAGATCGTCGAGATGGACGAAAGTCCGCGCGACGTGGTGCGGCAGAAGCGCGACTCATCGATCTTCCGCATGGCGGTCGACGCGGGCGAACGCAAAGTCGATGCGATGATCTCGGCCGGCAATACGGGCGCGATGGCCGCATGTTGCCAGCTCAAGGTGGGGCCGATCGAGGGTTGTTCGCGGCCGGGCATCGCTTGTGTGCTTCCGACGTTTCACGGCCCCGTGATCGTCTGCGACGTGGGCGCGAACGTCGCTCCCAAGCCGCATCATCTGTACGAATACGCCCGCATGACACGCGTTTACGGCGAAGTTGTGCTGGGCATGTCGGATCCCGCCATCGGTCTGGTGTCCATCGGTGAAGAAGCCGAGAAGGGCAATTCGCTCGTCAAGGAAGCCCGCAAGCTCATCACGAATGATCCGAGCCTGAAGTTTGCCGGCAATCTCGAAGGGCGCGACGTGTTCGCCGGCGCCGCCGAGATATGCATCAGCGACGGCTTTACGGGCAACGTCATTCTGAAACTGACGGAAGGGCTGGCCGAGGGATTGTTCAAGACGATTCTCGGCGAGCTGGCCGAAGAGGGCGCGGATCTGTCACAGCGCTTCAAGCCGATCGTCGACAAGATCTGGCGCAAACACGATTTTGCCGAGTACGGCGGCGCGCCGCTGCTCGGCATCAACAGCGTCGTCATCATCTGCCACGGTCGCAGTGACCGCCGCGCCATCGGCAATGCGATTCGCGTCGCTGTCGAGGGCGTTCGGGCGGGTATCAACCGTGCCATCGCGGAGTCGCTGCGGGCCACGGCTCCGGCCGGCGGAGCGGGTTAACGGTGAAGACGTCCTGGGCGGTTGAGATCGCGGGAATGGGGTCATGGACCCCGCCCAAAGTCGTTACCAACGACGACCTCGCCGCCCGTCTTGACACGTCGGATGAATGGATCACTCAGCGAACCGGCATTCGCGCCCGGCACATTTCCGCGGACGGCGAAACGACCTTGCATCTCGCCGAAAAGGCCGCCCGGGAGGCGCTCGCCGCGGCCGACCTGACTCCGGCCGATCTCGACCTGATTGTCGTATGCACGGTTACGCCGGAGCACACGCTGCCCTCGACCTCATGCGAGTTGCAGGCGGCGCTTGGCTGTGGATGGATACCGGCGTTTGATTTGGTAGCCGCTTGCTCGGGGTTTGTTTACGGCCTGACAACGGCGGCACAGTTCATTCACGCGGGAACCGCGAAGACGGTATTGGTCGTTGGCGCGGAGACGATGACCCGCGTGACGGATCAGGACGACCGGGCGACCGCGATCCTGTTCGGCGACGCGGCGGGGGCGGCCATTCTGCGGCCGGCGACGCAAGCGGGGCGGGAGATCCTGGCGGTGAATCTCGGCGCCGACGGGGCGCGGGCCAAGATGATCTGGACGCCGGCGGGTGGATCGTGCTTGCCGGCATCCGACACAACTGTGGCCGAACGTTTGCACCATATGCGCATGAGTGGTCGCGAAGTGTACAAGTTCGCCGTCACGCAGATGCAGACAGTGTTGTCGCAAACGCTGGCGGACGCCGGTGTGGCGACGGATGACGTTACGCTGCTCATTCCGCATCAGTCGAATCTGCGGATTATTGAGTCAGCCTGCGACAAGATCGGCATCCCGATGGACCGGGTGATGGTCAATATTGATCGTTACGGAAATACGTCGGCGGCGTCGGTTCCGCTTGCGATGTGCGAGGCGTGGCGAGCGGGCCGCATCAAGCGCGGCGACCTGGTGATGATGCTGGGTTTCGGCGCCGGTCTGACGTGGGGTTCGGCGCTGCTGCGCCTGTAGTTAGTTCGACTTTCAATCACAAGAGGAATCATGCGAGCCGCGATTTTTCCCGGGCAGGGCGCCCAAGTCGTCGGAATGGGCCAGGACGTTTGCGAGGCGCACTCGACCGCGCGCGAGACCTACGCCGAGGCCGATGAAATCCTCGGGTTTCCGCTTTCTACGCTGTGCTTTGAAGGCCCGGCCGAGAAGCTCAACGCGAC
>JAGQOO010000163.1 GCA_020427345.1 Phycisphaerales bacterium | reverse complement strand
AGCGTCATCTCGACGACTTCGATGTCCATCAGTCGACCTCGTAAGAACCAGAAATCCAGAGGCTTGCGGATCCATCTATGCCCAGTGCCGCAACACCAGTTCCTGATGCTTGCACGTACACACGAATGAAATCTTCGGCATTGTCGATCCCGCAACAAAGCTGCCCGCTGAACGTCAGATTATTGGACATGATCGCGCACGTCACAAAGTAATTCGCGAGACTCTTCGCTGTGTACGGAAGACCGCCGACCAGAAGATTCCCGGAACCCGTGTGGGCCGTCCATGCAATCGCGATGTCGAAGTGAACGGTCTTCCCGCGTTTCCGGGTCCGACCGACCTGCATCGTATACGTACCGACGCCAGCGGCCGACTCGCCTTCTATGACCGGCGTGAATGTGACGACATCGAGCTTGTCTTCAAAGACGGAACCGCCCTTGAACAGAGTGCCATTGTGCGGATTATTCGATCCCGTTGGAGCCGCATTCATGCCGAGCTGGCCGATGTTGAGTGTTCCAGGAACGGACTGCGACACGGGAGAGCCGAGAACACCAGAGTTCGTCAGATTGAAAGGATTGTGGCAATAGCCGCGAATGCTGATTCGATCCCACGCAGTACCCGTATATGACGCCTGCGTCGTTCCGTCGAGTGTATACGTGAAACCAATCGACTTGCTTATGCCAGTGCCCTTGTCGTCATACGTGATGTCGAGATCGTAGATGACGCCAAGATTCGCATGGCCTGTCGTGTGCGTGATGTTTATCCCGAACGGTATTCCTGAATACACAGAGCCTCGCTGCGTCAGATGCAGTTTGATGCCATGCGTATCCTTCGCCGCGATTGAGCCGTTATGGCTATACGCAGAAATGTGCGCCGAATGCAGAAAGTTGGAGTCGACCGATCCATCGTGATAATCGAAAACGTGCACGTCGTGCGTGTGGCAACCATAGGCAAAATACGAGCGATGCGCGTTCAGAGTCTTGTAGTCCGCGCGCACTCGGTTGCCAGTGTCCGTGCACACCATGCCGCGATGACAGCGATCCGCGTAGCCGTTGATGATGTCAACATTGTTGACTTCATACTCGTCGTCATAGCTGACTTTCGTCATCTGCACCATCGCCTGACAGAGACGCGCGACCGGTGCCACAATCGTTATGTTCTCGACATTCGCTGTAGTGGGGAGCAGCCCTATCGCATACGGAACATCCCGATCGTCATCGACGCCCCAGTTCGATTGAATCTCTGGATGATAGAAAGCGATATTGGAAACGCTGTCGACCTCGAGCACTGATGCGGTATTCGTGACTCCTGTGTTTCCATACGCCAGCAGCTTCGCTCCATCCTCGAAATAGAATTTTTGCCCCGACACCGCAACTGATAGAAACGCGCCAGAGTTTTTCGTTCCGAGAAACCCAGTTCCCGTTGGAAACGTGACGTCGTGACCAGTATCAATGACGGCCTGAATCGCCGCGCTATCGTCAGTCGCGCCATCCCATGCGGCCGCACCGCGAAGTATGTGGCCCGGCGGATATTCGTAATTGGTCGGCGTGAATCCAGCATCGATCTCTTTCTGCGTTTGTTCATACCGAATGTTCGCTGAATCCTTGATCGCGATCGTGATCGCCGACGTACCGATCACTATCGGATTCGCGCTCGTGACTTCGTACAGAACGCCAGGAGCCACAGAATTGAATAGCTGAATGATCGTGCCCTGGACGACATCTCGATTGCCATCGAAATCAGGAGCGCGTTCCCATGCAGTCGCGCGCACGATGTAAATGCCATTCTCGCTCGCAGTAGTCTGATCTTTGACCAGCACACGATCGCCATCAACGACCGCTGTTCCGTTGACCGTCTGCTCTCCAGAAAGCGTCAGATTCGCGCTCGAGACTGCGACGCACGGTGCCTTGATTGCCAGCGACGCAATCGCGCCGTCGAGTCGATCCGTCGATGTCATTGCTTGTCTCTCTTTCCGGTGATGTATTCGTATGGCGCGACATCTTCCCCTTCCGACTCGCGCCAGTACGCGTCAACAGCGCGATTGATCTGGCTCGACGGATAGTGGAAAAGCGTGCCACCGACATTGTTGAATGATTTGATGAGCTGCGCGTCAATCTCACCCTGCTCAGCCTGGAGCATGGATTTATAGAGATCAGTCGCGACACCGCCGAGCGGAGTGTTCCCGCTTCCGTACCTAGCCGACTGAACCTCTCGGATGAATGGAACGCCTGACATTGCAGACGCCATTGTCTCTTTCGCGAGCCACCACCACAGCGACTCGTCGTCTTCGTCGTCAGGAAGCTGACCGCGGATAGCGGCGGCAAGCACGGCCTCGACCGTAAACAGGAGCATCAAGTCCGTCGCGAGCGTGACTGCTCCCCACGGCGTGGGATTCCGCATGAAAGAGCGGCCCTTCGCGTAGGCGATATTTCCTTTCGCCAGCATGTACGAAATGAGCGTCGTCCAGAGTTTCACGAACTGAGACTGACGCTGCTGAAGCGCGTCTGTTGTGCCACGCTCGATGCCGGAACGATCCGAGAAGAATCCCGAAGTCTGTGCGTTCTCGACGACCGAGTCAGCATAGAGCCCGGCGTCCTTCCCGCTGAGCCCCTTTTCCTGAACGCCCTTCCAATAGCCGGCTAGCCACGTGATCTCGTCGACGACCATCTGAACTTTCGCGATCGGCCAGAAATACGATGCGGATATGGCATTGATAGCCGTCGATGCGCGCGTCGGAACGCCGCCGAAATACGAATGTAGATATGCGCGCGTGTCCGAGACGTCTTTGTTCCATGAGTTCGTCTGGTACCGCGACCGCATAAAGGCCGACTGCGACATGACCAACTGGTGCGCGCGGAGAGGATTAGACGCGAATCGACCGACACCATGAGCAACCGCCGGAGCCCCTACCACGACCATCGTCTGCGGCAGTCCCGTCACCTGGAGCAGCGTCGTCACGACGTTCCATGCGAGCTTGGCCTTCGTGAAGCCGACGCGCAGATAGGCCGACGTCTTGTTCACGAATCCGCGCGCAGCCATTTCGCCGACGGCCGTGTCCTGCAGCCAGAGTCGAAGTGCCTGCATCGCGTCCTGATTGCCTGTCTTCGTCATCGCTGACTTGACGTCGGCATTGTCGAGAACGCGCATGACGAACCGCGCCTCGTCTCCGAGCGACAGATCGCGGACTATCTCGTGCAAATGCTCGTCGATCACACCGAGCCCTAGACGGACCGCCCGCTTGCCGGAGCCGACGCGTTCGTGAGTCGCGCCCGCTCGCGTGCTGGCTGTGACGTGACGGCCCTGCATCATCTTGGAGAACTCCGCCTCGATGTCGTCGGCCGCCTGAACCTGACTTAGCGCAGTGTCGTACTTCAGCGGGTAGTAACCACCGCGCACCGTGATGTTTTTGTCGTCAGATGTCCGGATCTGAATCGGAGTCGCCTCGACTTTCTTCGGCGAGATACCGCGGCGCCGCTTTTCAAGCGCAGAGATGTCTGCCCAGTACGTGTCGATGTAATCCCACACGTCCTGCACGAACTGCCAGTCGCGCTCGCTCAGTCGCCCAAGAGCCTGCTGCACGCCACGCTCCGAGAAGAGCGGACGGCCTTCGAACTGGCTGTCGAGAATCGCTTGACGGTTGCCCTGATTGCCCCAGTTGAGAGCCAGCGACAGCAGGTCGCCACGGGTCAGCGAATACCCGATCTCAGGCAGGTTGATGCGCTGCTTGAACTTCCCGAGCTCGTCATTCGTAAAGTGTTTCCGGTACAGATTCGCGACGTCTTCGCGGATCTTCTGCTCAGCCGGTATCAGCTTCTCCGCATACGCGCGCCGGATCGGCTCGATGATCGTGCGCAGCACTGGCCCGAAGTCTTTGCCGCCGTCAAGCTGGCGAGCGATCTCAGCCGGACGCAGCCACGACATCAGCGCCTCTTTTGCTCTGCGCGTGAAGTTTTCCGCCGGACCCTTCGTGCCGAGCTGGATCTGCACAGCCTTGTTCGATTGCGTGATGCTCTCCGCAACGTCCCGTGCGGCCTTCGCAATCTTGATCTTCTCGCCGAGAACGACTGCTTCCGACAGATTTGCCGCCTGCGTCTCCAGTTGCTTGACGACGTCACGCAGTCCGACGAACGCGTCATAGGTCATCTCGCGCCAGTTCGTTACCGTGGCGCGCTCGAGCAGCGCAATCGTTTCCGGCTCAGCAACCAGTTCGCCAGCACGCACCAATTCGAGCACCTTGCTGACTTCCGCATTCCGGTCGATCTGACGGTTCGAAATGCGCCCGAGATCGATACCTTCGAGCAACGCCTCTATCTTCTCCAGCGAGCCATCGTCTGCCCGGCCGAGTCGTTCCCGTACTGCGCGCCGACTGAATTTCTTGAAGTAGGACCGGATCTTCTCGGACTGCGCCTGTGCTTCTGTCGCTGCCCGATACAGTTCGTGATTGAGAATCTGCTGCCGCTTCGCCTGGTAGGCCGCCTCGAAGTCGCCGCGCGCCGCAGCATCGAATGCCTTGCGAGCCGCCTTCGCTTCGGCCGATCGGTACGCATCCGGACGGATCGCGCGCAGTTGCTTCGCGCCTACCATGCGCGCCGCCGCGGCCTTGATGAGCTTCAGATCGTCCCGATCCGGAAGCATGGCCCGATTCGCGTCTCGCGCCTCACGGCGATTCCGCGCTGCCTGCTGTTCGGCCGCACGAACGAACGGCCTGACCTCGCGCGCTTTCTTCCGCAGCGCCCGCATCTCGGCAGCCATGAGCTGCGCTTGCTTGTCGTTGTGGACGGCCTCGATCGCCTGCTCAGTCAGACTGCCGTCGGTCAGAGGGTCCGGATACCGCTCGCGCATCCGGGCATCCGTCTCGGCTTCAATGAGTTCCTTCATCGGCCGGGCGTTCACGAGATCCTGAATCAGTTCGTCCGCGCCTCGATAGCCGAACATGCCGGCGACGACGTCCGGATGCACGCCACCGTCGACCGCATAGACCGTGCTGCGGCCGGCTCCAGGCAGCCGCTTGAGAAATTCCTGCGGGTATTCGTAGTCGTCCATCAGAATGGACTTCGACAGCTTCATCGGCTCCATGCCTTCTACCGCACTGCCATCCGGATTCTTACCGAACCGGAGGAACGACAGCGCCTTGTAGACACGCATCCCATGCACTTCGGACGCGACCTCTCCGCGCAGCTTCGCGCGCTCCGCCTTCCACCATTTGCGCTGCTCTCGCGTCATAACGGCCAGCAGCTTCCGCCCGAGATCTTCCTCCGCGTCGATTCGCGCCTGCTGGATCGTCTCTCGATAGGTTGCGAACTGCTGTTCTGACCAGCCCGCGTCTTCGGCCGTAGTGAACAGCGCGACGTATTGCTGCGACTGGCGCGCCGCTTCGATGGCCTGGTCCGTCGCTATGATGCGGTCGAACACGCCGCGGACTTCGTCGTTCAGTTCAACTCGTAGCTCTGTCAGAAGCTCATAGATCTGCGTCATCCACGCTTTAAATCGAGCGAAGGCATTCTGCAATTCTATAGATGGCGCGACCCCCTCCATAAGATAGGCTTCAAAACCACGCGCAAACTTCTCGTGATGCTCGACAGTGATGCCCTGCCGGTTCTCGACGCCGAACCATTTCAGAATCGACGCGTAGTCCTGCATGATCTGAGTCGATGCGCCATCCGCTTCCGCGAGATCGCCGAGCACTTCGAGATAGAAGTGACCGGACTCGTGGAGGAACGTCGATAGATTGGCTTTCTTCAGAAGGTTGATATTGAACTGGCGGTCGGCTCCGAATTGGATGGAGCCACGACGCGTCGACTCGAAGTTCTGGAACAGCAATTTCTTGAACTGCCCCACGACGCGTGCCCTATCACCTTCGACTTTCTTGTCGTAGGTGCGGACCTGCAAACCCTGCCGCTTCAGGTAGTCGATCGTCGATTTCTTAGTGCTCTTCGGAACGACGGCACCAGCGAACTCGTTGACCTGCACAGCCCTCGTAATTTTCGCCTCGAAGTATTCCGTCGGCATGGTGCGCAGTTCGTCGAGGAATCTGTCGAGTTCCTCCATGATGTATGCCGGCACGTCTCGGTAGTCCTGCAGGCGACCGCGACGACCGGACGCCGCATATTCGCCGACATTCTCACTTGCCGCGTCCAGGTATCCGAACGCATTCGCTTCATAGCGGTAGTACGGTTTCAGAGATTCCAGAAGAGACACGAAGCGATCCTGCATTTCGTCTTTCGCAGCATCGAACTCTTTCTTCGATCGGATCTGGCTTCGGTCCTTCTGGATGGCGCCGATCGACGAGAACTTCTTCGCCACCTTGCTCCGGACATTTCCGACGCCGTAGTTGAAACCCTCACCGCCGCGTAGGTTCCGCATCATTATCGAGACGACATTGTCGAGAGTGTGCGGCCCTTTCTTCAGGTTGCCGCTGCTAGTCTCTGTCACGACGTAGTCTCCGTCGATCAGGCTGCTGAACTCGTTCTGCACCCACGCGTCATATTCTTTCTTCAGCTTCGGTCCCATCTTGTCGCGGACCTTGTTGCGTGTCTCGTAGGTATTGACAGCGTCTTTCTTCCACTGCCACCACGCCGATATGCGCCGACCGGCACGCATCGCCATGTTCTCAAGCGAATCCCCTTCGTCCAACATCTCGTTGAGTTGAGACACGACTTCAGGATTCTCGCCATATTTTTTCTGATTCAGTGCTCTCAACCGCTCGCGCACAAGCGCCTTGAACTCCGGGTCGCGCATCAACTGCTGATAGTCAACGAAGTACTGATTGCCCCATTGCGCCGCATCTGCATCCGTCAACCCATAGTCGGCAAGACTGGGACGAGGTTGCATGACCGGCTTCACCGCACGCCCGGTTTCCTTCAGCCACGCGTATTGCATCTCGACGGACTCGTAGATTGGCCTTAGCCCATTTCGCTTAATCTCCGACTCGTCAATACCGTTCGATATGTGCGTTCCCATCTCCTGCACCGTATCGCCGAAGCGGTCCCAAAACTTGTAGAGCCGTCCGCGATTGACCTTGTAGTTCACCGTCGGATAGCGCGGCGAGTAGATGTCTGAGTTGTACGTGCTGGCGTATGGATTCTGTTTCGGGTCAATCAGAGACGGATCGGCCAGCAGCGAGATCTCACCGAAGTTGTCGAAGCCGGCGTCGAGCGTCGTGACTGCAAGGCTCGGCACAGGAATGCCGCCCATGCGCTGAGCGTGCTCGAGATTGCGCTCGGTCAGGTTATGGGAGACGAAGAGAGAATCGCTAGGAACGGATGATTGATAGAGAGCCACGGTCTCGTCGAAGGATGTCAGATCAAGAATCTCCGACGCGTGCCCGTTATCCACCGTGACAACGCCATCGTAGCCGTCACGCAGAAGCGCAAGACTCAATGCCTTCCCTGTCTTTCCACCGTATGCGTCACTCAGCGTCTTTTTCCACTGAAGCGAGTCATTTTCGATTACCAGCGGGTTATGAAACGTCAGTGTGCCGAACACCATCGTCTCGACGTTGTTCCGCTGTTCAGCACGGGCCGCATCATCG
>JAGQOO010000162.1 GCA_020427345.1 Phycisphaerales bacterium | reverse complement strand
TCACGGCCGTGATCGGAATGCCGAGTCGGGCCATCGCGTAGCCCATCAATTCGAAGTTGCCGAAATGCGGCGTGACCAGGATTTTTCCGCGCGTGTCGTCCAGCAGAACCCGTAGCGCGTCGCCGATATGGTCGAGATCGAGATAGCGCGACCACGTCCATTCGGAAATCAACCGCGGCGTCATCACGAGTTCGACGAGGTAGACCTGAGCGAAATGTCGCAAGCAACCGCGAGCGATACGCTCCAACTCGGCGGAATCCGCATTCGGGAATGACGGCCGCAGATGGTCAACCGCGCGGCGCAGATGGCGCGGCATGATGCGCGGCCAGCATCGCCCGGCGAGTCGGGCGGATCGCAGATTCAGTTCGACTGGAAAGCAGTTCATCAGCGTCGACCATGCGCCGAACGCCGCGTATTCGCCAAGATAGCGCAAGGCGGTTTTCGTATCCGGCGCCTCGGCCCGGGCCGCGCGCCATAACTCCCGCAAGCCGCGCGGTCGATCCGCGTTCATTGTGGCGCCCGCTCCGAATCGGGCTCGCGCTGCTGCTCCACCGCGGGCGGCGACTCGCTTATCGCGTTCGCGCGTTCGCGCGCTTTCGCCAGGAACCGCTGCAACTGCTCAGGCAGTTCGGGCTCCGGCCAAGCGGGCCGCTGATTGCCCACAACGACGTATCGCTGCGTCGGGTCGCCGTAACGCGCCTGCAACCAGATATGCATCGGCGGCATGTCGCGGCCGGCCCGGGCCAGTTCGATCGGCGCGAACGCCTGAAACTCGACATAATCCAACGGCGCCATGACAAGCAGCGCCAGATCGGGCGATTCAAGCCACTTGACCATCTCTTCGCCCATGCGCCGGCGTTCGTATCGCGGGTCGCGCAGGCCGTTCTGTTCTTCCAGGAAGTCGAGTTGGTCGATCAGGCGTTTGTACCTCACCTTGGAGTACCAAAGGTGGCGCGGGTCCTGCTGCGCGACTTGGCGCAGGCGGGATTGCTGATCGGGAGTCAGGCTGGCGAGTTGCTGGGCGAAGTTGGTGTATGGCGCCTGCGAAAGTGGAAACGGCAGGACGTACGTCCACGCAAATGCATACGTGGCCCACATCGCAACGACCAGCGCCCCGAACGAAGCGTGCGCCTTATTCGATCGAAACAGCACGGCCGACACGGTTGTGCCGATTGTGAAGAGCGCGACCATGCCAATGAAAGGCGGCAGCGCCTCATCGAGACTAGCCGGCATGTATGGCCCGCGCATTTTCCACCACTTCATGCCGAGCACTGCCAGCACAGTCGGAACCGCGATTGCGACAATGACGATGGCGATCGTGCGCAGCGCGTCGGAGCCTTGCCGCCGCGGGTCAAAGAAGTAGGCCAGTTCCATTCCGAGCAGCACGAGCAACGGCGGGACCATCGGCAGGAAGTACCGCGTTTCCTTGCCAGTCGCCGCCGAGAAAAACGCGAGCAGGCTCAAGAACCAGATCAGACAAAACGCGACGCCATTCCGATGGGCGTCGTCGTAATCACCTCGGCTGAATACATGGCGGACGCCGCGAACGACCGCGCCGGGTACGCTAAGCGTGAACGGCGCACAAAGCAGCAACGCCGCGCCAAGCGGCATCAGGTAGAAAATCGCGTTTTCGCGCTGGGCTTCCACGGTCGGCAAGGCGCCGGTGAGCCGATCCCAATACTCGACCCGCCACTTCAGCGGCGCGAGTTCCTCAAGTTGTAGCGTCGCGAGCAGCCACGGAAGCCACGGAAGCAGAAACACGAGCAAACCGACGATATGCCACCAACTCGCGAAAATCCGCCAGCGATTTCGCAACACCACATACAACACCGCCGGCGCCCCGATGCACACAAGCGGAAGCGGCATTTTGTAGAGCATGCCCATGCCCGCGGCGAAGTACCCGAGCATCCACAGCGCAACGCGTTTGCCGCCGGTCGCCGTTTCCGAGCCGATCCACAGACTCGCCAATGACAACGTCATCCATGTCGCGACGCCAAGGTCGCTTGACGCCGAATGCGACCAGTGCAGCAGCATGCCACAGGACGCGCTGGCAAATCCCGCGAATACAGCGGAGCGCTCGCCGGCGATGCGCAGCGTCAGCCAGAATACGACAAGCGTCATCATGACCGCGAAGATCGCGTTGGGGATGCGGCCCGCGACTTCATCGACGTGCGTGCCGCGCAGCCATGCGGTCAGCATCACCGCGTAATACGCGCCTGGCGACTTCTGCAAACGCGCCTCGCCGCCGAATGAGGGAATGACGATCGGGCGCCATGACCAGCCCTCGGTGGCGGCGCGCTCGCGCATCGTGGCGATGTCCTCGTTCATTTCGCGGGCGGTTTGCGTGACCCATGCTTCGACCGGCTGTAAACCGGCCGCCCCACCGAGATTCCAGGTGGAAATCAGCAGCGACCAGCCCAGCAGCGCGGCCAGCCACGCGCGGCCGGATGGGGAAAGGCGTCGCGATTGGCCGTCGTGAACGATGCTCACTGGGGTGGGGGTCGCTCAGGAGTTAGCGCTTCCTGAATCGCGGAGTAAATGTTGTTCATCAGTTCAAGGTAATCGGCCTGCGCGCGGGCCATGCGCTTCATGGCCGCGTCGCTCGCCATCTTTTCTTCCGCGTCGGCCAGGTTTCGCTTGTCCGAAACTTCGATCGGACGCCGGTCCGCCTCCAGGCGGCGAACGTGTTCGGCCTGTCGCGTGTAATCATTCAACAGGCGCTGTGAATCGACGCTGTCGCGCACGGCGCGCTGCGCCTCGCGGAACTCCTTGGCCGTTTCGTGCGACGCAATAGCACGGCCGAGTTCCGCCGCTCTTTGAATCAGTTCATCATGACGTCCCAACCGATTCTCCTCACCCGACGCATAGCGGTTCTGAAACAGCGTCCAGCTGCCCACAACACGGGCGTCCGCGTTGTCGCGGGCCATGACGTCAGTCCCAGGCGCCCATGCCGGGTTCGCAACGGCGTGGGCTTTGCTATGATGGGGTGTTCATGGCAGCCTTGCAAGGGAGCGTCCGTTGACCATCAAACGCCGGGATTTTCTGATGTCCGCAATCGGCGTCAGCGCCATGGGAGCTGGAGCCGTTATGGCACGCGCGACTTCACGGAGCGCGTTCGCGCAGCCCGCGGGGGGCGGATCGAAGCCGGGGTACTTTGCGATCGGCAGCGCGAACGCATTGCACGGCCTCGATGTGGCGATCGGCAATATGCGCGACGGCATGCGTCCGGTCGAGGCCGCCGTGGCCGGTGTTCAGCTTACCGAAGACAACCCCGACGACCACTCTGTCGGGCTCGGCGGACTGCCGAATGAGGACGGTATTGTCGAACTCGACGCGAGCGTGATGGACGGGCCGTCGCACAAGTGTGGCGCGGTCGGCGCCCTGCGCGACATCTGCCACGCGTCAGCCGTCGCGCTCCGCGTCATGGATCTGACAGATCATGTGCTGCTCGTCGGCGAGGGCGCGCGGCGCTTCGCCGTCGAGCAGGGTTTTCCCGTCGAGAACCTCCTGACCGACGCCGCCCGAAACGAATGGCAGAAGTGGAAGGCGGAGCTTTCCCCCAATGACAATCGACTCGCCCCTCCGACAGAACCGCGCGGCGGAGGCGCTCCGCCCGAGTTCACCTGGGGCACGATCACGCTGATGGCCATGAACGAGGCGGGCGACCTCGGCGGCACGACGAGCACGTCGGGACGGTCATACAAGATTCCCGGGCGCGTCGGCGATTCGCCAGTCATCGGCGCCGGGTTGTACCTCGACAACGAAGTAGGCGGTTGTGGCTCGACCGGTCGCGGCGAAGCGAACCTCATCAATTGCTCGTGTTTCGCGGTTGTCGAACTGATGCGACAAGGTCGCACGCCCGAAGAGGCCGCGCGCGAAGTATTGGCGCGGATCGCGAAAAAGTGCGAGCCGCGGCTGCGGAATGCTCGCGGCGAGCCCGACTACCAACTGAAACTCTACGCAATGCGAAAGGACGGGCTTGTCGGCGGCGCGATCATGCGCGACAAGGGCGATGTCGCCGTGCACGACGGAACGCATTCGCGACTGATCCCGCTTCCTGCGATCTACACCTGAGCGCGCGCGTGAAGAAGGCCATCCCGGGTAAAGTCGCCGCAAAACCGCCGAAGCCCGTCATCGGGTGGCGCGAGTGGGTCGCGTTGCCGAGCTTCGGCATTGCCGCCATCAAGGCCAAGATCGATACCGGCGCCCGCACGTCGTCGCTGCACGCGTGGGATCTGCGGATTGTCCGCCGCGGCGGGCGCGACTTCGTGCGATTTGTCGCCCATCCGTTGCAGCGCAGCCTGCGTCACGAAGTCGAGGTTACCGCTCCGCTGGTCGATCAACGTCAGGTGCGAAACTCGGGCGGTCGCGCGGAGTGGCGTCCGGTCGTGCTGACGGAGGTCGAACTGCACGGACAGCGCTTCGCCATCGAACTGACGTTGACGAAGCGCGATCTCATGGGCTTTCGCATGTTGCTCGGACGCACCGCGATTCGCCGACGCTTTCTTGTCGATGTCGGCCGATCTTTCATCAGTCAGTCGCCGCCGCCGGCTTCCCCTCGTCCAAAACGCAAACTGCGACCCTCAACATGACAGCCAGAGTCACGCGTTCGTCCGCCAATCAAGTCGCGCCGATCGAGTTCGGCGACGTCGCAATTCAGCCCGGCGAGCGCCGCCGGCTTGATCTGCTCATCGGGCGCCTGCCAACGCACACGCCTCTGCACATGCCGCTGATCGTTGTTCATTCAAAGCGCCCCGGTCCGCGCTTGTGGGTGAACGCGGCCATACACGGCGATGAGCTTAATGGGACCGAGATTATCCGGATTGCGCTCGATCGTGTCGGAGACCGGCTGTCGCGCGGCACCTTGATCGCCGTGCCCATCGTCAACGTCATCAGCTTTATCCAGCAGACGCGCTACCTGCCTGATCGCCGCGATCTGAACCGCTCTTTTCCCGGCTCGACGCGCGGTTCGCTAGCCGCGCGGCTCGCCCATCAGTTCATGAACCAGATCGTCGCCCGCTGCACGCACGGCCTCGATCTGCACACGGCTTCGCTCGAAAAGACCAACTATCCGCAGGTCCGCGGCAATCTGCGCGATCCGGAAACCAACCGCCTCGCACGGGCGTTCAACGCCCCAGTCATCATGCAGTCGATCGTCCGCAACGGCTCATTGCGCGACGCCGCCACGCGCCGCGGCGTGCCGATCATCGTGTACGAAGCCGGCGAGCCGCAGCGGTTCAATCCACTCGCGATCGAAATCGGCGTCAACGGCGTAATGGGCGTGTTGAAGGCGCTGGGCATGATCGACTTCCCGATCGAGCGCAACCGGCGCCGGCCGATGATCATCCAGTCAAGCACATGGATTCGCGCTCGCGGCGGCGGTTTGTTGCGCTTGACCGTGGAAGAAGGCCAAAGCGTGAAAGCCGGTCAGGAACTCGGCACGATCGCCGACCCCTTCGGCGAACACGCGACGCCGGTAACCGCGCCATTCGCCGGGTTAATCATCGGGCGAACGGAAAACCCGGTCATACATGATGGGGATGCGATTATTCACCTGGGGCAGCCGGGCTAAGAGTTATTCCCCCGAATCTCCCGCCACGGCCCCGTGATCGCGAACGTCTTCCCCGCTGACTGCATATTCACGAACAACGTCGACCCATCCGGCGAGAAACACGCGCCGGCGAATTCGCTGTGGCTTAAGGCATTGCGGGCGATCTTGTACATTCCGCCTTCCGGCGTGACGCCGACCAGGTATTGGTCGCCGGAGCCGTCTTCACAGACGACAAGGTCACCCCAAGGCGCCACGGTCAGGTTGTCCGCATTCTCAATCAGGCCGGCGTGATTCGGCTCAATGAATAGCTCAAGCGTGCCGGGTTTCTCGCTCTCGCCGGCAGTTCCTTCAGCCTTGCTGGGCGTGTACTTCCAGATCTGACCCTTCTGAATGCGGCCGCCGGTCGTACACGCAAAGAACACAACGCCGCGACCGAACCAGGTCCCTTCCGCGCGAGCGAATCGCGCCGCGCCGGCGTCAAAGCCGCGGAAACGCAGGTCGTCCTTCGGCGAATCGATCTCGTCGAGGTCCATCCACTCGACATCAAACTTCTCGCCGACCTTGATCGGCGTCGGGATGTTGCCGGATTCGTCCAGCCAGTTACGGGTGTCGAGACTCTTGCGCCCCTTGACCACCAGTGCCTGCAACTTCCCGCCAGCCAGCAACTCACCCGGCTTGTCCGGCAGGTACCGATACCAAAGGCCTTCGTCGCGATCCTCCGTCTGATAGACGATCATCGTCCGGGGATCGACAGCAATCGCCTCGTGGCGGAAACGCCCCATCGGCTTGATCGGCGTCGGCTTGTGCAGCCCCTGCGTGAGATCAGCGGGAACTTCGAACGGATAGCCGTGGTCGTGCTCGTAGAACTCGTTCGCGCGCTCGACGGTCTCTTCGCATGTCACCCACGAGCCCCAGGGCGTCACGCCCCCGGCGCAGTTATATTCGGTGCACGCGAGGCTGAGATAATGTCTCTTGAGCTCCTGCGAGCGGGTGTCATAGAGCAGCGTCGTCGTGCCGCCGATGCACGGGCGTTTTCCGTGGCCAAGGTCGAACGCCTTTGCCTGATCGATCTTGTGGAGCAACTCGCCTTTCGGGCCGAACGGGCTGCGATCCACCATCGACGGGTCAAGCTCATGGTTGCGCACCAGGATCGTCATGCCGTTCGGACCGGCGAACGAGCCCATGCCGTCCGGCTGCCCGGGAACGATCAGGCCGTCGTCCATCGGTTGGCCGAGTTCCGAGATGACTCGGTAGGAAAAGCCGTCCGGCAGGTCGAGCAATCCGGCCGTGTCCGCCTTGAGCGGGCCGAAGCCGGGAACGGTCCAGACCGGGCTGTCGCTCATCGGATCGTCGCCGGCGACGAGTTCCTTCAATCCGCGAAACCCGACGGAAACGGCGACGGCGGCTCGGAGAAAGTCACGACGCGTAGTAGTCATTCTTGCCTCTCGAAGGCGTTAGCGCGGCGGGCAACATTGCTATTCGGCGCTGTCGCCAAGCCGCAGCCTATTGGACCGATATTAGGGCGGCGCTAAGTCGCCTTGCCGCCGGGCGGCCCGGCATGATACGCTAACCGGTCAAGTCGAGCCGTTATTCACTGGAGGCCGCGATGCGCACAGTCCGGAGCGTCGATCGAAGCGGCTTTACCCTCATCGAGCTACTGGTCGTCGTGGCGATCATCGCGCTGCTGATTTCAATCCTTTTGCCGTCGATGATCGGCGCCCGCAAGCAGGCCCGCCAGGTGATCTGCCTGACCCATCAGGCCGAGATGGGCAAGGCGGCATTGATGTACGCCGACGCCTTTGGCGATGTCGTCGTGCGCGGCGAGCGTGAACTGCATTTCACACAAACGCTGATGCCCGCGCTTGGCTACAACGGCAAAGACGTCTATCGGCTCTTCAATCTCAACGCCAACAATTGCCGCGGCCATCGCGACCACATCAACGCCGTCGCGACAATTCCGCAGTTTCAGTGCTCGGACTGGCCCG
>JAGQOO010000161.1 GCA_020427345.1 Phycisphaerales bacterium | reverse complement strand
CGACGAAGCGGTCGGGCAGCTGGCCGCCGCCGTTCCAGCGTTCGTCGATGATCAGGGCCGGCTTGTTGCGCTGGCCATAGAACTGGCGGAACAACTCATTCTGACCATTGATGCCGGTGTCGGGCACGTAAATGTACCCGACGCGGCCGTCGCTCAATTCATCGACGCGCTTGCGGTTGGCCTCGATCCATGAACGGAAGCGAAGGCCCGATTCAGAAGACAGCGTCTGCACGACAACGCGCCGCGCGTTGTCATCGATTTGCGGCTTGTCGCTGACCGTCAGCGAAACGGCGCGATCCGCAAGGCCCACGAACGCGGCCCACGGGTCCGACCCGGCGTCAACCGGACGGCCATTCACCGCCAGCACATAGTCACCGACCTTCACGTCGACGCCGGGCTGGCTGAGGGGCCCGCGGGCGTCGAAGTCCCAGGAGGCGCCTTCGTAGATCTTCTTAATGCGCCAGGCGCCGTCTTCCAGCGCGTAATCGCAGCCGAGCATGCCCACCGGCATCTGCGGCTCCGACTGCTCGTCGCCGCCCCAGTAGTACGCGTGCCCCACGTTGAGTTCCGAGATCATCTCGCGAATGACGAAGCTGAGATCCTCACGCGATACGCAATCCTGCGCCATCGCCGAGTATTGCTTGTAGACCGCGTTCCAGTCCACGCCGTGCATGTGCGGGTCGTAGAAAAAGTCGCGCTGGACCCGCCAGGCGTCGCGCAGGATCTGGGCCCACTCGGCGCGCGGGTCAATAGTCGTCAGCAGGCCCGTCATCGTAACCGGCTCATTCATGTTCTGCCCGGCGGCGGCGTCCACAATCGCAAAACGCCCGCCGTCCGACACCATCAGCTTGGCGCCGTCAGCGGAGATCGCAACGCGCCCGGCGCCGTCGACGACCGTCTTCTCTTCGCGTTTGTCGTCCTTCAGATCGAAGAGCTTGACGGACGCGTTGTCGCCATGGCGGCAGTAAATCAGCTGGCCGTCCTTGTTGACGCACAGCTGCGTAAACGAGCCACGCGGAATGGGGATCGGGATCGCCCGGCGCTCAAAGCCCTCAATGTCGATTTTCAGCGGCTCCTTCTCAGCGTCGTCTTTCTCGTCTTTCTTCTCGTCGCTGTCGTCGGACGCCTCTGCCTTTTCGTCAGCATCGTCGGATGTTGCTTTGTCGGACTCCGCCTTGCTGTCGGAATCCTTCGCGTCATCGCCCTTGGCGTCCGCTTTCTCGTCGTCCGACTTGTCGTCCTTCGACCAGTCTTCCTCGTCGCTCTTCGGCGCGAACGGCGACGCCATGTCCGCTCGCAGCGGAACAACGAACAGCCGATCGGTATTGTCGTAGATAAAGGTCGTGCCAACGTCTTCATATCGTGGCGACGTAAAGTCACGATTGCTCGCGAAGAACAGGTAGTCGCCCTTTCGATCAAACGTCGGCCAAGTGTCGGCGAACACGCCGCTGGTCAACTGCGAACGCTCGTCGTTCTCGATGTCATACAGCCAGATCGCCCCTTGCTGATTGTCGCCGCTCCTGATGTACGCGACATAGCGCGAATCATGCGAAAAGCTCGCGTGGCCGGCCTGGCCAAACGGGTCCTTATCAACGAGCGTCGTCTTGTCGTCGTCAACCGTGTGCAGCCACATCACGCCGGCTTTGTCCGCGAACAGAATCCGCTTCGAATCCGGCGACCAGCGCGGATTCATGCGGAACGCCGATCCATCCTGCGTCAGCCGTCGCGCCTCACCGCTGCCGTCGCTCGGCGTGATGTACAACTCGTATTCGCCGGACGCGTCGGAGAAGTACGCCACCCAGTGCCCGTCAGGGCTCCACGCCGGGTCGCGCTCGGCGACGCCGCTGGTCGCGGTCAAGTTCCGCGGTGAGCCGTTCTTGGCGGGCACAGTCCAGATGTCGCCGCGCGCTTCCGCTACAAGGCGTTTGCCCGTCGATGAAATGTCGACATTGCTGCGCCACTGTGAAGCGTCAACCGTATGGGCCTTCAGTGTGGGTCGATCGCCGGGAATGGCGACATCGATCGGACGCGAGTCGCCACTGGCGAGGTCAAGCACGCGCAGCGACGGGCCAAGCTGGTAGATGATCGCGCAGCGGGCGTCCGATTCCGGACCGATTGCCGGCCACTTTGCGTCAAAGTCCGCGTGATGCGTGATCTGGCGGCGGAGGCTGCTGTTTGTATCGAACGACCAGATGTTAAGCCGATGCTCGGGACCGCCGTCAGACAAATAGTACACGGTCGAGCCATGCCACATCGGCTGCGTATCAGTGCCTTCCCAATCCGTGATCTTGCGGGATTCGAACGTCTGGAGATTGAACAGCCAGATGTCCGTCGCCATCCCGCCGCGATAGCGCTTCCACGTGCGGTGGTCGCGGCTGTGCGGTGTGTAGGCCAGCCATTTGCCGTCACGGCTGACCGTCGCGTTGGCGCCGTAGGGCACAGGCAGTTTCTCGGGCATGCCGCCGCCGGCGCTGACGCGATACAACTCCGCGGTGCGCGGGTACTCGCCCATTCCGCCCGCGAAGAAGACCAGCGCATCGTCGCCGGCCCAGTCGCAAAGCGTTTCACCCGTCGGATGATGCGTCACGCGAAACGGCGTGCCGCCCGCGACCGGAACCGTGTAAAGATCGCGGTTGCCGTCATAGTTTCCGACGAAGGCGATCGTGTCGCCATCGGGGCTGAATCGCGGGAACATCTCCTGCCCCGGCGGGCTGGCGAGGGGCGTCGCTACGCCGCCGTCACGCGGGGCCAACCACAAGTCGTTGGCGTAGACAAAGACGATTTGCGAATCGCTGATGTCCGGGTTGCGGAGCATCCCGGCGTGCGGGCGAATGTCGGCGGCGAAAGCCGCGGCTGCGCACCATGCGCACGCCGCAAGCGCAAGTCGGACGGACATGAAGGTCTCCCACGTACTAACCAGAGGAGCAGCCTAATCGGTGGGCTGAACTCAGGCCAGACGGGGAAAAGGCGCGGTTCCTGTCGAAAACCGCGCGAGCGTCGCCAGCGCCGTTTACTTCTTCTGTGATCGCGTGGCTTCGACTTCGCAACTGGCCGGCCGGGCCGCGCTGCAGAACCGAACGAGATCGTTCAGCTTCTCGCGCATTTCTCCAAATTCCGCTTCCTGCTCAAGGAGATCGACAACTTCAGTGGCGGCATTTGTGATGACGTCGAACCCGTAGGAGCCGCCGTCGCCCTTGAGGCCCCGGACCACGGCGAGCAGCTTGTCGCGCGCCTGGGAGGCGAAGGCCTGTTCCAGCTCTCTGGTTCTACGGCTCAATCCCTGCACAAACGTGTCGATCAGCGGGGCCATATCGCGATCATGCACCATCGTGCTGATGAGCGGCTCATCCTTAACCGTCAGCACAACGGTCATCAGATTGTCGCGACTCAGGGGTTTCTGAATGAAGTGCGTCGCGCCGGCCTGCAGCGTCTCGGCGCGCAGGTCTTCGGCCGCTGACGCGCTGAGCCCGACGATCGGGCGAAAGAAACCGCTTGAGCGCAGCGACTGCATGACCTTATGCGCCTGCTCCCTCTCACGATCGACATCAAACAGCACAAGATCGAACGGAACGGCCTTGATCACCTCATCGACCTCGCCGGGTGTCTCGACGTTGACAAGATCAACATTCACTGACTTGAGCAGGTGCTCAACCAACGACTTGGCTGTCGGGTCAGAATCCACCAGCAACACGCGAATCGTCGACGCGCGCGGATCAAACATGGCGACGTCGATGGGGTGGAGGAACTCGACCCCGATTTCGTGCACCGAACCGGAGCCGGTCAGATAACGGCAGCGTCGCACGACTCCGCGAACGGCCTGCGCATGATTGTGTACGCTGACGAGATGAACCGTAATCTCGGTACCCGGGTAAACGAATCTGCCGACGAGGAAACAGCACCCGTTGCGGCTGACATTGCGCGACGGAACCGAGTAGTTGCGGACGTCGCCGGTCGGCTCCGGGATATCGACGTGCAACTCGCTGACGCGGTAATTGAATCGGTCAAACTCGCGCCCGCTGTACGACTTCGCAACTTCCGAGTGTTTGTCGAGCTGATCCAGCAGCGAGCGCACCGACTCCTCTGACTGTCGGAGCTTCAGCCTGCCATTAGTAGAAATCATCCGTCCCCCCGATCCCGGCGCAGCCCTCTCGGCTCTTCCGCCATCATTGTTGGAAGCATGCAAACCAAACGGCCCGTATGGCGCTAAGACTTCATTAACCCGCTCAGACCGCGTTCGTTATCGGCGCCGTCGCCGAACTGTCGGGGCGGGCGCCGGACTGATATCATTCGCGAATTGGACGCGTGAGCCCGGACCGGCCGCGCGGACGGGAGCTTCCCTGATGCGTGTGCTGATAACCGGGTCGAGTGGGCAAATCGGAACGAACGTCGGCCTTGCGCTGATGGAGCGCGGCGACGAGGTTGTCGGCGTCGATATTCGCCCAAACACGTGGACGGACAAGCTGCCCACGACGATTCACGATTTGAGCGGTCGCCAGACGGACCTGCCCGTCAGCGGCGATTTCGACGCCATTCTCCACCTCGCCGCCCACGCCAAGGTTTTCGAGCTCGTACAGACCCCCCGCCGGGCGATGGAGAACATCGAGATGCTCTTCAACGTGCTCGACTTTGCCCGCAGCCGGCGGACGCCGATCCTGTTCGGCAGCTCGCGCGAGGTGTACGGCGATATCCACCGCCACATCACCGACGAACGCCAGGCGGACTTTGTTGTCGCTGAGAGCCCCTACAGCGCGTCAAAGATCAGCGGCGAGGCGTTCATCTATTCGTTCGCCGAGTGCTACGCCCTGCCCTATCTCGTTTTCAGATTCAGCAACGTCTACGGCCGATATGACTCTGACGCGGAACGCATGGAGCGCGTCATTCCGCTATTCGTGCAGAAAATCGCGCAGAATCAGCCGCTGGTCGTGTATGGGCGCGACAAAGTGCTGGACTTCACCTACGTCGATGACTGTGTCCGCGGCGTAATGCGCGGTATCGACGCCTTGGTCGAAGGAACCGTCACCGGCGAAACGATTAACCTCGCCTTTGGCCACGGCTCAACGCTGACCGATCTCGTCAATCTGATCGCGCTCGCGCTCGACAAGGAACCGGACGTCACATACGAACCGGCCCGCGCCGGTGAAGTAACGCGGTATGTCGCCGATCTCACCAAGGCCCGCCAACTGCTCGGCTACGACCCGCAGACGCCGCTGACGGCGGGCGTGCCGAAGGCGATTCGCTGGCAGCGCGGGTTCGGCCTGTTGCCGGCGCGTGGAAGCGGAGCCTGATTCGACATGCCAGCGCCCGCGGCGACCGCGATCCGCGTCGCCCTCAGCCCCCTGTCCTGGATTTACGGCCGCATTATCGAAGCGCGCAACAGGCGGTTTGATCGAGACCCCGCGACGATCACGCGCGCCGCGATTCCGGTGATCTGCATCGGCAATCTCACGACCGGCGGCAGTGGGAAAACGCCCCTGGTAATGGAAGTGGCACGGCGCCTGGCCGATTGCGGTGTCCGACCGGCGATCAGCACGCGCGGCTACGGCGCAAAGCCGGGCGAACAATCGGACGAGGTGATGGAGTACCGGGCGGCGCTGCCGGACACGCCGGTTGTCGTGGACCCCGATCGCGTGCGCGGCGCGGCGGCAGCCGCTGAAGCGGGCGCTGATTGCCTGGTGATGGATGATGGCTTTCAACATCGCCGCCTGCACCGCGATCTTGACATTGTGCTGATCGACGCGCTAGACCCCTGGGGCGCCGACGCGCTGCTTCCCGCCGGGCGGTTGCGCGAGCCGCTGTCCGGGTTGCGCCGCGCGGACCTGATTGTCATCACACGTCGCAATCAGGTGACGCCAGCGGAAGTCGCGGCGACTGAGTCGCGGCTGGAGACGCTGGCGCCGGAAACGGCGGTTGTGCATTGCGATACCATGCCCACCGGCGTGTTTCGCGCGGATGGCGAGGAACTTGAGATCGAGTCGCTGCAGACACGTTGCGCGGCGCCGGTATGCGGCATCGGCAATCCGCAGACGTTCCTGCGCATGGCGGGTGAGTTGTGCGGACATCTGACGCCGCCCCACCTGTTCCGCGACCACCACCACTACACTGCGGCGGATGTGCGCGCAATCGCCGATTCGGCTCGTCACGCCGAGGCGAATATCGTGCTGACGACGCGAAAGGACTCTGTCAAATTGGCGCCGTTGTGGGCCGCCGCCCCGCCGGATGGTCTCGAACTGGTCGTGCTGGAGATCGGCGCCGAAGTGGACGACTTCGAGGGCGAGTTTGACGCGGCGTTGCAGGGGATCATCGAGTTGTGTGAGAACCGTGAGTAAAGATGTCCGCAACTCAGGATCGACGGCCCCGCAGCCGTGCGACGCCGTCATTTTCGGCGGCGGCGTTGCGGGGTTGTGGCTGCTCGACGCGCTGTCACGGCGCGGCTATGCGGCGGTGCTGCTCGAAAGCCGCGCGCTCGGCGCCGGGCAGACGATCACGTCGCAGGGAATCCTGCACAGCGGCCTTAAGTACACATTGGACGGCTTGCTCAATGCGTCTGCCGAAGGCGTGCGCGACTGGCCGGCGATCTGGCGCGAGTGCCTGCGCGGCGAGCAATGTCCCGATCTGCGCGCGGCGCGCGTCCTGTCGGATGAGTGCCACCTTTGGCGTACAAGCAATCCCAGATCGATGCTCGGCATGGTGGGCGCGCGCGTCGGGTTGAAGGTCCGGCCGGAGCCCGTCGCCAAAGCGGATCGGCCAACGCCGCTCCGCGAGTGTCCGGGCAGCGTCTTTCGGCTCGCGGAACAGGTAATCGAGCCGGCCTCGCTGCTCAGCGCGCTACGCGCGCCGCACGCCTCACGCGTCGCGCTGATCGACGGCGAATCTGTCGATATTGACGGGCGATCAGTCTGCGTTCACTCGCCCACCGGCGACGAGTGGCGGCTGGCCCCGAACATTGTTTTCCTGACCGCTGGCGCCGGAAACGCCGCTCTACACGCAAAATTCGGGTTGGACTTCAAGGCGATGCAGCGCCGCCCGCTACACATGGCGCTGGCGAAAGGCCCATTGCCGCCGTTGTTTGGACATTGCGTCGACGGCGCGCACACGCGCGTCACGATCACAACCGCGCGTCTCGAATCCGGCGAGAGTGTCTGGCAGATCGGCGGACAGGTCGCCGAGGACGGCGTCGCACTTACCGAAGATGAACTCGCTCAGCGGGCCAAGCGCGAGGTGGCCTCCGTCCTGCCCGGCGTCGACCTCTCTGGCGTGCTCTGGTCCAGCTATCGGGTAGATCGCGCGGAAGCCGAGAACGCCGGCAAGCGCCCATCGGACGCCACCGTGCTGCGCGAAGGCGCCGTCGTGACTGTGTGGCCGACGAAACTGGTGCTGGCGCCCCGAGCCGCCGAACTGGCGCTGCGCGAAATGCCGGAACCCGTCGGTCATGCCGACATCGCGGTACCGCCAAGCTGGCCGCGGCCGGCAGTCGCCGCGCCGCCATGGGAGAGCGCGACATGGAAACGCGTCGACTAGGGCGCAGCGGCCTGCGCGTCAGCCGGCTTGGCTTCGGCGCGTTCAAGATCGGCCGCAACCAGAAAATCAAATACGCCCGAGGCTAT
>JAGQOO010000160.1 GCA_020427345.1 Phycisphaerales bacterium | reverse complement strand
TCGCGATGCTGCCGCGGTTGTTGGAGCGCGCCGGCCGCACGCAGGCGGGCTCAATCACCGGCATTTACACGGTGCTCGTCGAAGGCGATGACATTGACGAGCCGCTGTCCGACACGGTGCGCGGCATTCTCGACGGCCACATCTGGCTTTCACGCAGACTTGCAAATCGCGGCCACTATCCGGCGATCGACGTGCTCGGCAGCATCAGCCGCGTGGCGTACGACGTAACATCCTCGTCGCAGCGGGAGGCGGCGCAGGCGGTACGGGCGGTGCTTGCGACATGGGCGGAGATTGAAGATCTGGTGAGCGTCGGCGCGTACGTGCCTGGCGCCAATCCGGACTATGACGTGGCGGTACAGACGCGCGAGGCGATCAACGCGTTTCTGCGCCAATCGCGCGATGAGAAGCGCCCGTTCGCAGACGCGGTAGCGGATTTGGAACAAATGGCGGAACTCATTCGCCGAACGCGCGGCGCCGCGCGGCAGCGCGGGCGAGAAGCTGTGAAGTGACGGAGTAGCGGGTCTTGGCGAAGAAGTTCCGGTTCAGGCTGCAAACCGTTCTGCGCGTGCGTGAGCTGCGCGAGCGCGAAGCGCTGCGCCGGATGGCGGAAAAGCAGGGCGAATTGTTGCTCTTGGACCAACTCGACGACGCCACGCGGGCGGATATCGCCGCAGCGCAGGATCGGTTGCGCGACGCGCAGGAACAGGCGGCGCTGAGCCCGGTCGAAATGACGCGGGCGCGGGCCTGGATCGCGCATTTGCGGCGCACGATGCTGGAACGAGAAACGGTGCGGCGGGAGTTGCAGGGCCAGCTGGAGCGGCTGCGAGCCGATTGGCGCAGGGCCCAAACGCAGAAACGGGTGATCGAGAAGCTGCGTGAGCGACGCGCGTCTGAGCACGCGCGGGGTTCGCGCCGTCGGGAAGAAGCGCAGATGGAAGAAGTGGCGCGCGGCTTGCTGCTGCACACGCAAGCCGACAGTGAAGGAGTCTAAGCGTCGTGTTTGGAAAGCTGCGGCAACTGATCGGCATCGTCGCGGTATCCACCCTGCTCGCCAGTGGCGGATTTGTCGGTTGGCTGTACTACACCGGCAAGCTGACGCCAGAGCGGTTGGACACCATCGCCGCCGTCCTGCGCGGCGAGCATGACGAGTCGACGGAGATTGAGCCGGAGCAGGCGCCAGAGGAAACGACCGAACCCGCCCGCGCGATGTCGGCGGAAGAAGTGCGGCAAATGCGTCTGCGGCAGCGCGAGTTGCGGGCCCGGGCGGATCGCGAACTCCGCAATGTCGAAGCGCAGCGCGAGTTGCTTGAATCGGCGCGGGCTGACCTGATGTCGGCCGAAGAACGATTCGCCGACAGCAAGAAGGATTGGCTGGAAACGCAGAAGAAGCTGTCGCAGGAAACCGAGGACGCGGGGTTCAAGCAACAGGTTGCAACGGTCGAGCGGCTGTCCGCCAAGCAAGGTAAGAGCTTCGTGGAATCGCAATGGGCGCGCAATCGGCCGGAGACGTTACGCCTGCTCACGGCCCTTAAGCCGTCAAAGCGGGCGGAGATCCTCGCGCAGTTCAAAGACCCGTCGGACGCCGACACGCTGAACCAGATTCTCGTGTCACTCGGCGATCCCGACGTTGTCGCATCAAAGCCCACGCCAGGGACGGCGTCGGCGCGGCGGCCGTAACGGACGGCGCCGCATCGCGAAGCCCGGGTTGTGCCACGCGGAGTCGTGCGCAAGCCGCTACCGAGGCTGTCCCGATCATGCAGGTGTTACCGCTTGCCGGCGCGCTCGCGCCGGAATCACGCTCCGCGCGACTGGCGCTCGATGAGAACGGGGCCGACCAACGCGAGGACCGTCGCGAGGAAGCACAAACGGGTGATCCGGCGATCGCCTTCGCTGTCGCCGACAATCAGCGCGTGTCCGGCATTCTGTCCGGATTGAGTGCTCAATCCTCGGCGGATAACGCTGTCGCCGCTGACAGAGAACTGGCGTCGGGCAGCCACGCGGCTCGACAACAGGCGGCGCGCGACGCGTCGGCGGACGGGGCACAGCGACGAGAGTCCTTTCAACAGGCACTGCGCGACGCGCGGCAGGAAACCAAACCGGACGCGCCGAGTCCGTCGCCAACTGGCGGCAAATCGACCGAAACGCCGCGCGATAGCAAGGGCCAACCGGCGCCGGCGAATGCTCAGCCTCCGCCCGCGAGGCCTGACGCGCCCAGCGCGCCGACATCAGCAAGTCGACCTGCTACGCCGACGCCAACAAATACGGACCGAACGGCAACCCCGTCGTCCGCGCAACGAACCGCGCCGCCTACGCCACCGCCAGTCGCGGCGCAACCGACTGCGCAGCCGGCAAACGCCACTTCGGCTCGGGCGGCGGTGGCCGATGTTCAGGCGGCCGCGCGAGCGGCTTCCGGCGCAAGCGCCGCTCGCGGCGGGCAGGGGGCTGCGCGTCCGAGCGGGCCCAACTCCCCGAACAGCGCTTCCGCCAACTCTAACACGCGCACGGAAGTCGCGAGTCGCGGCGCGGCGCCGAAGACTGCGCGTCCCGCGCAGGAGCGACCGGAGGTCGACCGAATTGTGCGCGTACT
Source organism: Phycisphaerales bacterium (assembly GCA_020427345.1). GTDB lineage: Bacteria > Planctomycetota > Phycisphaerae > UBA1845 > Fen-1342 > DSPM01. Next base: position 5,025 of record JAGQOO010000160.1, on the reverse strand, counting down.
GCGTCAGACAATCCGGGAGGGGCGCGCGAAAGCGGTGTTACGCGTCGAATCGCGAGAACTCGGCGCCATTCGTGTGCGAATGGACTTGCGGGAAGACGGGCTGCGCCTGCGGCTCGAGACGCAGAACGATACGGCACGCCGTTTGCTGAGCGATGACACGGATGGGCTGCGCCGTGGGCTGGAGGCCGCGGGCTTGCGCCTTGAGCGGTTTGAAGCCGTGTCGACGGCGCCGGCTGAGCACACGCCCCATCAGCCGGAAGGTGGTGAAGGGCGGGAGCACGGCGGGCGTCACGATGAAGCTGCGCGGCAGGATGCTGGTTTCGAAGAGGAAGTCGAAAGGCGCTTCGGCCGAGACGGCGGGGATGCGGCCGGCGATTCGGATGGCGAATCGAGGGGATTCGGGGCTCATGGCGCCGGCCGCCGGCGATTCGGGCGTTTTGCAGATCGCCAAGAGGACTTAAGCGTCGGAGCGACGCGATCAGATGTTGGACAGATCGAAGCCACGCAGTCGTCGGAGACGCTGCTGAACGTATTGGCGTGAGACGAATGGAGTCGTGCTCACGCCACATTCTGAACGACAGAGGGATTCGTCATGCAGGTGGCTGAACTCGGAACCGGCGCGGGCGTGACATCGCAGCGCGGCTTGTCATCCATGAAGTCGGAGGACTTCTTCCGCATCATGGTCACGGAGATGCAGCAGCAGGACCCATTCGAGCCGACGAAGACCGCCGACATGATCGGCCAGGTCTCGCAGATCCGCTCGATCGAGCAGTCTTCGACGTTGAACGACACATTGACCGAGTTGACGCGCAATCAGCGCGTCGGCGGCGCGTCCGACCTGATCGGGAAATACGTCATCGCCAGCACGCCGACGGGTTCGGGCGACGCGAGTCTGGTGGATGGCGTTGTTACCGGCGTCAGCTTCGGGCCTGACGGCGCGGCTTCGCTCGAACTCGACAACGGCCTGCGCGTCCCGATGTCCGGCGTGACGAATGTGATGACGGTCGAAGAAGCCGAAGCGCGTCTCGCCGCCGCCGGGCAGACGCCGACGAGCGGCGCGAACCCGGAAGACGCCAAGTCTGAAGCCACGTCACGCGGGCGCGACCCGTTGAGCTGGTTGGAGAAGCTGTTCTTCATTTCCTAGAGAGGGGCGTCGCATGGGCCTGACATCGGCCATGTATACCGGTCTGAGCGGCATCAATGTCAATCAGACCCGCATCAACACGATTGGTAACAACATCGCGAACGTTAACACGACCGCCTTCAAGGCGTCGCGCACGTTGTTTCAGACCCAGTTCTTTCGAACATCCAACCTCGGCACGCGCCCCAACGCGACGACCGGCGGCGTCAATCCGATGCAGGTCGGCCTGGGCGCCGTCGTTGGCGCCACGCAGCGCGACCACACCCCCGGCTCGATCGAAACGACCGGTATCGGCAGCGATCTCGCTATCGAGGGCGATGGCTTCTTCGTCCTGAACACGCCTGGCGGGCGGCAGGTGTATTCGCGTGACGGCTCGTTCTCGCTTGACGCCAACAATCGGCTTGTCAGCATCGACGGCAACGCGGTGATGGGCTTTGGCGTGGACCAGAATTTCACGCTTCAGCCGAACGTGCTGTCCGAAATCGCGATCCCGCTCGGCACACTTTCGATCGCGCAGGCAACGCAGAACGTCAACATGGACGGCGACCTCAGCGGCGGCGGCACAATCGCCACGCAGGGGGCCGTCTCGGCTTCGCAAGCGCTGATCGCCTCCGGTGGCGGCGCGGCGACCGGTTCGACGGCGCTCACAAGCCTGCAATCAGCGTCAAACCCCGGAACCAACCTGTTCGCCAGCGGCGACACAATCACTGTCGACGGCGTCACCAAAGGCGGTCGCTCGCTGCCGCCGGCGACATTTACGGTCGGCACGGACGGCTCCACGCTCGACGACTTCGCAGCGTGGCTGCAAACGAATCTCGGCATTCAAACCGACGCGACGTTGCCGGGCTCGCCGGGTGTGACAGTTTCCGGTGGCCAACTGGTCGTTTCGAGCAACGCCGGTGAGGCCAACGCGATCGTCTTTACCGGCAACGACTTCCTGAGCTCAAGCACGACCGCGCCGCAGCCGCTGTTGATGACGCAAACGCAATCCGCGACCGGCTCCGGCGTGTCGACCTCATTCACGGTCTATGACTCGCTCGGCTCGCCGCTGATTGTGCAGGCGAATTTCGCGCTGGATTCAACGCCCAATACCGGCCCGGTATGGCGCTACTACCTTGAAAGTGCCGACCAAAGCGGCGGAATGCGCTCACTGGGCTCCGGAACGGTTTCGTTCGATACTCTCGGCAATTTCGTCGCAGCCGACGGCAACCAGTTCTCGCTCGACATCAACAACACGGGCGCCCTGACGCCGCTGACGTTTCAGATCAATTTCAACGACGTGAACGGATTGAGCACGGCGGAATCGAATGTCATTGCCGCTTCGCAGGACGGCTTCCCGCCCGGCACGCTATCGGGATTCGGGGTTGGAGCGGATGGCGTGATCACCGGGGCCTTCAGCAACGGCATGACGCAGACCCTCGGGCAGGTCGCTGTGGCGATGTTCTCCAATCCGCAGGGGTTGATCGCGGCGAACGACAATCTGTATGAACTCGGTCCGAATTCGGGCGAGCCGCGTATCGTTGAGCCCGAGCAATTCGGCGCGGGAGCCGTGTTGTCCGGCGCGCTGGAGTTGTCGAACGTCGATCTGTCGCGCGAGTTCATCGGGCTGATTACGTCGAGCACCGGTTTTCAGGCGTCAAGCCGCGTGATCAGCACGTCATCCGACCTGTTGGATCAGCTATTGCTGATCGCGCGATAGTGGAGTGAGGCTATGATTCGCGTAACGCGTCTAAACGGCCGACCGATGGTCATCAACGCTGAATTGATCAAGACGGTTGAGGCGACGCCAGACACGATGCTGACGCTGCTCAACGGCGACCATGTCGTGGTTCTGGAAGACATGGAAACGGTCGTTCGCCGCGCGGTCGAATATGCGCGGCTGATCCGCACATTCGCCCTGCCGATCTCCGCATGAGCCTTGAAAGCCAAACCTCCCCGCTTGTATCCCGGCGGGGATTTCGAATCTAATATACTGAAGGCGTTGGCCGCGATGCCTGTTGGTTCGGTTCGCGGCCGATGCGCCATTGGGCGATTTCTGGCCGTATCTCGAGCCAGCGGGTCGGGGTGGCGCGTGATTGCGCTCCGTCGGAAAGGTAGACGTGTTTTCGGGGATTGTTGAACATGTCGCGACTGTCGCCGCGCTCAACCCACTACCGGGGGACGCCGGCGTGCGGCTGCGCATCGACGCCCCGGAATACTTCGCCGAGTTGCCGCTTGGAGCGAGCGTCGCCGTAAACGGCGCCTGCCTGACGCTGACGGCAATAGAACAGCACAGCGCCGCCTTCGACGCGATCCCCGAAACGCTCGCGAACACTAACTTGGGCGAGCTGCACGCCGGCTCGCGCGTCAACCTCGAACGGGCCATGCGCATCGGCGATCGTGTAGACGGCCACTTTGTGCAGGGCCATGTCGACGGCGTCGGCGTAGTGGAGCGCGTCGAGCAGGAAGCCGGCGAATACATGCTGTGGGTGCGCGGGCCGCAAACCCTCGCGCCGCTGCTGATTCGCAAAGGCTCGATTACGATCGACGGCGTCAGCCTGACGATTGTCGATGTGGCAGGCGATCTGTTCTCCGTCGCGCTGATTCCTACTACGCTCCGCCAAACGACGCTCGGCGAGCGGGCCGTCGGCGATCGCGTGAATCTCGAAAGCGACATACTCGCCCGCCTGATCGTCGCCCGCGTAGACGCGCTGATCGAAAGCCGCCTTGCGACCGTGCGCGCGGGAGAACGATCATGAGCGCCGCGCGATACAAGCCGCTGATCGGCATTACGCTCGGCGATCCGGCCGGCATCGGTCCGGAGGTGATCGTCAAGGCGCTGGCGGATCCGGAGCTGCGCTCTCTCGGGCGTTACGTCATTTTCGGCATGCACGACGTCCTTGAACTCGCCGCCGATCAGGCCGAGATTAATCCCTTCTGGTGGCGCGATCCGTACATCGGCACGGTGCGCGTCGGCAGCGGCGTGTTGCTCGCCGACTTTGACGACCAACCGATTCCGCGCGTCAACGGCGTGCGCGAAGTCGACGAGCTTTGCGGCCGCGCGTCATATCAGTTCGTCGCTTCTGCGATTGAGCACTTGTATCGCGGCGAGATCGACGCGCTCGTCACCGGCCCGATCTGCAAAGCCGCCTGGAATCTCGCGAAACGCAAGTACAAGGGCCATACCGACCTGCTCGCGCAGCGCTGGAACACGCCGCGCGTGAACATGATGTTCGCGTCGAGCTCGCTGCGGGTCGCGCTCGCGAGCGATCATGTGCCGCTGTTTGATCTGCGCAACCGCTTTACGATCGGGCTCGTGCATCAGCCGATCGATCTGCTGAGCGACGCCCTGCGCGGCTGGTTCGGCGTGGAGCGCCCGCATATCGGCGTGCTCGGCCTGAACCCGCACGCGGGTGAGGATGGCCTTCTCGGCGACGAGGAAAAACGCATCATCGAGCCGGCGATGGTGATGGCCCGCAACAACGGCATTCAGGTCACCGGCCCGCTGCCGCCGGACACCGCGTTCCAGCCGGCGTCGCTCGCGCAGTTTGACGGTGTCGTCGCGATGTATCACGACCAGGGGCTGATCCCGGTCAAGCTGCTGGCGTTTCACGAGGCCGTCAATATCACGCTCGGGTTGCCGGTGATTCGCACGAGCCCGGACCATGGCGTCGCGTTTGATATCGCCGGCCGCAACAAGGCCCACGCCGGCAGCATGGCGGCGGCGATCCGCATGGCGGCGCAACTCGCCCAGACGCGGCGTCTGAACCGCGCCAGTGTTTCGCCCGCGTCGTAGCGCCGCGCGCCCATTCGCCACGCTCGTTTTGAACACTCCCGTTAGACGCGTCGATCCGCGGGGGACTCACATGAACTGCTCGAATTGCGGCGCCGCGATGCGGTTTGTT
>JAGQOO010000015.1 GCA_020427345.1 Phycisphaerales bacterium | reverse complement strand
GCTCCCCACACGGGGAGCGCGGATTGAAACGGCACGGGCGAAACTGGTGGCGCGCCGCAACTGATTCGCCCATTTCGTTGCGAGCCGTCACCGCGTAGAAGAGCGATCCGGCGCCGGTGGCGGATTCGTCGATGAACGAGCGTTCGCTCGCCGCGATTTTGTCCATCAGCTGAAACTCCCCGCCTTCCGAGTCGGCGCGATAGACCGAAAAGCCGTCAAGTGGATCGAACTCCTCCATATCCCACATCAACAGCACGCCGCCATCGGAGAGGGCGCGCCCGTCGGTGATGCGCGGCGCCGGCGGCGCGAGAATCTCATTCGTTTCCTCTACAGTGGGGCAGCCGGCGACGCTGGCGATACCCAGCGCGAGGCTTGCGCACATCAGGGCCTTGCGAGTGCGAAACTGACGCGAGTGGTTTTGCTGGTTGCGACGCATGAGAGTGTCCTTTTTGTTTTGGGGCTGCATGCTCGCCTGACCACGCGTCAGGCCCCGGGTCTCGAGATTCGGCTGAAACGCGTTCATTGAGGTCTCCTTTGTGGATGAACAGCGAGACTTGGAGCAGGGCGCCCGCAATCTGACAGACAATTTCAAAGTGCCCAGGAACGGCTCTGGAAGGCGCTCACCGACCTTGTGGAAGGTCTGACGGCGGGGCTTTAGGCGCGAGCGGCAATGTCACCGACCTAATCTGGCGGAGTTTCACTGTGGACAGAGGTCTCCCGACGGCAGCGATCAATGGAATGACATTAGCTCCATTTTTTCATTGACAAACGCGTGACGAATGAGGGATGATTTGAATGAGCCAGTCTGAGTGTAGGGACGAGGATCTGCTCGCGCCGTTCCTGTCGCACATCGCATTTCAGAATCCAGTTCGGCAGTGACAGGGCCCATAGCGGCCAGTCATCCCATTGCGCGCCAGCGCCGGTCAAGACGCCTCGGATACCGACGTAGGGAAGGACAAACGATGAAAACAACACTTCGGCTCCCGCGTGGCGCCCTATTGATCACGCTCGGCGCGTGCATGTTCAGTTCCCACGCACTGGGTCAGCCGACGCCGGTGCACGAATACCGGTTCACCGGGAACGGGCGCGACAGTGTCGGGTCGGGCGACGGGACGGTCGGGGCCAACCTGGCGTTCACAGGTGTGGGCGTGCCGGGCGGGCTTGGGCAGGCGCTGGTTGTGGGCAGCAACGGTTCAGCGCCCAATAACGTGATCAATGTGCCCAACGCGTCTTTCATCGATTTCGGGGGCGGGGACTTTGCCATCGCCTTCTGGGTGCGACGGGACAATGTCGATGCGGACAATGACGGCGTATGTGACGCGCTCAGCGGCAGTGGACGTGGTTGGCAGATCAACTTTGCCCCGGATGACACGCTCCGCGTGCGATTGGATGACAACGCGTCACACACCGTCGACGTCAACTCAGCGGCAATGATCGCCGATTCCATGTGGCATCATTACGTTGTTTCCGTCGATCGCAACGATGCCGCCGGGCTCGTGATCTACATCGACGGCGCGACCGACTCGACTTACGACCCGACGTCGCTGACAGGCGCCGTCAATCCTGACCAGAATCTGTGGATCGGCGGCAACAACGACAACAACACACAGGGTCTTGAAGGCGAGATCGCGCTGTTACAGGTATTCGACACCGCGCTGAGCGCCACCGATGCGGAGCAGTTGGTGGCGATCGGTCGACCCATCCACCAGTACGAGTTTGAGGGTGATGGAAACGACATCGCGGGCGGCGCACACGGCATCGTCGGCGGCGGCGTGGGCTTCAACAGTGTCGATGTGCCGGCGGAGCTCGGACAAGCGGCGGTCTTCGGTCCAGATGGCGACCCTAACCACCGGATCACGGTGCCGGAGGCGAGCTTCACGGATTATGGCGCCGGCGATTTCTCGTATTCGATCTGGGTCAAGCGCGATCAGAACAGCAACTCGACCCAAGGGATTATTGATGACCTCGGTGGCGCCGGCGTGGGGCTACAGGCGCAGTTCCTGGGAGCGGCCGACAACGATGATCAGTTGCGCATTCGTGTCGACGACACAACGGGCGCGATTGTGCGATTCGAGAGCAATTCCGTGATTGCGGACTTGGGCTGGCATCACCTGCTGTTTACGCTCGCCCGCGATCCGAACGGCGCGACGTATCGCTGGTATGTCGACGGCGCGCTCGACAGCGAGCTGATTGACAACTCGCTGACCGGTTCACTTACTCCGACGCAGGACCTGTACATCGGAACCATCAACCAGTTCGGCCTGCGCGGCCAGCTTGCGCGGCTGTCTTTCTTCGACCGCGCCCTGACCGCGGACGACGCGATGCGCCTCGCGGATCTGGATGGCGACGGCGTGCCATTCGTCAACGATCAATGCCCGGGCGTTGATGACAATGATGACGCGGACGCCGACGGCGCGCCCGATATGTGCGACACCTGTCCCAACATGTTCGACCCGAATCAGACGGATACCGATGCGGACGGTCTTGGCGACGCGTGCGACAACTGCCCCGATGACGCCAATCCGGACCAGATGGATACGGATTCCGACGGTGCGGGCGATGTCTGCGACAACTGTCCCGATGACGCGAATCTCGATCAGCTGGACACCGACGCCGACGGCATCGGCGACGCGTGCGACAACTGCCCGGATATCGCCGATCCGAATCAACCGGACCTTGATATGGACGGTGTTGGCGACGCCTGCGACAACTGCCTCGATGTCGCCAATGCCAATCAGGCGGATACCGATATGGATGGTATCGGTGACGCGTGCGACAAGTGTCCCGATATCGCAGACCCGAATCAGGTGGACACGGACATGGATGGGGTTGGCGACGCCTGCGACGCGTGTGAAGGATCGGATGACAGTCTGGACTCTGACGGTGACGGCGTGCCTGACGGCTGTGACGCGTGCGCCGGGGCGTCGGAGGTCGACAGCGACGGTGACGGTATCTGTGACGAACTGGACGCCTGCGTTGGTAATGACGCGAATTGCGTGCTCCCGACGAACGTGATCTGTGTGTGGGCGGTCGCGCCGGGCGCGCAAGACGGCTCGAACTGGTACAACGCCTATCGCAGCCTGGCTCAGGCGATCAGCGCCGCTGACCCGAACACCGACACCGAGATATGGGTCGCCACCGGAACGTACTTCCCGGACGGCGGCTACCAGGCAGTCGGCGGGCCGTTTGTTGCCGGTTCGGGCGGTCGACTACTTTCGTTTCAGTTGCGGTCCCGCGTGGCGCTCTATGGCGGATTCCGTGGGAACGAACTGCTACGCGACGACCGCGATCCGGCGGTCAATACGACGACCCTCGGCGGCGACATCGACGGGGACGGCGGTGCTTCGGGAAACAGCTTCCATGTGGTAGCCGCCGACGCACTTGACGACGTGACCGCCTTGATTGACGGCTTCACCATCACCGGCGGTAACGCCAATGGCGCCGGAGCCCAGCGATCTGGTGGCGGGCTGATCAACCTGGGTGGCTCGCCGACCATCACGCGCTGTGTTCTCAGTGGAAACATAGCGACCGGAGATGGCGGCGGGCTATTCAACTCCGGCTCGCCAGCCATCAGCCAATGTGACTTCACGGGAAACTCGGCTGACCGCGGGGGCGGTATGTTCAACGATTTCGCCGGCGCCGGCGCGCCGGCCATCAGTGAGAGCGCATTCAACGGAAACTCAGCGGCTGGATTGAACGGCCATGGCGGTGGGCTCTTCCATGGCGCCAACGGCCCGTTGGCCTTGATCCAATGTGACTTCACCGGAAACGATGCCAGCTACGGCGGTGGGATACTGACGCTATTAAGCGGCTCACTCGATATGACTCTCTGCACCTTCAATGACAACTCAGCAGTCAACGACGGCGGTGGAATGTACAACGGCGCCGTCGGCGGCTTGGTGATGATCCAATGCGACCTTGCTGACAACTCCGCCGACCGGGGGGCCGGGCTGTTCAACGCCGCCGCCGCAACGATCAGCCAGTGCGAATTCACAGGAAACTCTGCGGCGGGAGTTTACGGACACGGCGGCGGGCTGTACGACAACTGGGATCTGCAGACCATCACGGAGTGCGCCTTCAACGGGAACGATGCGACTTTCGGCGGCGGCATGCTGGCTTTTCAAAGCTCGCCGGACGTGATCTCATGCTCGTTTGTCGCCAACACTGCAGTGTATGCGGGTGGATATTACGCCCTCGAAAGCTCGGGCGAGATCGGGCAGTGCCGGTTTATCGGTAACACGGCAAGCCTCTGCGGCGGTGGACTGATCGCAAATACCGGCGCGCCACGCATCGTCGAGTGCATGTTCAGCTCAAACTCAGCAGGCTCGGATGGAGGCGGTATGTTTGCGACCGGCGCGGCAGTGACGATTAGCCGCTCCTCTTTCGTCACAAACACAGCGGTGTCAAACGGCGGAGGGCTGGACATTATGGCAGGGAGCGCCAGCGTCAGCGGATGCACGTTCTGCGGCAATCTCGCCTATCTGGGAGGTGGCATTGAGGGGCCTGTCGGTTCTGTTTCGGAGTGCCTGTTCAGCGGTAATCTGGCGGAAGATCAAGGTGGCGGGCTCTACACACGCCAGATGGCGATCTGGCAAAGTACGTTCGCAAACAATGCCGCGGGGTTCGAGGGCGGCGGAGTGTATTTCAGCAGTGTAACCCTTGACATCGGCGGCAGTATCTTCTGGGGAAACTCGGGCGCAGGGAGCGTCTCAGACGACCAGATATACGTCGACTCAGGAACCGCGACCGTCAACCACAGCAATGTGCAGGGCCAGTGGATGGGCGCGGGCGCGAACAACCTCTCTGGTGACCCGGGTTTTACTGGTATCAGCGGAAACTGGACCACTGGCGCGACGTTCGATCCGAACGCAGGACAGACGACCTTGGTCGACGGCTCCGCCAACTACACGCTGGACCAACTTGCCGGGATGGTTCTCAATCCCAACAACTCGCAGGCGCTGCATACACTGATCGTCAGCAATACAAGCCAAAGTATCGTCGTATGGGGCGACGTATCGGCTTTGGTTCCGATCGGGGGCCCCGCTTACACGGTATTCGACTACCGACTGCTGGCAGGTTCACCCTGCATTGACGCGGCGGATAATGGCGCAGTGCCCGCGGACACCCTGGACCTTGATCAGGACGGCGACGTAGTTGAGCCGACGCCGTTTGATCTGGCCGGCGCTCCGCGCTTCGTCGACGATCCGAATACGGCGGATACCGGTGTGGGCGCGTGCGCAATCGTGGACATGGGCGCGTTTGAGTTCCAAGCCGTCGGCGGCGAGGCAGACACCGATTTTGATGGAATCTGCGATTCGGTCGACGCCTGCGCCGGTGGCGCCGGAAGCGGCGACACGGACGCAAGCGGTGTCATCGATTTGGCCGATTTCGAGGCGATGACCCCATGCCTGACCGGTCCGGACGCCGGACTCGGCGGTGGGTGCGAGTGTTTTGACTTCGACGGGGACACGGACAACGACATGCGCGACTTTGCTCAATTCCAACTGAGCTTTTCGGGGAACTAGTCGCAAACGACTTGGTTCCCGGGCCTGGAATACCGGAATCTGTCCGGATTGTTCGCGATTGACGAGCGAGTCGGGTGGAACCGTAGCGGACTTCCCGATTAGCATGCGGCATGTTTCAGGCTGATCCGAAACTCGTGAATGCCTGTCTCGCCGGCGACGAGGGCGCTTGGCATTCGCTCGTTAAGCGATATGGCCGCTTGGTGTACTCGATCCCGCGTCGATACGGGTTCGCCGAGGCCGACGCCGACGATGTGTTCCAAGCGGTCATGCTCAGTTTGCACCGCAGCCTCGGGCAGTTGCGCGAGGTTGAGCGGTTGTCCTCGTGGCTGATAACGACGACGCATCGCGAATGCTGGCGCGCCGGGCGCAAGCGGGACGAAATGGCGAGCCTTCCGGAGGGCCAATCGGACAGCAGCGAGCCGTCCACGGAGCTCGTTGAGAAGTGGGAGCGGCAACACCTGGTCCGACAAGCGCTCCGGGAACTCGGCGGGCGGTGTGAGAGGCTGCTGTCGATGCTGTTTCTCGACAAGGACGAGCCGGATTATCAGACGATCGCCTCCCGCCTCGACATCCGCATCGGCAGCATCGGCCCTACCAGGGCTCGTTGCTTCGAGAAACTGGCGGCGATTCTGGCGGATCTCGGCATGACCCCCGACGACATGCGATAGTCGTAACTGGCTTCGAATCAATGAGTTACACGCCTTTGACGAGCCCCTGATTATTCTTCGGTTTGGCGTATCAGCGGGGCAATTTGCCGCTCCGCTGGTGTGAGGAGACGAAAATGCCTGATCAACCGACATTCGAAGCCCTGCTCGCCTACGCCCTTGGAGACGCGACTGACGCCGACACGATTCGGCGGGCCGTCGCCGGGAACAGCGAGGCCGCTCGGACGCTCCGCACGATTGAGTCGACATTGACTGCGATGCGGACCGACGACAGCGAGGCGCCGTCTCCTGAAGCCCTCCGCCGGGCGATGGCGATCATGACGCCGAAGCCGCAGAAGCTGGGCTGGTTGGAGACGATCCAGCGGGTTGTCGCGGACCTCGTCTTCGACAGCCGGTTGCAGCCCGCTTTGGCCGGGTTTCGCTCGGCTTCCGCCGGCGTTCAACTCGTTTTCCAGAGCGAAGTCGGCGAGATCGAGCTTCAGGTCGCTCCGCGTCCTTCGTCGGAAGGCGAAGGCTGGGTTGTCACGGGCCAGATGACGCCCATGGCGGATGATGTCGAGATTGTCGTCCTGTCCGGGGACGGCGATGTCGTCACAACGACAATGCTGGATGACGCCGGGATGTTCACCTTCCCCCTCGAGACTGACACCTTCCAACTCATGATTCGGGCCGGTTCCGGCGCCATCGTGATTCCGCAGGTCGACATCGAATGAACCGCGACGTAGCCACGATTTCGCTTGCCGACCTGCTTGCCGTTCCGGCGGAGCAGCGCACCAGCGCGGAGTTCGTGGGCGGGCTCAACGAGGAGTCGGTGCGACGCCTCGGCGACGAAGCGGAGCGAATGGCGTTTTCCGACGTGACTACGGCCCTAAGCGCTACTTTGGCGGTGATTGAGCTCGCTGACGCGCTCGGCGCGGCGGGGGCACAAGCGCGAGCGCGGCGCGCGCGAGCGCAGGCGCTGGCCTATTCCGGGCAGCATGAACCGGCCTTGGCGATGTGCGCCGAAGCCGAGCGCGTAGCGAGAGAAGGCGGCGCGGTCGTTGAAGCCGCTCGGGCCAAACTGGCCTCGTTGCACCCGCTCGGCGAGACCGGGCGTTATGAGGAAGCGATCGCTGTCGGCGAAGCCGCTCGCGCGGCGCTGATCGACGCCGGTGAACCGGCGCTGGCGGCGCGAGCGGACATCAACCTCGGCGCGATCTACCAGAATCGAGATGACCCAGCCCGGGCGCTGACACACCTTGAACGCGCCCGACGCGCGCTCGGCGCGGAGCCAAACCTGCTCGCGTTTGTCGAGAACAACCGCGGCGAGGCCTTATTGCTGCTGAGCGACTTTGACGGAGCCGAAGAGGCCTTCCTCGCCGCACGTGCCGCCGCGGACGAAGCGGGAGCCGGCGTGGTGGCGGCGGTAGCGGAAGGCAACCTGGCGGACCTGGCCGCGCGGCGTGGTTTGCTCAGCCGCTCGATGAACCACTTCGAGCGCGCCCGGCGGCGGCTACGCGACGTCGCCGCCGAGAGCCACGCCGCGCGCCTACAGGCTGAACACGCAGAGGCGCTTGAAGCGCTGGGAATGGTGGAAGACGCCGCGGCGCTGTTTGAAGAGGCGCTACCTGCGCTGGAGCGTCACGGGATGACGGCTGAACTTGCGCGAGCGCTTCACGGACTGGCCCTTTGTCATCTGCGCACGGGTCAACCCGAACCCGCGAGGGACGAATTGTCACGGGCGCGTGAGGCGTTCGTGTCGCTCGGGGCGCGCCAGTCGATCGCGCGGGTTGATCTGACCCGCGCCGAGTTGTTCACCGGAACGGGCGATTATGTCGCTGCGACCGACGCGCTGTCCGAACTCGACGATCTTGGCGAGCGCCCGTTTGAGCGCGTGATCACCGCGTTCCGGCGATCGCAGCTATCGCTCGGACAGGGCGATGCTGAGGCGGCTGAACGGTATGCGACCGAGGCGGTCGACGGGGCGACGTCATTGAGCCTGGCGCCGTTACTGGCGGATGCGCTGCATGCCCGGGCGGCAGCGCGGCGCGCCATGGGGCGGGCGGACGAGGCGTTTTCCGACCTGCGATGCGCCGCCACGAAACTCGAACCGGTGCGCGGATCGTTGCAGGCGGAGCGGTTTCGCGCGAGTGCGCTTGGCAAACGTAGCCGACTGTATGAGGATCTTGTTGGGGCGGCGATTGAGAGCGCGGCTCCTCCGGAGCAGGTGTTCTGGTCGGTCGAACATGCGAAAGGGCGAGTACTGCTTGACCTTGCGGCGCGAGCGATTGACGCGGTAACGGAAGATGACGCAGATGGCGAAGGCGCGACGCTTACGCGATCCGCCGCGCGGCTGCGCGCCGAGCTCAACGCCTTGTACAGCCGTCGTGCGGACGCGTTGCTGCGCGGCACGCGACTTGCATCGGCTGATCGGGCGACGGAAGCGATTCGAATTCGCGAGGCCGAATTGTCCCAGATTGAAACGCGACAGGCGGCGTCGCGCGGTCCGTCGACGGTATATGCGGCCCCTTGCTCGAGCGATGAAGCGCAAGCGCAGATCCACAGCGGCGAAGCGCTGATCGAGTTTTTCCGACACTCCGATCAGATCGGCGCGATGGTCGTGACGCGGGACGGCGCTCAAGTGATGTCGCGCCTGGTTTCGGCTGACCAAGTAGCGAGTTGGTCGCAGCGACTGCGTTTTCAACTGAACAGCGCCGCGCGCATCGCGGCTTCCGGGGCAGACCCGCAAGCCGGCGGCGTTCGCGAGACGCTAGGACGACTGTACGACATGCTGCTCAGTCAGCCGCTCTCGGCGGTCGGCGGCGTCACGCGACTTGTCGTTGTGCCGCACGGCGCGCTTCACACGTTGCCGATTCACGCATCTCATGACGGCAGTTGCTGGTTGATTGAGCGCTATGAATGCGCCTATGCCCCGAGCGCGAGCCTGTTCGCCCAGTTGCGACGGCGCCAGGCGGGGGACACATCGGGCGCCGTTGTCGTTGGCGTCGCGGACGAGCATGCGCCGTGTATCGAAGACGAGGCACGGCGCGTGGCGGAATGCGTTCCCGGCGCTCGCACGCTGCTCGGCTCCGCGGCGACACAGGCGGCCGTCAGCAGCGCTGTCCATGGCGCGCGTTGGATTCATCTGGGCTGTCATGGCTCGTTTTCGCCCGACCGGCCACAGGCAAGCGGCCTGCGACTGGCGGACGGCTGGCTGACGCCGCGCGAAATAGCGCGGCTGAATCTCGACGCGGACATGGTCGTGCTCAGCGCGTGCAGCAGCGGCGAAACCACGGTGGAAGCAGGGGACGAGCTGACGGGACTCTCGCGGAGCTTCTTCGCGGCGGGGGCCCGCTCGGTAATCGCGAGTTTGTGGCCGGCTCACGACGCGGCCACACGCGGTTTGATGGACGTGTTTTATCGGGAACTGATCGGCGGAGCGTCGCGCGCGGCCGCATTGCGCGCGGGGCAGAGCGCTATACTACAAGAATACGCGCATCCGCTATACTGGGGAACATTCGCATTGGTGGGGGCGCCATGAAAATCGCTCGTCTCGTCAAGACCATCTGTATCTGTGGCCCGGCGCTGCTGGCGCCTTTGGCCGCCGCGCAGGTTACCGATCCGCCCGTTGTGCGCGACGCGATCGTTCGTCTGCGGAACGGTGTGAACATCAACGACTTCCTGGCGTCGATCAGCTCGACGTATCCCGGAACAACAGTCGTCGATGACATCGCCTCGCGTAACATCTATCGCTTGTCGCTCACGGAAGGCGCTGATCCCGTCCAGGTAGATCAGTTCTTCGCCAACCTCGCCAATCAGCCGAACAGCATGCTCCGTTGGGGCGAGGCGGGTTATGAAGCACGGACGGCCGAATCGCGCACCGGCTCAGTCTATGTGAGCCGACCGGCGTCGTACGCCGCGCAGTTTGAAACGCAGTATCCGACGATCACACTCGGCGTCACCCAGGCGCAGCAACTGTCGACCGGTCGCGGCGTCGCTGTGGCGATTCTCGACACGGGCGTCGACGCGTCGCACCCGGCGTTCGGCGCGGCCGTGCGCAACGACGGATTCAACACGATTCTCAACAACACGGATACGCGCGACATTGCTCGAGGCGTCGACTCAAACGGTAACTCGACAGCGGACGAGATGGTCGGTCACGGCACTTTCGTCGCGGGGCTGGTGACGCTCGTCGCGCCGGAAACGCGCATCCTGCCGGTAACGGTGCTCGACAGTGACGGCGTGGGCACGACGTGGTCGATCGGCAAGGGACTGTTCTACGCCATCGATCGCGACGTGGAGGTCATCAACCTCAGCCTCGGATCGACCTACAAGGCCCAGATCTTTGAGGACGCCGCCAATGAGGCCGAGGCGCGTGGCATTATGATCGTGGCCGCGGTCGGCAATTCGGCTTCAACAAGCCCAGCCCGGTATGAGTACCCCGGCCAGTTGAAAGAGACAATCGGCGTGTACGCGGTTGATCGCAATGACGTGCTGGCGACGTTTACGAATTATGGCGGCGACTCGCGATCACTGGAGGCGTTGGTGGGAGCGCCTGGGGCCAGCACTGGGGACCCGAACGCGACGATCTACGGCCCACTCCCGGGCGGAATGTATGGCGAATGGGAGGGCACGAGCCTGTCGACGCCATTGATGAGCGGTGGGCTCGCGCTGCTATACGCGCAGCATCCGGTGTGGGGAAGCCTGCCGCCGATCGACCCGAACGATCCTTCCGACCCGACGACGCTCTTCGAAACGATTTTGGGGACCATGCTTCCGCCGGCCAGTGTGAACATCTCGGCCCAGAACCCCGGCGCGGGTTCCCTGCTCGGTCTCGGGCGAATTGACCTCGAAGCGTTGATTTCAGTGGGGCCACCGCAGCCGGCGCCGGGCGACATTAACGGGGACGGGGTCGTCGATTTGTCCGATCTGGCGCAACTGTTGGCGGATTTCGCGAGCACGCGATCGACGGCCGACCTGACGGCGGACGGCATCGTTGATCTGTCCGACCTGGCTTATCTGCTCGCGCATTTCGGCCACTGAGGCTGAGGGAATCGCCACGAATGTGATAGCCGGGAGAGAAATCTCCCGGTTTTTTTGTATCAGCCGCCCCCTTTCGGGCTCCACTGAGATGAAAAAGGTCGCCGGGACGGACGCCGGGGGGCGTCGCCACGACGGCAACGCACGACCAAGGAGACAGATATGACGCGAAGTGGAAGCAAACGAAGGGGGTCTCGGGCGGCCCCGTGGCTGGGAGCGCTGCTGGGTATTGGCCTGATTGCCGCGCCGGCGCAGGCGATTCCCGGCGACCTGACCAACGACGGGACGGTCGGGTTGGACGATCTGGCTCTGTTGCTGTCCCAATACGGGTGCATGTCGAACTGTTCGGCGGACCTGACGTCGGACGGCATGGTGAGTCTGTCGGACCTGGCGCTGCTGCTGGGTAACTACGGCCTGAGCGACCCGGGCAACGGCAACGGCAACACGAACGGCAACACGAACGGGAATACCAACGGGAACACCAACGGGAACACCAACGGGAACGGAAATGTCAACGGCAACATGAACACCAATGGCAATGCCAACACGAATGGTAATGCCAACGGCAACATGAATACCAATGGCAACACGAACGGTAACACCAACGGCAACACGAACGGCAACACGAACGGCAACACCAACGGCAACACGAACGGCAACACGAACGGGAACAACAACGGCTCGACGTGTCCGGACGGCAGCTATGAAGTGCGAGCCAACCTGTTCGGCGCAGGCGCCAGTGGCCGCCTCGATTACAAGGAAGAGCCGGGCGGCTGCAAGCACTTTGAAGCGCGCGTAGACGACTATGTTCCCGGCGTCCACGATGTCATCGTCAACGGAATGGTTGTCGGGCAGATCGTCGCGGATTCACGCGGTCGCGGTCGGCTTGAGTATCACACGACCAACGGCACGTTCCCGGCCAACTTCCCGCACGTCGAGATCGGCTGGAGCGGCTCGATCGCCGGCGCCGTCAGCGGCGTGTTCGGTATCAACTGCACCGTCGGCAATTCGAACTGCAACGGGAATGTCAACGGCAACACGAACGGCAATACGAACGGCAACACGAACACCAACGGTAACACGAACACCAACGGTAACACGAACACCAACGCCAATGGCAACATGAACACGAACGCCAACGCGAACGGTAACACCAACGCGAATGGCAACACCAACACCAACGGTAACACAAACGCGAACGGCAACACGAACACGAACACCAACACCAACACGAACAGGAACGCCAACGGCGGTTAGTCAGTAAGAGCCTCGCAACCCTGCCGGGGCCGTCCTCGCGAGAGCGGGGCGTCCCCGGCTGCCGGGCGGGACGGAAAGACCATGAAAAAGCACTTGATCATCACGACAATTTTGACCTGCCTGGTAACCGGCTGCACGCCGGCGTTGGAAGGCGAGGCGATCAGCTTCCTGGACGCCCTTCAGGGGCTGATCAACGGCGGTATTCAGAACAACAACGCGAACCAGAACGCGAACAGTAACGACAATGTCAACGCGAATGGTTCAACAAACAGTAACGCAAACTCTAACCAGAACACGAATGCGAACAGCAATGCGAATGGCAATTCGAACGCCAACAGCAACGCGAACGCCAACTCGAACTCAAACGGCTCAGTTTGCCCAGATGGTGTATTGCGTCTCGAGGCGCGAATCCGCAGCGGCTCCGCCGAAGCCCGCGTCGAGTATCGCAAGGGCGCCAACGATTGCGAACGCCTGCGCGTCAGAGTTGATGGCTACGCCGCCGGTCCGCACGATGTGACGCTGGACGGCGTTGTAGTCGGGCAGGTCGCGGTGGGCGCGGATGGTAAAGGCGAGCTGGAGTTCGAAGCGAGCAAGGGCGAGATCCCAGCCGGTTTCCCGGCGCTGAGCGTCGGATCGACGGCCGAAGTGGGCGCCCTCGGCGGCGCGATGAGCCTTGATTGCTCGACGGTCGACGACTCGTGCGTCGGCAACAGCAACAGCAACAGCAACAGCAACCAGAACGACAATGGCGGGTAAACATGACAGTCGAACCTCATAGCCGTTTCTCGCCAACGCGGCTATGAGGGCCCTCCCGGCGCGGCCTGGCTTCCCCTGGCCGCGCCGCCCTCCAATCGAGCGCGGCGCGTTGAAAAACGCGCCGTGCTTGTTTTTTGTATCAGAACTCGATGACATGCCTCTGCTTGAGTGTCTGCCGGCTTGGGGAGCCAGGGGCGCAGCGCGATCGGGGGACGCGCTGTCGCCCTCCCCGGGCAGCCGGCATTGGAGACTGATCGATGGCGAATACCGCACGACAAAGTGAACACCTCCTCCGAGTCACCTACGAGGAGGCGGCCGCCGCGACGCCGGCGACCGAGCCGCCTACGTTCGAAACGACATCGCATTTCACCCGCTCCCGGGCATGGGCGTTGCCGTCGGGCTGGCGGATCGCGTTTGAGTCGTTCGCCGTGTTTCTGATCGGCTGGTTGTTGATGAGCTACTTCTATGCCGGCAAGGGCGGGCCGTCGGGTTCGCTGATCGGCGCGCCCGGCCACGATTCCTTCTATCACGTCAAGATGGCCGAGATGCTCCCGACACACGGCTTTGTGAGGCAATTCGAATGGCTGCGCTTCTGCTATTTCACCGAACAGGGGCAGGACTTCGTCAGCCACCATGTCGGGTTTCACGTGCTGATGCTGCCTTTTGTGCAACTGGCCAAGCTGCTGACCGGTGAGGCGATTGACGGTGGACGCTGGGCGATCTGCGCGTTCTTCGCCATGTCGCTTGTCCTGTTCAACGGCATACTCATCGCCGGGAAAGTGCGGTGGCGCTGGTTGTGGATCATCCTGTTCCTGCTGCTGCCGCATCAGTTCTTTGAGCGGCACGCGTATGTCCGCGCGATCAGTCCCGCGTTGATGTTCATGCAGCTGGTCGTGCTGTTGCTGCTGACGCGGCGGCCCATTCTGGCAGGTCTGGCGACGCTCGCGTATACGCATCTCTATCTCGGAGCCGTGATGTACGCGCCGCTGATCGTCGGCGCTTACGCCGCGGCGCACGTGTTCGGCCCGCGCGGGCGACGCGAATGGCCGTGGCTGATGGTGCTGTGCTGCGCGATCGGGTGGACGATCGGCGTATTCACTTATCCGTACTCCGAGGGCATGTTTGAGTTCCTGCGCCTGCAGGTGTTCGGCTCGGGTCTGACGCCGGACATCGAAGTCGGTGGCGAATGGCGCAGCTATGACGGCGTGTGGTGGTTCGCCGGCCAGATGAGCGGCGTGTTGCTGCTGACGTTCGTCGCGGCGGCGCTGCTGCGATTCCGCATGGGGCCGCCATTGAATGGAAACGAACTGACGCTGATGCTGCTCAATGTCGGTTTCCTGATGCTGACACTGAAGGCGCGGCGGTTTATCGAGTATTGGCCGCTTTGGGCGCTACTGAGCGCGGCCTACTTGCAGGCGCCGCTGGCGGATCGAATGACGGCGTGGGCGCGACACAGCCTGGCGCGGGCCGCGTCGGTCTGGCGGAAGTTGCTCGTCGGTGGCGTCGGTTTCGCGCTTTTGTTCATCGTGGTGTATACGCTATCGCGCGTCGGCATCGCCGATCTCAAGCCGTTTGCCCGCGCCTGGCAGTTGTGGCTGGTGGCGGCGATTGTCGTCATGTTGCCGATGATTGAGCGCAGGCGGGCGCTGTTTGGCGGCGTCACTCGCGCTTTCAGCGCGGCGCTGGCGGTAGGCGGACTTGGAGCCGTTGTGCTTATCGGCGGCGAGCGATTTGCCCAGGTCCAGAGCGCGACGCGATGCCAGTACGACCTTCCCGCGATCCGCGCCATGATGGACTTCCTGAAATCGCAGTCGGACGAGGGCGATGTCGTGTTTACCGATGACTGGGATATTTTCCCGGTTTACTTCTATCACAACAGCAAGAACCACTACATTGTCGGGTTGGATCCGAAGTTCACGCAGGCGCGTCGACCGGTTCTGTGGGAGCGCTATGTCAAGATCTCCCGCGGGCAGACGCCGGCGAGCGTGGATGTGGTTGATCCCAATGACCAGCAGCGCAAGTCGATCCCGGTCAAGCTTGAGGACATTCGCGACCGTTTCGGCGCGAAATGGGTGATTGTCGATCGCGATCATGGTGGCTTGGCCGTGCAGCTCAACCGCTCCCGCGACTTCGCCGAACTGGTTTGGCCGGGCACGGACTTCGAGCAACACCGCAACGCGCCGTATCTCGTCTTTCGGGTCCGGGAGTCAGGAGAGGCGTTCAGCCCAATAGACCCACGATCGATGGACCTGGGCGGTTTGCTGTACCTCAGCTTGATGACGCCGATGCGGTCAGAAGGCCAGATCGGGCGCGACATGACGCCATCCGGTGGGCCGCTCCACGTCGGCGAGCGCACGCACCTGCGCGGGCTGGCGATCCCGGTCGGCGGCGAGGCGACATACGAGATTCCGCCCGGCTACGCGACCATGACCGCCGCCGTCGGCGTTTACGACGCGAGCGGGTTCGTTAAGTACGAGTTGCTGCTCGACGGCTTTCCCGTGACCGAGGGGCTGGTGGCGCCGGACGAGGCGGAAACTCCGCTTACGCTGGACATCAGCGCATCGCAAGCGCTGACGCTCCGCGCGACGGGCATCGATGGTGGACTACTTCTCGGGTCGGCGCGCTTTGAGAGGGAGATCGAATAGCCACGGCCGTCGTGCAAACAAGCGAGGCGAGCGGCGCGCGGCCACTAGCCTCGGTTTCGATTTGATGAGCGAAGCAACGATTCGTTAGGGGCAGCCGCTGCCGAAGTTGGCCAGCAATAGCGCGAGGTCGCTCAGGTCGACGCAGCCGTCGCCGGTGAGATCACCGTTCTGGGATGTGCGGACTTCGAGCACGATCGAGCCGACAAGCGAGTCTTGGAAGCCACCTGCGGCCGAGAGGGATACGCCCCACTGATTGGCGCCGGTGTAGTCGCCGGGGCCGAAGGGCGATCCGGCGTTGGTGAGGTTGTCGATACCGGTATCGACGAGTTGATCCCGAATCGAGGAGTAGGGGGCGATCTGGAAGTTGGCGTGGTTCGTGCCACTGGCCTTGTAGACGGCCGAGATTGGGCCGCCGGGATCGGTGACCAGCTGAATCTGGTTTGCGGAGCCGGCCACGACCGCGGAATCACCGCCGCCGCCGCCGTTGAGGTCAAAGTCGTTGTAGTTGAAGAACTGAACCGTCAGTGAGGACGCCGTGAGGTTCTGAATCTTGAACGCGATGACGACCTCGGCTGTGTCGGGGCGCTGGACCGACGTCAGATCATGGATGGTGTACTCGATTTCGACCCGCAGCGCATTGGCCGTTGCGCCGTCGTTGCTGGGCTCCTGATACACGAGGCGGCAGCGGTTACCGGTCGCGGTGCCGAAGACCTGGTTCGAGAGGGCGTACTCGCGCGTGTCGCCGCTGGCGCGGTACCAGAACCAGTTTTGAAACAGGTGGTCGAGCGGCACCGTGCCTGTGGAGGTGCGCAAGTTCGCGCTACCGCCGGAGCCGTTGGTGCGGTTTCCTGTGAGCCCGTTGAGTGAAAAGTCGACGCTGCCGTCCGAGATCGTGAAGTTGGTTATCTGCGCGAGAGAAATCGACGGAATCGCCACGAGGAGGGCGAGTCCGAACAGCCAGTACTTGCGTGCCACAGGTTCATTCCTTGAAGGTAGAAGTGCCCCATCCCAATCAGCAAGCGTACCGATCCCGATGTTGCAAAGCTATAGCATCTTGAGCCGGGTGGCGCCGGCGCCGACTTCCGGATAACAACGAACGACCTATCGGTCCGTCATCCCGGGTCGAGCAACGGCGCTTTGACGTTAAGTGGCAGGAGCAGGGAACCTTGCGAGGGGACTTGGGGGAAGGCGCGACGGCGGTCACCTTGGCGCACACGACCGGCGCGTTCGGCATTACCAAGCCCGCCCTGGTCAATTCAGCGATGTCTGCCATCGCCCATCCTCGACGTGCGGTTCGAATCGACCCCACGCAAGTGCAAGCGTCGGTAGCACCAGCAGGTTGAGCAGCGTCGATGTTGTCAGTCCGCCGAGAATTACGATCGCCATGGGACCTTCGATTTCCCGGCCCGCCGCATTGGCGCCGATCGCGATCGGCAGAAGGCCGAGCCCGGTGACCAGCGCGGTCATCAGGATCGGGACGAGGCGCTCGGAAGCGCCGCGTATTGCGGTCGCCGCGCCCCAGGTCTGGCTTTCACTGACTACGAGGTGTTCGTAATGCGACATCAGCATGATCGAGTTGCGCGTGGTAATTCCGAAAAGCGTGACGAAACCGACCAGCCCGCCGATCGAAATGGACGCGCCGGTGAGGTAAACGGCGACCACGCCCCCCACGAGCGCGAACGGCAAATTCAACAGAACGAGTAAGAGATTCGGCAGGTTGCGCATGACGATCATGAGCAGCAAAATGATGCCGATACCCGCCAGACTGGTGTGGATGAGCAGTTCCTGCTCCGCCTCGGCACGGGCTTCGGCCTCTCCGCCGAACACCGGGTATGTTCCAGCGGGGAATGAAACGCGGTCGCCGATGGCGGCTTTCGCCTCGTCGACGAACGACGAGACATCGCGGCCTTCGACGTTGCATGTCACGGCCTGTCGGCGCCGCGCCTCGTCGTGCAGCAACATGAAGCGGCCCTGCGTGCCGTAGATGTCGGTGAGTTCTGACAGGGGAATGCGCGTACCGCCTGCACTCGTCAGCAACAAGGAGCCGATGACTTCCGGCTCCTGGCGCTGGGATTCGTCGAGCACGACGACGACATCAAACACGCGGCCGTTCTCGAAGGTCTGGGCGACTGTGGTCCCCTGATAGGCCGTTTGGATCGCATCGAGGACGTCCACGGCGCGAAAACCGAATTGAGTCAGGCGATCGTGTCGCAGCCGAATGCGCGTCTGCGGCGCGCCGGGCGGGGCCGCGATCTGCACATCGACCGCGCCGGGGATGCCGGCAAGTGTGGCGCGCACCGCCTCGGCCTTTTGATCGAGGACATCGAGGTCATCGCCGTAAATGCTGACGACGACGGCGGCGGTTTCGCCCGAAATGGTCTCGCCGATACGGTCGCCGAGAAAAGTCGTGATGTCGCTGGTAACGCCGGGGATTTGTTCGAACGCTTCGCGAATCGCGTTGCGCACCTCGTCTTCGCCGCTGCCCAGATTGGGCGTGATGTTGATGTGAAACTCGCTGCGGTGCGGGCCCCAGGGGTCCTCGCCGAGCTCCGCGCGACCGATCTGCTGCGGCACGGTCAGCACCTTGTCGGTCTTGAGCAGCGTTTCGGCGATCTGTTTTCCGATTCGAGCGGATTCGGCCAGCGATGTGCCGGGAATCGCGTTGAGGTGCGTGACGAAATGGCCTTCGCGGAATTCAGGCAGAAACTCGCCGCCGAGCCCGCGCGCCAACCAAAGCGCGCCCGCGCAGAGGATCACAACCGGCGCGATCGCCAGCGCGGGCTCGCGCACGAAGCCGCCAAGTAGCCAACTGTAGCCGGACTTGAACCACGCGATCAGGCGCGGTTCGTGTGATCGCTGCGCCTGTTGCGGCAACATCAGCATCGCCATTGCCGGCGTCACGGTCAGCGCGACGCCGAGCGACGCGAGCACGGCCAGTATGTACGACCACGCGAGCGGCGCGAACAGCTTGCCCTGCAAGCCGGACATAGTCAGCACCGGCACAAACACGATGATAACGAGAAACGTCGCGTAAACGACCGAACCGCGCACTTCCATTGACGCGTCCAACACAACCGCGAATGCCGAGCGCGGCGTCGGCAGCTGGGCGTTCTCGCGCAGTCGGCGGAAGATGTTCTCGACATCGATGATCGCATCGTCGACAACGACGCCGATGGCAATGACGAGGCCGCCAAGCGTGATGGTGTTGAGCGTCGCGCCGAGTTGATCGAGCAGCACAATCGCCGCCAGCAGCGACAGCGGCAAGACGGTCAGGCAGATGAACGCGGTTCGCAGGTTCCACAGAAACACAAACAGCACGATCGCCACGAACAGGCTGCCGAGCAGTAACGAATGATTGATGTTGCGAATCGCGGATTCGACGAAGCTCGCCGGACGGAACAGTCCGCGATGCAGCGTGATGCCCTTCGCCATCAGGCTGGGTTCCATTTCGTCGAGCGCCTGCTCGACGGCGTCGGTTACTTCCAGCGTGTTGGCGCCGTATTGGCTCAGCAGGGCGATCAGGACGGCGGGGCGGCCTTGCAGCATGCCCTCGCCAAACTTCGGCTGGGCGCCGTCTCTAACGCGCGCCACATCGCGCAAGCGGATGATCTGCGCCCCGCGTTGCGTAACGACCGTATCACCGATTTCCTCGGGCGTGTTCGCCTGGCCTTCGCTCTGCAGCACGATGCGCTGTGACGGCGTGTCGACAAAGCCGGCGCCGCGCACGCCGGTAGCGGCGCGGCCGGCGGCCAGCACATCGTCGAGCGTCAGGTCGAGCGCGGCGAGGCGGTCGGGCATGACTTCGATCTGCAATTGGCGCACATCGCCGCCATAGACGTTGACGCTGGCGACGCCCTGTACGGCGAGCAGGCGCGGGCGCACCACCCAGTCGGCGAATGTGCGAAGTTCCATTGGCGTCGGCGGCGCTGCGCCGTCATCCGCGGCGTCGGCGGTGAGGCCGATTTTCAGCAAGTCCATCGTGGCGGAGGTCAGCGGCTGCATCTTCGGGGCCTGGACCCCTTGGGGCAGTTCGCCGGCAACTTCGGCAAGTCGCTCGCCGAGCATCTGCCGCGCGGTGAGGATGTTGGTTCCTTCGCGGAAGATCGCCGTGACGATCGCGAGGCCCTGGACGGATTGTGATCGCACTGATTCCAGCGCGCTGATGCCGGTAATGCCGGTTTCGATCGGGCGCGTTACGAGCGTTTCTACCTGCTCCGGCGCGAGGCCGGGGGCTTCGCACTGAATGCCGACTTGCGGCGGAACGAATTCGGGGAATACATCGAGCTTGGCTTGCGTGGCGACGTAAAGGCCATAGACGAGCAGCAGCAGCGCGAGAACCATCAGCACGCCGCGTTGCCGCAATGAAATGGAGACGATTGCCTGAAGCATGAGCGGTTGCAATCCTGAGCCGGCGTGAGCCTATTCCGACGCGGCCTCTTCGCGTTCGATCTGCGCTTTGAGTTCCTCGGACAGCAACACCTGGGCGCCGGTCGTCACGACACGTGAATCCGGTTCAAACCCGTGGGTCGCGAACCACGAGTCCGCTTCCGGCTCGCCATCAACGAGCTCACGGCGAGTGAAAGCGTTGTCTTCTGTCGCGACATAGGCCCAGGCGCGACCGAACAGGCGGATCACCGCCGAACGCGGAATGAGCACGCCCGCCCGTTCGCCGCCGATTGCCGGAACGCGCGCGATGACTGGCGCACCGGGGCGCAGCAATCCGCTGGGATTGGTGAGTCGGTAGAGCAGTGTCGCGCCGCGCGCGGCGACGTTCATCGCCGCCCCCAGGCCGATGCGCTCGCCAGGGAGCACGCGTGTTTCGGGGCCTACCAACTCGATGTCGGCCGACGATGCGTCAGGATCGAACGACTCGCCGATCGGCAACTCCACTTGCGCGATCAATGTGTCGAAGGATGCGATGCGAAGCAGGGGCTGACCCGGTTCCACCGCCTCGCCGGGCTGCGCCAACACCTCCACAATTTCGCCCGGCAGCGGTGAGGCCAGTTCAAAGAGGGCGCCGTCGACGCCATCGCCGCGTTCCGCCGCCTCGACCACGCCGACGATTCGCCGAGCGGCCGTGAGGCGGGCTTCCTGCGTCTGCACGGCGGCGCGGGCCTCTTCGAGAACGCGGTCCGACACCGCCCTTGTTTCCGTGTTCAGCGCTCGCTTGTGTTCGTACGAGGATTGTGCCGACGCCAGAGCGGCTTCGGCTTCGTCGGCCTCCGCTCGCGCTTGCGCAAGACGCGCTTTGAGGTCTATCTGCTCCATCGGCGTCAGGCGAGGAACAACGATACCGACCGAGGCGCCGGCGGCTACGGCAGTGTGCAGTTTCGGCCAATCCATTCCATCGCCCGCGCGCAGCATGCCGGCAACTGGCGCTCGAATCGTGAAGGCGCTGCCCGGGTCTTCCTGCAAGACGCCAAACGCGGAAACAACAGGCTTCTTCGTGGCGGCTCGTAGCGTTTCGGTCTCAAGGCCGGCGCTCCCCCGCACATCGGTGTCGAGCCGTACGACGACCTCGCCTGCGCCGTTTACGCTGATTGCCGACGTGGCGACTTCTTCGCCTTCATGCTCGTCGCCGGGCTCATCATGCGCGGAGGCCCCGATCGGCCCCATCGGACGTCCGAGTCCCAGCCACATCATGGCCGCGCCGCCGGCGGCGCCGAGAAACAACATTAGGATTGCCAGTGACGTTCGACGCATTCAAATGTCCTTGGACCAGCCCACCTCTGCAATGCCTCAGTCGGTCGGGATCAAATCAAGAAGGCGGCGAGCGCCTGGCGCGCGAAATCCGTCGCAAAGGTCGTCAGATCATCGGGAGTGCACGCCGACGCGCCGGCTGCCAGCAGCGCGACCGCAAGCATCGCGAATTTGAAACGCGCCATCCGCCTACTCCCTCATCTGATCGCCGGACTGACCCGCGCGACCCCCAATCGCTCCTTCTAGTGTCGCGAGGGCGGTCGAATAGTCACGCAGCGCTGCGGCATATGCGCGGCGACGCCGTACCAGCGCCTCCTGAGCGTCAATTAGGGCCAATAGTCCTTCCTCACCGGCTTGATATCGCTGTTCGGCGCCGGTCAACGTCGCTTCGGCCAGCTCGATCGCCTCGCCTTTTTGAAACTCAAGCATTTCGCGAGCGGCTTCGGCCAACGCGTGGGCGCGGGTGACTTCGGCGATGGCGGTTTGGGCAAGCGCGTCGTAGTCCTTGCGCGCCTGCAGGACGCGGACGCGCGCCTTGGCGATCTGCGCCTCGTTCCAGTCAAAAAGCGGCAGCGTCATCGCCAGCGTCGGTCCGAGTTTCGCGTCGATGATCTGTGACTTCTCAATCTGGCGCTCGCCGCGCGATTGGATGCTCGGCGCGGTCAGACGACCGGCGGCGACAGATGCGCGGGCGGTATCCGCGAGGACGTTTCTCCCGGGGATCGCGCGTTGTTCACTACGTTCGAACGCGAAGCCCAATTGAACGTCGGGCAAGAACCGGCGCGCCTCCAGGCGCAAGGCCGCCTCCGCCCGTTGCGTGGCAAACCACGCGACGCGCAGGTCGAATCGTTGATCCATCGCCGTATCGACGAGTTCTTCCAGCGTACGGGCGTCGCTCGACGGGGCTGGCAAAGCGCCCACGAGCCGGATTGGCTCCATGGCGCCGCCCAGTCCGAGCATTTCGGCGAGATCCACGCGCGCCTGCGCGAGTTCGCCGCGCGTGGCGATGAGTTCTTCTTGCGCGTCGAGGGCGCCGGTGCGCGCCAGATTGACGTCAAACTCGCTGACTTCGCCCGCTTTGAACTGCGCGGTCGAGAGTTCGACGACGCGCGCGCCAAGTCGCTGATTCTCTTCGACGAACGCGAGCGCCTGTTCCAGCGCAAGCACGCGATAGCAGCGACGCCGGACCTCGGTCACAAGTTCGACGGCGCGTTGGCCGACCTGGTTGATCGTGCGTTCCAGTTCGGCTTCGGCGATCTGCCGGCGCACGGGAAGCTGCCACAGATCGGCCAGTTGGGCGGCGAACCCGATGGTCAGGTCTGTGAGTCCGCCGCCCTCCGGGAACTGGAGTCCGAGTGAAAGTGATGGGTTGGTCAACAGCGCGGACTGCGCTACGTCCGCCCGGGAAGCTCCGATCTCCGCCAGAGCGGATTGAAACGCCGGGTTGTTGATCAGCGCGATCTGCGCGGCTTCTTCAACCGTCAGGCCGTCCGCGAGCAACTCGCGCACGACGGCATCGGCGGCGTCACAATCGGCCGGAGCGCTGATTCTGGCGCCGGTGCGACCGTGAACGATATCCGCCGCGCGCTCGTAATCGCGGGTCGCGCTCGGGCTGGCGCATCCAAGCGCCAGCAGGATCGGCGTCGTCGACAGCCAGCTGCTACTCGCTCGATGACGCGGGGATCGCGCTACCACTCAATCGACCACAGCAACTTCGCGCCAAAGTTGGGCGCCTCGCTCGCGTGATCCAGGTTGATATCGAACGCGAACTTGACGTACTGGTTCTCAGCGATGCGATGCGCGGCGCCGAATTCAAGAATGTTCTCGTCGCGCGTGCCTTCTTCTTCGCCGCTCCGCAGGATGTAGTTCATTGTGCCGATCGTGTCTTCGGTGAACGAATAGTCAATGCCGGGACCGACACCCCACTGAAAATCACGACGCTCGTCCGCGTCTTCTCCGCCGCGGGCGCCGTTGGCGGTTTCAATGTAGCCATCGAGGTGACCGCGCCAGCCTGGAGCAAGTTGCTTCGTAAACGTGAAGTGTAGATCGGCGTCGATGCCCGATGAGCCTTCTCCGGTTGGCAGTCGCACCTCGCCCCATGTAGCGAACGCAGGCAACGCGTCCTGCTCGTCCCACCATTCCTTGAACAGGATGACTTCGAGTTCCCCGTTGCCCTGATCAGAGCCATCGCCAAAGTTGAGTTGCTCGACTTCAAGCTCGATCAGGAAGGTGTCGGTGAATCCATACTTGAGAGACAAGATCGGGCCGAAGTTGTCGTCGCCGCCGGCGCCCGTGTCCCACTCAAACCAGGCCTCAAACTCCCACTCGCCTTCGTCAACATTCGCATACGCCTCGCGGATGTTGAAGAAGTCGCTGATCTCGCGATAGTGATAGGGACCCTCGTCCTCTTCCTCGTGCCGCGCGGGCGCCGCGGGGCGTTGCGGCTCGTTCTCCGCGATGCGGGCGTCATCTACCTGCCGCGCTTCCGTTCGTCGCGGGGCGGCGCGGTGCTCGGGTTGACTGCTCATCCGCGAATGGAGCGGGCGCGATTGGGCCGACGATTCCTGGCCCGACGGCGCCCGATCCTGCGCAAAGGCCGACCCGGTCATTGCTAGCCCGATTAGCCCCCAAATCATGCCACGTATCATCCAATGATCTCCTCGACGCTGATAGCGACCTCGCCGGCCCCCGTCGGAGCGGTTCGGCGGCGCCGCAAGGGGCATTCTGAACCAGACCGCCCATAAAAGGGTCGCGTCGATTATTACAAGTCCGTAATTATCGCGCGTAGAAGACAAGGCGCCGGCCGACGCCGGCGCCTCCGCTGGTCCGATTAGGCCTGCTGGGTCAGTAGCGACAGGGCGCCGGCTCCAGCGATGAGCGGGAACCAGCTCGTGCTCGCGCAACCGCCGAACGCCAGCGTTGTGAAGCAGGCGATCGCGGCCAGACGGATCAGTTTCTTGGTCATTACAGACTCTCCAGTTTCGGCGCGGCACAAGTTTTTCGGGCCGAGTCGCCGCGCCATCGACTCGGCAGCCATTACGACGCGAATTGTGGCAGGGGATCATGGACCTACCATGGCGCAGGGGTGACGATTCGTTCATAATCTGTCGTGGCGTTTTCTGGAATTGACGGGGGCCGGCGCCCCGACCATGCTGCGAATCCGCCGCTTGCGACTGAGGAGACTGGAATCGTGCGGGCGTTGGTTGTCGAAGACGATTCGAGCATTGTGCGCTTTGTTGAAAAGGGACTGCGCGAGGCGTCTTTCGCGGTCGATGTTGCCGCCAGCGGGGACGCCGGACTTCGGCTTGGCCTTTCGGGCGAGCACGACGTGATTGTTCTCGACATCATGCTGCCGGGGCGTGACGGCTTCAGCGTGCTGCGCGGCTTGCGCGAGGCCGGCGTCACCACTCCCGTGATCTGTCTGACGGCCCGGGATGATGTCGACGATCGGATTCGCGGGCTTGACCTTGGCGCGGATGATTACCTTCCGAAGCCGTTCGTCTTCGCAGAACTTCTGGCGCGGTTGCGGGCCCTGCTGCGGCGCGGCGCGGCGATGACTTCCAATACGGTGATCGTCGGAGATCTGACCATCGATCTGCTCGGGCGGCGCGTATCGCGCGCGGGGCGGCGCATTGACCTGTCGGCCCGCGAGTTCGCGCTACTGGAGTATCTGGCGCGCCACGCCGGCCAGACGTTGTCGCGCACGATGTTGCTCCAGCGCGTCTGGGACATGAACCACGACCCGATGACCAATGTCGTGGATGTGCACATCAACCGGCTGCGCCGCAAGATTGATCCGGATGGGGACTGCCCGCTCATTCATACGATTCGCGGCGTCGGCTACGTCATGCAGGCCGATCGAGGCTGAGCGTGTTCAGGAGCCTCGGCGCACGCCTCACCGCGTTGGCGACCGCCGTGACACTCATTGTCTGCGCGTTTGTGTGCTCGGCTATTTATCTCGGCGTTCGGTACTCCCTTTACCAGGAAGTAGACACCTTTCTGACCGGTGAAGTGATGG
>JAGQOO010000159.1 GCA_020427345.1 Phycisphaerales bacterium | reverse complement strand
GGTTCGGAGCCGGCGCCGGATTCGCAATGCAGCGCCGACGGCTCGAGGCTTGTCACGGAAGGCTTGATCGTGGCCTGGAGCGCGCGCTCCTGCGCCGCGCGATGACGTTGGGTGAGCTATGGCGCCGCGTCGCGCAAGCGGGCCCGACGCGGCTTCGTCCGTCGCGGGAGCGGGCGACCGAGGCGACAATGAACCGCGTTACGCGAGCGGCGGAAGCGCTGTTGCGTGACGCGCGAACCCGCCTTGCAGCCCGTTTTGACGCGATCGAAGCCCGCAATCCGACCCACGTGCTGCGTCGCGGCTATAGTCTGACGCGGGACGCGAAAACCGGCGACGTGATTCGATCGGTCGAACAGGTACGTGACGGCGTCCGCATCGTGACGCAGGTCGCGGATGGCGAATTCCGCTCGACGGCGGACGACCCGCGACAGCCGCGGCTATTCGAGTAACAAGGGGGCTGCGTGGCAAACGGTGGATCATCAGCGCCTGATTCCGCGCCCCGGCTGTCCTTTGTCATTCCCGCTTACAACGAGGCGGAGCTGATCGCGGAGACGATCGGCTCGCTCCGCGCGGCCGGCAGCGCGGTCGGCGAGCCTTACGAGATTGTCGTCGCCGATGACGCGTCCGACGACACAACGCGCGAAGTCGCCGCCGACCTCGGCGCCCGGGTCGTGAGTGAGCAACATCGGCAGATTTCCGCGACCCGCAACGTCGGCGCCAAAGCGGCCCGCGGCGAGTGGCTGATCTTTGTCGACGCGGACACGCTCGTTCCGGCGGAAACCGTTCGCGCCGCGGTCGAGGCGATGCGCGATCGCGGAATCGTCGGCGGTGGATGCCGCTGCGAATTTGACGATCCAAAGCCGCTTTGGGCGCGGGTCATCGGTCCGCCGATCATCTGGCTGTACGCGAAATCGCGCCTGACGCCGGGCGCGTTCGTATTCTGCACGCGTGAGGCGTTTGAAGCCGTCGGCGGCTTTGATGAGAGCGTGTTCGGGGGCGAGGAGGTCTACTTCGCGCGTGCGGTTGATCAGTTCGCGCGGGCACGTGGCTCCCGCTTCACGATTCTGCCACAGCGGATCGTCACGTCGTCGCGCAAGCTCCGCACCCATTCACCCTTCGAGGTGTTCGGCACTTTGATCAA
Organism: Phycisphaerales bacterium; assembly: GCA_020427345.1. Lineage (GTDB taxonomy): Bacteria > Planctomycetota > Phycisphaerae > UBA1845 > Fen-1342 > DSPM01. The sequence continues at coordinate 6,535 of JAGQOO010000159.1, read as the reverse complement.
AGCCGCCCGTACGCGCGCCCGGACACGCGAGGGCATGGACCTGTGGTACGGCCCGCGCAGGGCTGATCCGGGCCGACGGCAGGCGGCGCCGGAAGACTGAAGTCGGAGTCGCAACCTGAAATCGGGTTTCCGCCCGACGATGTCCGGTTTATCCTCTTGTGGTCATCTAGTAACCCACTTCCGGAGGCTCGCCATGCCTGTCGTGCTCGTTGTCGGAACCGCAAAGGGCGGCTTTGTGTGCCGCTCAGATGATCGACTCAACTGGGACATCGAGGGTCCGTTCCTCAAGGGCTGGGGAGTGACCGCCGCCGCCCGCGGGCCGGCGGGCGATTGGCTCGTCGGAACGACCAGCTTTGTTTACGGAGCGGCGATTCACCGCAGCGACGACTTGAGGGAGTTTGCGCAGGCCAAACAGGGGCCGGCTTACTCCGAAGACAGCGGCGTGAAACTTGAGCAGATTTGGAAGATCGTCACGCACGGCAAGCGCGCCTACGCAGGCGTAGCGCAGGCGGGACTGTTCGTCAGCGACGACAACGGCGACACATGGCAACCGGTGAACGGCTTGAATCAGCATCCCACGCGCGCGGGTTGGATGCCCGGCGCCGGCGGGTTGTGCTGTCACGCGATTCTGTTCGATCCGAAGAATCCGCTCCGGATGTGGGTCGGCATTTCCGCGGTCGGCGTGTTTCGCTCCGATGACGGCGGGAAAACGTGGCAGCCAAAGAACGCCGGCGTGAAGTGCATTCTTGAGGATAAGGACCACAAGGACATCGGTTTCTGCGTGCACGGCCTCGTGGCCGATCCCGCCGACGCGAACCGCATCTATCGCCAGGACCATTCCGGCATGTATCGCTCGTCCGACGGTGGCGACACGTGGACGCGCAACGAAACGGGCCTGTCGAGCCGGTTCGGTTTCCCGATCGCGATCGATCCGCACACGAAAGCGCTGTTCGTTGCGCCGTTGGAGAGCGATGAGTTTCGTTTACCCGTCAATGGACAGTTGCAGATTTTCCGCTCGACCGACAATGGCGATTCCTGGCACGCGCTGTTTGATGGATTGCCACAGAAACACGCGTACGGCGCGGTGATGCGCGGGGCGCTCGGCGTAGACGGAATGGACCCTTGCGGCGTGTATTTCGGCACGACCGCCGGCGAGATATTCGCTTCGCATGATCGCGGCGAATCGTGGCATGCGCTGCCGTGTCGTCTGCCGCGCGTGCATAGCGTGACGGTGTTGGCGGAGTAGCCGCGATGGCTCGCGTCGCGATCCAATTGCCCCAACTGCTCGGCGCCATGTGCGGCGATCGGCTTCGATTTGACATTGATGCGGCGACCGTGGCGGACGCGTTCGACCGTCTGCGTCGCGAGCATCCCCAATTGGCGCTGCACCTGTTTGATGAAAGTGGCGCATTGCGGCGCCATGTGCTGTGTTTTGTAAACGAAGTCAACTCGCGCTGGCTGGACGCGCTCGATGAGCCGCTCGTCGATGGGGCGGAGTTGATGTTCATGCAGGCGGTGACGGGCGGCTGATCGCCGCGCTGATGGGGGTGTCGCGATGGCGAAGTGGCCTTGGGTTGAGCGTGGATTCTCATTCGACTATCCGGTCGGCAAGTACCCGGACATTGTCGAGCGGTTTCGCGGTCTGCCGGCGCGGGTCGAGGACCGCGTTCGCGGGTTAACGCGAGAGCAACTGACGTTCAGCGACGGCGGTTGGTCGATTCAACAGAATGTCGGGCACCTGCTTCAGCTTGAGCCGTTGTTTGACGGTCGCTTGGACGACTTCCTCGCCGGCGTGACGCCGCTGCGGGCGGCGGACATGTCCAATCGCGCGACCAATGAGGCGAACTACAACGAATGGGACATCGAGCGATTGTGCCTCGACCTCCGCACGGAACGCCTGGCGCAGGTCGAGCGGCTGAACGCGCTGTCCCAAAGCGACTTCGCGCGCGAGTCCGCGCATCCCCGGCTGAATATCAAGATGCGGCTTGTCGACGCGGTCGCGTTTGTTTGCGAACACGATGATTACCACATGGCGCGGATCGCGGAACTGACGCGCAAAACGCGGAGCTGACGATGGGATTGGACGTGGTCGAAGCCGTGATGGAAATAGAAGAGCGGTTTGATGTGTCACTGCCTGATGAGGAAGTGTCGCAAATGAATACGGTTGCTGATCTGGCGGCGTTGGTCTTTCGACGCGTCGCTCAACGTCTGCCGCCTCGCCACTGTGCTCAATTGACTGCGTTCTATCATTTGCGTCGGCTGTTGATTGCCGAGGCCGGGGTAACCCGACGTGACGTGCGGCCAGACGTCGCCTTGGGTCGACTGCTGCCGAGGCGCCGACGGGACATCTGGACGCGAATCCGCGCCATCGAAGCGGACCTGCCGGCGTTGGAGTTGCGCTCGCCGTGGCGTCCCGTGCTCCGTGTCATACGAAACGGCACGCTGACTTTGGCTGGTGTACCGCTCTGGCTCGTCGCGACGGTCGAGTACGGTTGTTCGGGCGCCTTCGTTGCTTCGTTGGCGGCGGTATCTGCGCTCTGGTTGTTCGGAAAAGTCGAATGGCTTATCGCGAACGACCTCCCACGAAGCGTCAAGACCGTCGCGGACGCGGTCTATTGCATCGCGCCGCTGGATGTCAGCACCGAGGGGAAGAGACTCGCCGCACAACAAGCTGTACTGGACGAGGTGCGCCGCATTGTTGCCGAGGCGACGGGGTTTCCGGTCGAAAAGGTCAGGCCAGAGTCAGTGTTCTGCGAACTTACTTAGAAAACATGGCGATAGCGCTCTGCGCGCGAAGACGCGACGCCTGATCGGCGTCGCGCTCGCGCAGCTAGATCGCAACGTCGTCTCTACTCCGCGCTCGAATGCGGATTCGCCAGCCGTCCCGCTCTCAGCGAAATCGACTGCCCGTACGCCTCCGGATTCAGGTATGTCCCGCGATCGCCTTCCGGCTTCCGCTGCACGACCTGGAAATTGGCCGCCTGCGCCGCCGGATCGATGCGCACGCCGGTCACTTGCCATGACACGCGCAGCCCTTCGCGGCCGCCGGCGATTAAGAAGCGGTTATCCTTCAACTCGGCGGCGACATAAACCGGCGCGTATCCGCCAACGCACGTCAGTTGATAACGAAAGTCCGCATTCACGAGATCGAACCAGTCCGGCAGCCTGATTTCCGCCTGGCCCTTGTCGTCGAGCGTAGCCACGCCGTCGTAAATGTTCTTCATCTCGTCGCTCTCGACGCACGAGTGGAACAGATACTCTTCGGTCGGATTCAGCGGGTTGTCGATGATGAAGTTCGCGGATCCCGTTACCTGAAAGTCACCGTCGATGCGGACGGAGCCCTCAAAGAACCCCGCCCAGCCGCCGCCCGAGTTTGTCCCCCACACGCCGGCTGAGCGACCACCTGAAGACGCGTGGCCATGGAGCCCCGCGCCGTCCGTCGCATTGCTGAGCGCGTAGACGCCCTTGCTGTCGAACCCGCCGACACTGCTGAAGCCGTACACGCCGTACTTGCCCTGGCCGAAGCAGCCGATGCCGGTGGGCGACTGTGAATAGCCGAACAACCCGTAGGCTGATCCGCTGGAACTCGTGTTCAGGCCGCGAATCGCGATCGAACCGGCGTGGCTGACATCGACACGCGCGGTTGGCGACGTGGTGCCGCACCCGATCGCGCCGGTGGCGTTGTTCATCACCAGCCCCCAACCTGCGCCTTCGGTTCCATACAGGCCGATCAAGTTGTCGTTGGCCATACCGACGAAGCCGCGATCCTCATTGACGCCATCCTGCCAGAAAAAGATACCGGCGCTGCTGTTACCGCCCTTGCGAATCCGCGCCCGCCCGTTGACATCGAGCATCAGTCCCGGCGATGCCGTCCCGATCCCCACGAAGCCGGCGTCGGTGATGTGCATGCGGTACACGCCGTTTGTTTGAAAGCGCATCGCGTACGGCGCGAACAGGCCGTCCGGGCCATACTCGATGCCGGCCCGCGTGGCGCTGGCGCCGTCGAGGAAATGCAGGGCGCCATATGGGCGGTCGGTTCCGATGGAGTTGCTGCCGAGTTCGAGCAGGCCGGTGCCGAGCGCCACGATCGGCCCCGATCCGCCGTTGTGCGCGACACGCAGGCGAGAACGCACTTCGAGCGGCGCCTGCGGCGTGTTTGTCCCGATGCCGACGTTGCCGCTGTTGTTCTTGTAGATGCTGCTGCCGTTCGCGTTCCAATAGCCGCTACCGCTACCCCCGCCGGCGTTCAGCGCATACAGCGCGACAGGCGCGGGCATAATCGGCTGGCGCGGCGTCATCGTGACATACGAACCGCCAACCCCGGGCTTGGCTTCAATCTGCAGCCAACGCGCCTCAGGGCCGTAGACGGAGGCGCCAAAGTCCAGATCAACGGTGAAGAACCCGTTATCGACCGGCACGTCGTTCTCAAACAACACATCGCCGATCTGGCTGCCGCCGATCGCCGCCGAGTACAGCCGGAAGCGCAGGTCGTACAGGCCTTGCGCGGGCGAGCCGGTGTCCTGCAGCATGCCCTGATAGGTAATGGCGGTTCCGATCGGCGCGGCGGTCGATCCGGCCGCGATCGCGAGCATGGCCGCGATTCCGAGGATGGTCTGAATGGTTCGCACTGGCGTCTCCTTGACGAACTCGAAACTGTCGGATTTCGGCGTGAAGCCGGTTCGATGACAATTCGGAATCCGGGGCGTCCGAGCGTCACGAATTCGGAAACCCGGCTTGATTCGCCACAATCAGCGATTTCGGGGAACGCACAGTCCCGTAACGCCTCGTTCGGCGCCGCCGCAGGCGATTTGCTACACTCGCCTGGATCAATCCGGTCATTCGCGCCGTCTCGGCATTTCGCAGTCGAGCAAAATGGGGAACGTCATGTCACGAGTATCGAGCCTGATGGCAGCGGCTTTGGGCTTGTCACTGATCGGCGGCTGCCCCGCGCCGACCATGCCCGCGCAACAGCAGCAGCAGCCCACCGATCAGAATGACACTTCCGTCCCGCCAATGTCGACCGTTCAACGGAGTCTGTCCGGAGCGGGCTTTGCAGCGCTGCGCGCGGCGGATACTGAACTCGCCGACGCCGTCGCATATGCGAAGTCGCACTACGGCGCCGATCGACTCATCGCCGCCGGAACGGTCGGCGAGGCAGACGGCGCGCAGATCGACTGGGCGTCATATGAGTCGGGCGGGGCGCCGATTGTCGTTGTTCGACACTGCGAATCCGGCGATTGCGCGTCTGGCGTTGTCGTCCCGATTGGCGGCGACGATGTCGCGTGGGAAACCTCGGCAGGGCGCATTCCGATTCGGACGATTCCCGTGCCGTTTCTGCTGCACGAGTTTTCGAACGACGCTGACCCTGACGGAAGCACGGTGATTCCGCCGGTCGACGCCGATCTGCTGGAAACTGCCGCATCACTTCGTGCGAAGGCGTCGAATGATGACATCGCAAAGTCGCGCGGCGCTGTCGCGGCTGATCGGCGCCGCGAGTTTCATATCGCGTCGGCCTTTGGAAAGTACTTCTCGGTGGAAGGCGCGAGCTTCAGCGACTTGCTGCGCGACATGCGATCCGCCGGTTTCGATTCGGCGACGCTGCACGCGCATACCGGTCCCCATGAGTTGGATCGCCTGCTGCGGACGCTCGGGCCCGATGACGTGTTGATGGTCTACGGCCACGGCGCTGTTTCGGAATCGAAAGGCGTGGCCGTTGGCATGTCGATGAACAGTTACTACGTCTGGTCAGAGCATTACCCGGTTTCGCGCGCCGTGGACGAGTTGAACAACAGTGGCGCGGGTGGCCCGGGATTGATCCTGCTGGCCGGGTGCCAGACCGGTGACCTCGTCGACGATCTCGACGCGCCCGGGCGCACCGTCATCGGATACTCACGCTCGCACCTGGTCGGCAACATTCGCGTATCGGCCAGCGACTTCCTCCGCTCATATACAGGCGGAGCGACCCTCGGCGAGGCAATCAATGCGACCAACGCGGCTCCAAACTTAAGCGCGTGGAACGTCAGCCTTGTGGTCAATCCCAGCGCGGATCTCAGCAGGAAGTTTGACGACGAGGTCGCCGACTCCGAACCCGACAACTCCGCGGCTTTTCCACTGACCTATAGCGGTTCCGGCTTCATGGACGTTTCGGCGACGGCGAACTGGGGCAGTCGCTCGTCGCGGACGCTCGTGCAAACGGTCAATGTGGAAGTCATTCTGCTCGCCGACAACAAGGCGACGGCGACGATCAGCGGCACGCGCGCGCTGTCGCCGGATTGCCCGCGCGGCGACGATTCGGGCGGCGGTATCAACGAAAACGCGTTTGTCTTTCGCTCGCCCTGGACCGGGTCGTGGAGCGGCACGCCGGAAATGGGCGTCGCGACGCTGACACTGATCGACCAGGGCATCGAGTTCACAATCGATTGCCGGTTTGACTCGGCGACGATATCCGGCCGCGGCGAATGGGCCGGCACATATCCATCCGCCGGCTGCACGAGCGTGACGCTGTCGCAACGCAACCTGTGGTCCTTCGACCGAA
>JAGQOO010000158.1 GCA_020427345.1 Phycisphaerales bacterium | reverse complement strand
CACCGATGCCCTGGGCCTGGTACGGATTCTTGACGGTCAGCGACTTGGGACCGGTCGCGTCCGAGCGTGACGGCGGCAGCGACCCGCCGACCTTGCTGGCCGCCTGAAACACGGAGATGCCGGTTTCGATGGTCTGGATACCGGACTTGGTCGCGGTGTCGGTCGCGTTGCGGCGGACCGCGTTCAGCGCCGGCACCAGAATCCCGATCAGGATCCCGATGATCACGACCACGGTCAGCAGTTCCACCAGCGTAAACGCGCGCCGGCCGATCGTCCTGAGCGTCATGGCTCACCCCTCAAAATGCGCTTTACGACAGCGCGTGTTCGCGGCTCGCGCCACAGCGGCCGAGCCTCGAAGAAAACCGAAATCCCGCGGGGTTTTCGGCCCCGCGCCATTCGAGCCACCCGCGCGCGAGCGAATCGCCCGCGCGCCGCGGCGCCGTTACTGATTGAAGTTCGACACGTCGTCCGAGGTGCCCCAAAGGCCGTCCTTGCCCGGGGACCACAGGATAAAGCTGTCGTTCTTGCGCGTTACCAGCTTGCCCTGGCTACCATTGTAGGTCTGGTCAAACACCTCAACGTCATAGATCGACGCGAGGAATGACGGCCGGTTCGGGAGCTCAGTCGGAGCCTGCGTCGCCGACGGCGCTCGTGAGTACCCGAGCACTCCCGCCGGATGAACCGGATCGCTGGCGGAAGCGAAACCGCCGCCACCCGTCAGATCCCAGCCGCGGTCGGAGCCGGTGAACGTGTACTGACCGTTCTGGGCGTCGTATCCGGTAAACATCGCGTTGTGACTCTGGTCATACGTGCCGACCAGCAGTCCGCCGCCGGAACCATACGAAGCCGGCCGCTTGGCATTCAAGCTGGCCTTGTAGTACAGGATCGGGAATCCGAAGGCGTCGACAAACATCGGGATGCGGCCGTTATTCCACGGCCCGGCGCCGCCCGTCCCGCCGGCGACTCCGCCGTAGGTCGGGTTCGAGCCGAACAGGATGCTCGGCGCCCCGGCGATGCCGTTCGGCAACTCCTGAACGAACTCGATCGGCGTCTTGGCGTTTTTCGGGTCCTGATCCGCGTACGGACCGAATCGCGAATACTCGCGATTGGGCGCAACGGCATACCACTCGTTCCAATCATCGCTGTCGAGGAAAGCGTCGTCATTGGTGTCGTTTTCGCGGGTGGGCTTCACATAGCCCTGCCGATCAGCGCCCATCAATGACAGGCCGAGCCACTGCGCGCCTGACAGAAAGACACTGCCCGCGTTGTACGGGTCCTGACCAGCCGGCGCCTCGAACGGGTTGCTGCCGCCCGAGCGCGGGTACTGATTGAAGTCATTGCGGAACATCTCGGTACCGGTGTCGAGGCTGGCGATCTGGGCAGCGGTCGCGGTCTTCTTGGCCTGATTGCGGGCAGCCTGCAACGACGGCACCAGAATCGAGATCAGCAGCGAGATGATCGCGATCACGGTGAGCAGTTCCACCAGCGTGAAACCGCGCCGATTCGAACGATGTGCGACATTCATAAATTACCCCTTATGGCTCGTCGTTACGGCTTAGCTGGTCAGACCCTGAATCAGGTGGATCATGGGCATATAAAGCGCGATCACGATAAAGCCGACGATTGTGCCCAGCACCACAACGAGCACAGGTTCCAACAGACTGATCAGCGATCCGACCAGTGTATCCACTTCATCATCGTAATTGTCGGCGACCTTATACAACATTTTGTCGAGTTCGCCGGTTTCCTCGCCTACGTCGACCATGTTCACGACGATCGCGTCGACGGTTTTCGTAGCGCGAAGCGGGTTCGCGAACGAATCGCCCTCGCGGATCGCGTCGTGCACTTTGTTCAGCGCGCCGGCGTAGATTTCATTGCCCGTCGTGTCGCGGGTGATCTTCAACGCCTCGAGAATCGGCACGCCGGCGGAGATCAGCGTGCCCAGCGTGCGCGTCCAGCGCGCGATCGACGATTTGGAGATGATCTGCCCCATGACCGGAATGCGGATCCAGACATGGTCGAGAATCAGCCGCCCCATGCGGGCCTGCCGAATGAGTTTGTAGAGCAGGAGGAAGATCAGCGGCGACAGAATGATCACGAGCCAGCCCGGAGGCGAACCCGCCAACAGCCAGTTCGACAAGTCAACCAGCTTTTCCGTCATCCACGGCAGGTCTTTGACGCCGAAGTCAATAAAGATGTCGCGGAACTGCGGCACCAGGAAGATCACGATCGCCAGCGTGATCACCGAGGCGATCGTAATAACGACCGCCGGGTAAATCATGGCGCCGATGACCTTACTCTTCAGGCGCTGCGACTTTTCGAGGAAGTCCGCCAAGCGCTGAAGGATGACATCTAACACGCCGCCCGCCTCGCCGGCGGCCACCATGTTCGTGTAAAGGCGGTTGAAGACACGCGGGCTGCGCGCCATCGCTTCGGAAAGCGTGGAGCCGCCCTCGACATCCTCGGCCACCTGCTGGAGCGACGATTTCAACAACCCGGGGCGGGCCTGACCTTCCAGAATGCGAATACTGCGGAGAATCGGCAAGCCGGCGTCCTGCAGGGTCGAGAGCTGGCGGGTGAACTGCGTCAGCTGCTTGGTGCTGACCCAGCCGAAGGACATACCGCCGCCGCCCTTCTTGGCGCCGGCGCCCTTCTTGGCGGCGACCTTCTTCTTGTCCGCCTTTTCGGTGATGCGGGTCGGGAAATAGCCCAAGCCACGAACGTGCGCGACCGCCTCTTCCCGAGTCGCGGCCTCGAGCTCGTCTTTGATTTCCTGTCCCTGCGCGTTCAGCGCTTCATAGACAAAAATCGCCATGCAAAGCTACTCCAAGGCGTGTGCGCTCGGTGGGTTATGGCTGTGGCCGCGCTGTCCCAACACATCGCCTCCGGGCCACGGGGTTAGCCAATTATTGGGCGCCCCAAGTGGCTACTCAACCCAGTATAGCGTCCCCAGCCCATAATCCGGGGAGTTTTTTTCCCCCAACATCGCGTCGGCGCACGGGTTGCGACTCCGTCGTCGCGCTAGTCGGCGTCACCTAACGTTTCCCGAACCACCTCATCGATCGTCGTCACACCATCAAAAATCGTCAACATGCCCGATTCGCGCAGTGTCCGCATCCCGCGCTTGCGGGCTTCAACCCGCAATACGCCTGTCGAGGCGTTCTGCATGACGAGCTCGCGCAGCTCGTCATCCATCACCATGATCTCGAAAATCGCCTGCCGTCCCTTGTAGCCGGTGTTGTTGCAATACTCGCAGCCCTGCCCGAAGAAGAATGTCCGCCCCTTGACGTCCTCCGGGCGGAGTTCGAGCTCCATCAACTGGGCTTCGGTGGGCTCGTAGGCCTCTTTGCAGTTCGTGCAAATGCGGCGGACCAGGCGCTGGGCGACAATCGCCTCGAGGCACGCGGTCACGAGGAAAGATTCCAGCCCGAGATCGAGCAGACGGGCAATCGAGCTAGGCGCATCGTTGGTGTGAAGCGTGGCAAACACAAGGTGGCCCGTCAGCGACGCCTGAACGGAGATTTGCGCAGTCTCGAGGTCGCGCACCTCGCCGACGAGAATCACGTCCGGGTCCTGACGCAGGAACGAGCGGAGCAGGCGGGCGAAGGTCAGCCCGTATTCCGACTGCACCTGGCATTGGCACATGCCGTCAATGTCGTATTCAACCGGGTCTTCCGACGTGAGGATCTTGATGTCCGGCGTATTGAGCTCGCGCAGCGCCGAGTACAGCGTTGTCGTTTTGCCTGAGCCCGTCGGCCCGGTCACGATCACGATGCCATGCGGCTTCTTGATCAGCTGCCGCAGGATGTTCAATTCGCTTTCGCTCAGGCCGATCTGCTGGAGATCGAGGTTGACCTGCGTGCGGTCGAGCACGCGCAACACGACGCTTTCACCGAACATCGTCGGCAACACGGCGACACGCAGGTCGACCGGGCGTTTGTCCACCAGCAACTCGATACGACCGTCCTGCGGCAGGCGACGTTCCGCGATGTCAAGGTTAGCCATGACCTTGATACGCGACGAGATGGCCATCGCCACGTGCCGTGGCGGCGGGACCATCTCGAACAGCACGCCGTCGATTCGGTAGCGGATCTTGAATTCGTCCTCGAACGGCTCAAAGTGAATATCCGAGGCCTTGTCCTTGATCGCCTGCAGCAGAACCAGGTTGACGAGCCGCTTGACTGCGTTGGATTCCGCCGCCGCCCGCACGTCTGAGATATCGATGCTCTCGCCGCGGCCGGCCAGTTTGCCGAGGGCCTCGTCATCGCCGATCTCGGAGATCAGGTCCGTGATCGACTGGGCGGCTTCCTCGGGATACAGGCGTTCGAGGGCCTTGCTCATGGATTGCGGCGACGTGATCCGCGCGATGACGTTGAAACCCATCAGCGTCTTGAGGTCATCGGTCGCGCGGAAGTTGTCCGGCGAGTCCAGAACGACGCCAAGCGTGTTGGTTTCGCGGTCATAATCGGTGGGGATGACGCGATACGTGTGGGCCATCTGGTTCGGCACGAGCCCGAGAACGGCGCGGTCGATGTCGATGTCGTTGACATCGAGGACTTCCATGCCCGCCTGGGCCGCGAGGGCGGTGCTGATGTCCGCTTCCTCGACATAGCCCATTTCGATCAGAATCTGGCCGAGCGGGCCACGCTTCTTCTTCTGAATCTCGAGCGCTTCCGACACCTGCGCGCGAGACACCTTGCCCATTTTGATCAGAATGCGACCGATCGGGCGGCCCTTGAACTCGCTGACCGAAATCTTTGCCATTCCGCCGAAACTCCTGACCCGAACGATGGTTGAAACGCGCAGACGTTCAACCGTCGAATAGCCTAGTCGGGATTGAAAGGGTTGGCGAGCGGACGAAAGGTCGTCACATTGACGGCGACACCCAAGCTAAGGGCAAACCGAGCCGAACGCGGCCAGCAGGCCGGCCAGATCGGACAGATTGATCGTCCCATTCTGATCGACGTCCGCCCCGGGAAGATACTGCGGCGAGCCCTGGCTTGAGCCAAACGCGGCGAGCAGGCCGGCGAGGTCGGCCAGGTCCACCATGCCGCTGCCGTCTACATCGGGACAGCACGCGGACGAAAACCGCGTTGGCACGATGCGCTTGCAGACTCCGTCGACAACCTGGTTCTGGGGGATGGACACGCCGCGCACACCGGCGCCGTCCTCGAGGCCGATGGTCCAGTCCCCTTCACCGTTTGGCGTATCTAATGCCACGTAGCGCAGTTCGATCGCGCTGTCTGACTCCGATAGCGTCGCCTGGAACAACATCGGCGCCAAGACATCAAACTGATTCACGCCGTCCCACTGCACGATGAGGCGGCGATTCGGCGCTGTCCCGACCGTCTCGTAGAAGATGTTCGAGTTGGCATCGAGTGTGGTCATGTCATCCCACAAAACCGCGATGATGCGGTTCGGGATGATCGGTGACGGGATCGGATCGTTGGTGAAGTCGTCCGCGTCGGACTCGATGCTCGGCGGAAAGACCATCAGACCGTTCGACGTCACCCACACAGTCGTGAACTGCTCCTCATAGAAATCGAACGCGAACCCGATCGGGATTTCTTCAGCGCGGTCATCGCCGGCCGACGCGAACGCCGCCAGCGTCCCGCTTCCGGAGATGTCTTCAAATGGAGAGGCGCAGTTTTCAAACGCTGTCGGGTATACCAGGCCGCCGCAGGTCGTGTTGTCACCGGCGTAGGCGCCGCCAACCGCCGCGCATTCCGGCTCCGACAGGATCTGGCAGGACAGTCCGTCGCAACACGCCCCGCGCGGGAGGCAAACAGAGGTTGGGGCACAGGCGACGCCGTTCTGAGAGAACTGCAACCTGAACGTCCCCATCTCTCCGAGGAAACCGTCAACGCGGATCAGGTACCGAGCGCCCAGTTCCGAACACCACGACACCCGCGCTTTGCGAGTGGCTCCGGCGAGCTGACACTCCGGCGGCGTTCCGGTCGGGTCGTCGTTCTGCGCGACGCATCGCAGTTCGTTGCAGTCGCCGCAATAGACCTGGAGCGTCGTGTCATAGTTGGTTTGCGTAAAACAAGTCGTCGCGGTGATCGTGGTTCCGGTTCCGATGACCTCATACCAGACGCCGGCGCCGATTGGGAACGACCCGCATTCCGGCGCCGGATCGTTGGCCGCCAGCGCGTTTGTCCCGTTGACGGTTGCCGGAATCGCGATCGCGGTCGCGGCCTCACAGGTATCATTCGGCGGAGGGGCCGGACAGTTCGCCGCGATGCAGTCGACATTATCCCCGGCATAGGCGCCGGCCATCTGGTCTTCGCATTCGGTCTGCGTCAGGTTGGGGATGCAGGTTCCGTCCGGCAGACAGCACGCGCCATTCGGCGCCGGACAAGTGATGGACATCGAAATCAGTCCGCGCTCGGCGGGCACTGCGCCGCCGACAAGCACGTGATACGTCTGTCCGATCGTGAGCCCCGTGGCGATCGCCAACGACTGCAACCCGCAATCATCGTCGCTGCACGCGATCTCACTCAGCCCCGCGCAACCGCCGGAGTAAACGCCGATCACCGTGTCAAAGTCGCTCGCGCAGGCGTCGATCTGCGCCGATGTCGCGGTCGCCGTGAAGCGATACCACAAACCGCGACTGACCGTGAACGCGCAGCTCGGGATCGGATCGCCATCGGGCAGCGCGAAATCCGTTAACGCGATCGCCGCGCCGCCACACGTTACTGTGTCGGCCGTCGCACACGTGTCGTTGGCCGGCGGGAAGCACAAGCCGCTGGTCGAGATGTTCAGCGCGTAATCGCCCGTCGCCCCGCCAAAGCCGCTGACAAGCACATAATATGTGACGCCGTTCAGTGTGCAGATGTTGACGGTCGATCCGCGATTGGCGGCGCTACCGGTCTCGGGAATCACGCAGTCCGGGTTGGGCTCGTCGCTGTCGTCGTTGCCGGCGACGCAGACGAGCGCCGCGCAGCTGCCGCGATAAACGTGGACCTTTGTGTCAAACGTCGTGTTTGGATCGCACGTGGAGATCCGGGTCATCCGGCCGTTGCCGACAAAACTGTGCCACACGCCATGGCCACCCAGGGACACATCGCAGGCGGGAGTGTTGCCGTCATCGATCGCGCCAACGGTCGACCCGTAAATCGTCGAATTGACGGCCGTCGGAATCGCTGAGGCGCAGTCGTCATTAACCGGGGGGACGCCGGCACGAGAAGCCGCGGTCGTGAGAATGCCTGCGCAAACCACGAGCGCGAACTGCAAGCGACGTGTCAGCGACATCCTCCCCTCCTGACAATCGGACATGCGCGCCGATCCCCCGATTCGAGCAGGATACAAGCGGACGTACGCCTATGTCCATTCATTTCGGGTCGATGCGGCGTCCTACGCCGCTTTCGCACGTCTATGGGACGTTCTTCGGCGCGATTTTCGAAAAACGCGTACCGCGCGCCGGCGGAGACGCCGGTCGCGCGGCTCGTTGCGCTCGAATCTCCTCAGCCGCTACGGCTGATTCGGCTCCGGCTCGTTCGGCTCGGGTTGAGGGCTTGGGACGAGGCGTTGCAGGAATATCGGGCGGAAAACACGTTCGCCCGGGGCCCCGACGAACCGCGCTTGTCCGGAAGCAAAGCCGCGCTGCATGCCGGTGGCGAGATAAGCGCCCGGCGGCAGGTCGACGAACAAATAACTGCCATCAAGGCCGCTCACCGTTCGGCGCGCCACCGGGTTGCCGGCGCTGTTCTGGCTTTCGACAAGAATGCGGGCGCCGGGCAGCGGACGACGCGGTCCTGTCTCATTCACGCCACCGACGACGACACCGCCGGCCATCAGCGCCCCCGATCGCGGAGCGACATGGCGAAACGCGATCGACCGGCACGGGA
>JAGQOO010000157.1 GCA_020427345.1 Phycisphaerales bacterium | reverse complement strand
ACCACCCGGGCTGAGACGCCGGTACCACCCGGGCTGAGACGCCCGTGCAACCCGGGCGAGACGCCCGTGCCACCCGGGCTGAGACGCCCGTATGACCCGGCAAGTCGCCTAGATTGCCCGGCCACGGCATACAATACGGCATGCGTCCTGAGATACTTCAATTGCCCATCCCCGATTGGGGACTGAACTGCCCGCGGTGCAAATACCCGCTGATTGGCTTGCCCAGCCATCGCTGCCCCGAGTGCGGCCTTGAGTTGGCGATGGAACGGCTGGTGCCGCCGTGGACGCGCGTGCGCGAGCCGGAACTCACCGGGGCGGAAGACCCATTTCCGAATTGCGGCGTTCAATGCGCTCACTGCGGGCATGAGCTCGCCGGCGCGACCGGTGGGCGCTGTGGGAACTGCGAAGCGCCGATCCGCGCGGATGAGCTGCGTCCGCCCGGGGAGTGGTTTCGGCTTCGCTCGGAGTGGCTTGGCGGGATGCCCGAAGCACAGATCGCGGCGCTGTTGCGTGAGGAGCTGATTCCGTTCGTTATGAGAGTGGGGCGCACGACGGAAGAGATCGTGATGGGGGCCGCCTTTGCCGAGACCCCCATCCTCATCCCGAGCGACTACTACTTTGACATGAGGGCGTTGATCCGCGACGTGCAGCGCGATGTTGCTCGGCGGCGGGAACTGGCGCAGCATGAGCGACCGTGTCCGCATTGCGGCGAAGAGAATCCCGGCAGTTTCGATCACTGCTGGAATTGTGAAAAACCGCTGAACGAGAATGAGAGCGGCGCCGCATAACGATCAGATGTTGAAGTGCTTCCGCAACAGCTCCGGCGTAATAGCGATCGTTGCGAGTTTGCGGGCGATGCGTTCGCCGGCGCGGCCGTTACCGTAGATCTGGGAGGCCGCGCGCGGCCGCATCGCGACAGCCTTGCGCAAGGCGGCCCGAACGCTCGCGGCGGACTCTGTCGCGTTGATCACGCTCTTTCCGCCGACATCACGCCCCTTCTGGCGGTCTCCGACGTTGACTGACGGCGTGCGGGCGGCGGGCGCCTCAATGATCCCGGACGAGGAATTGCCGACCAGCGCCCTCGCGCCGAACAGTGCGCGGAGAAACGCGTCGCGTGGCAGCGATTTGAACACCCGCGTATCGCGCGGTCGGCGTTTGGCGTGCGCCTCGATCGCAGCGATCACGCCGCTGCCGCCACGATCCGTATTGGGGTAGATGATGACGCGGGCGAGTCCGGCCCGCGCGACTTCGTCGCAGATCATCCGGGCGACGCGCCGTTCGACAGCGGCCGATCTTCCGTGCGCGTGTTGAACGATGAGCGCGTACGGGCCGAGGTCGGAAACCTCGGCGGGCAGTTCCGGCTTGCTCCGCCATGCGCCGCGCAGCTGTATCAGATGGTCCAATCCCGGCGCCCCGACCACGTGAATTCGTTCCGCCGCCTCGCCCATGTGGTGAAGTCGGCGCGCCGCGATTGGCGTCGCCGCAAAGTGGATGTGGGCGAGGCGCGTGATCGCGTGGCGCAGGCTGTCGTCAAAATCGCCGGGCGCCACGTCGCCGCCGTGAATATGCGCGATGAGCGCGCCGGTTGTCGCGCCCGCGAGCGCGCCGGCCATCGCTTCAATGCGGTCTCCCAAGACGACGACGATGTCGGTCTTGTCGCGCAACAGAAACCGCGCGATGCCGTCGACGCCGCGCGCCAGTCCCGCCGCCTGATCGCCCGGTGAGTCATCACCGCGCTGCATCCGCACGCGCGCCGCGATCGGCCAGCCGTCGCGGCGAATATCGTTGATTGTGGAACCGAAACGCGGCAGCAGGTGCATCCCGCAGGCGACGATGCGCAGGTCGAGCCGTGGTTCTGCGTCGATTGCTTCGATGATCGATTGCAGAGCGCCGTACTCGGCTCGCGTTCCGGTGATGACGGCGACGCGATGGCGGCGTCGCGCGCGGGTCATGCCAGCATGTCCCATTGCAGCGGCTCGTCGCCCGCGATTTGGATCCGCGCGCGTTGGCCGATGACGGTTTCGATCTGGTCCGGCTGAATACCGCCGCTCGGGCGCTTGGCAGTGAGCATGTCGCGCGTAATCAGCGCGCCGGCCGGAATTGTTACGCGAGCGACGAGGCTTTTTCGCGCGACGGCGCGCACTTCGCGCTCCAGCGGCTGCATCCCGATAGCGCCGCATCCGCGGGCGGCGTACGCGTCGCGGGCGTAGCGTGTGTATTCGGCCAGTTGCGCAGGATCGAGTGACATACTGTGATCGGGGCCGGATGCGTTGCGGTCGAGCGTAAAGTGCTTTTCGAGGATGACGGCGCCGAGCGAGACGGCCAGTGCGCCGGTAATGACGGATGTGGTGTGGTCGCTGTAGCCGACCGGAACGCGGAATCGCTCGGCGAGCGCAGGGATGGCGCCGAGGTTCGCGGCTTCCAGCGGCGTCGGGTAGCAGCTTACACAGTGGAGCAGGGCGACGCGCCCTCTCGCGCCGCGCCGCGTCAGGTTGTCGACCGCCGCGTCGATCTCGTCAGCGGTCGCCGCGCCGGTGGATACGATCAACGGTAGCTCCGCGCCCGAGACGGCACGCATCAGCAGGTGATTGTTCAGGTCAGTTGACGCGGTCTTGATTGCCGGCGGCGCCAAACGCAGAAGTCGGCGGACATCCGTCTCGCTGAAGGGCGTGGCAAGAAAGTGTATGCCGGTGGCCTCGCAATGGGATCGCAATCGCGCGAAGTCACCGTCGGAGAGCTCAAGCTGAGACAGCATGTCGCGCTGCGAGGCGCCCGCCGCGCCTTGCTGATAATCCGCCTTGCGCGCGGCTGACGTCGCGATTTCAGCTGCCGTGAACACCTGGAACTTGACGGCGTCTGCGCCGGCTTCGACGGCGGCGTCGATCAGCCGCAACGCCTGATTCACATCGGCGTCATGGTTCACGCCGGCTTCAGCGATGACGTACGCTGGATGAGCGGCGCTGATCTGGTGGTCGCCGATGCGGAAAGCCGCGGATACATCTTGCGGCGGGTGTTCAAGCGTGGCGTTCACGGCGTGACCTGTGCGGGGGCGTCGGGGTAGGAACTCTTGGCGTGATATCGCAGCGCCGCTTCCGCGACGAGCAGGTCATAGGCGTCGTCCACATCGACGGAATCGGTCGGGCTTTGCCGCAGCGCGCGGCGGTCGGCGCCGAGAAACCCTTGCGGGTCGCGCAGCGCGAGGTCGGCGAATAGCGCGTCGCGCGTCACCGCGACGACGGCGCCGTCATGATAGTAGAGCGGCTCAAGATCCTGGCGGCGATAGATGCTGTTGGTTCGGAACTGCGTCATGCGATCGTCGTCATCGAGGCGATGCAGCCAGTCCGGGTGGTGCTTGCCGATCGGCGCGACGGTACGAACGGAATCCGCCCCGGTTGTCTGGAGCTTGCGAACGACGCGATCGATCAGCCCCGGCGGCCGAATTGCGACAGCGGCGTACAACAGCACAGCCGCGTCAAAGCGCGTATTCAGCTCAGCTTCAAGCGCCTCGACGGCGTGCCGGGCGGCGCTGTCGACAGTCGCCGTGTCGGTGGCCAGTTCCGCGGGTCGTTCGACGACGCGAACGCCGCGCGCGGCGGCGATGTGCTGAGCGGGCTCGCTATCCGTTGTCAGGACGACTTCGGTGAGCGTCTCGGCGGCGAGCGCGTGATCGAGCGAGTACTCGATCATTGGGCGACCCGCGAGGGCGCGCATGACCTTGTTCGGCAGCCCCTTGCTGCCGGCACGGCCCAGGATGACACCCAACACCCGCGCGCTCATGCCCTGTTCATCGTCGGCATCGCGTATGGCGGTTGAACGATCCTTGCGCGGCGACATGCCGCCGCCGCGCAAGGGTTGCGCGAATCGTTGGGCTAGCCGATGGCGGCGGGCGTGCGGCTCAGGACGTCGTTGCGAACCGACTCCGCGATCGCGGCGGCCTCGCCGATCAGGTCGTTCGAAACGCCGAGTTCGGTGAGCGTCTCGCCAATAAGTTCGAGGACGGCGTCAAAGTGCTCGTCGTTCATCCCCTGCGCAACCAAGTGGGCGTGCGCCGAGCGCATGTCGCGACCGTCGTAGCCATTGGGCCCGCCGAAGGCCATGGTCAGGAAGGCCTTCTGCTTTGCGGCCTGGTCCATCATGTCGACATCGTCGAAATAGTAGTTGATGCGGTTGTCCGCGAGCACTTTCTTGTAGAACAAGTCGACCGCGGCGTTGATTGCGGGCGCGCCGCCAAGGCGTTCGAACAGCGACATGTGAAAACTCCCCCTGGATGAGATATCGGTCGTCCAGCGCACGGCGGCTGTCGACATCGTGAGAGTTTTCAATTCGCTAGCGATAACGGCCAACTACTGGATGGGCGCTGCCTCCACCTGATGCACATGGATGTCGCGCTGCGGGAACGGGATCGACAGTCCGACTTCGTCGAAGCGGTCCTTAACGGCCCGCGTGACGTCCCAATAGACGGTCCAGTAATCCGCCGTGTTCACCCATGGCCGAACGATGAAATTCACGGACGAATCGGCGAGCTCGTGAACGAGCACGACGGGCGCGGGGTCCTTGAGCACGAGGTCGTGTTTTGCAAGGATTCCCTCAAGCGTCTTTTGCGCGAGTTTGAGATCGTCTCCATAGCCGGTTCCAAACACCATGTCCACGCGACGCGTTGGATTGCCGGTAATGTTGGTGATCACGTTTTCCCACACCGAGTTATTGGGAATGATCATGCGTTGATTGTCAGGCGTGATCACCGTGGTGGAAACGAGATTCAGGGCTTCGATCTTGCCGGTCACGCCGCCGGCCGTGACCACATCGCCAATATCAAATGGGCGATAGGCGAGGATCAGGATGCCGGCCGCGAAGTTGCTGAGCGTGCCCTGCAGGGCCAGGCCGACCACGAGTCCGGCGGCGCCGATGATCGCCAGGACGGGGCCGACGCTGACTTCGAGCATCGACACGGCGATGATCAGGCCGACGATCAGCACGGCGCGATAGGTGAAGCTGACGGCGAACTCCTGGAGCAGCGCCGACGCGCGCCTGCTGGCGCGAAGCGCGCGACGCATCGCGCGGGCCGCCATGCCTGCCAGTATCCATGCTACGATTAACGTGACCAGAAACAGGGCGATATTGCGGCCCCAGCGCAAACCGCCTTCTTTTGAACGCAGCCAGCCGATCGCCGTGTTCCAGACCGCGTTAAGGTCGCTGGCGTCTACGGCGATGCCGGAAACGGCATCCACGTACTTGTGATAGTCGGCCGCGTCGCCTCCTTTGGTTTCGAGCGACGCGAGGACGGTATTGACACGATCCGACAACGCCACGCGCTGTTCTGTCAGGGTCGTAATGCGTTTCAGCAACTCGTCCTTCTCGGCGGTCGCGGCTTCCAGCGCCTCATTCTTTGGCGCTTCCGGTTGGGGCGCCGTATCTCCAACCTCGGCCGGCGATTCGGCCGCCGCGTTATTGATCTCGTCAATTCGTCGGTTGATGTCGCGCACGCCAAGCTGCGCGTCGGTCAGGTTCTGCACGCGCCGCTGAAGCAGCGCCACCCAACCCATGGCTTCCGTTTCCAACTCTGCTTTGCTCAGGGGCTTCAGCATCAGATCAAGTCGTTCGACGGAGACCTCCTGGGCCGTCGCGGGGTCGGTGATCGTCTTCGCCGCCGCAACGGGGTCCTCCGTTTCGTCGGCGATTGCACTGGAATGCGTATGCGCGGCCACGAGCGTCAGAGCAAGAACAAACAGAGCGCCGCGCGAATATCGCGAGGTCATGGGGGCATCCTCGTCTTCCGGGTCAAGAAAAAGGGGGCTGCGTTTTCGGTTGCGGCGGGACTCCCCCTTTGCGCCGATTGTCAGGGTAGCGCGTGCGGTCCGCGCGTCAACCGCTTGCAGCGGTGGGTGCGCCACTTTTTGCCATCAATCTGGCCGCGCGGATCGCTATACTTGTCGGATAACACGTCGAAGCGCCGGTCAGGGGTGGATTTCTCATGGCTCGTTGCAACCGCAGCATCGGAATCATACTCATCGTTGTCGCCTATGTTGTGGCCGGCGCGGAGGCTACGTGGTCGATTGTCGCGGTGGATCAGGCGACGTGCGAGGTCGGGGTCGCGTCAGCGACATGTCTGACCAGCTTCGACCTGCGCGTGGGGCTGCCGATGGTCCTCCCCGAAGTCGGCGTCGCGGCCGCTCAATCGCGCATCGATTCAAACGCGACCAATCGCCGCCGCATTCGCGACATGATGCTGGCAGGCGAGGATCCGGTGGACATTCTTGCGGCGCTGGCGGCAAACGACGGGCCGCATGAGCAGCGGCAATACGGCATGGTCGATCTGTCCGGCCGCGCGCTAACGTTCTCAGGCACGCAGACAGGCGCCTATGCGGGTGGCGTCACGGGATGCGCCGGCTCGATCGTCTACGCCATACAAGGCAATGTCATTACGGGCGCAGCCGTCATCACGGCAGCCGAAGTCGCTTTGCGCGACACGCCCGGCGCGCTGCCGGAACGTCTGATGGCCGCGATGGAGGCCGCCCGCGCTATGGGTGGCGACGGTCGCTGTTCAGGCTCATCGACTGCGCCGGATAGCTGCGGGGCGCCGCCGCCGTCGTTTGTCCGAAGCGCCTACGTCGGTTTTTTGATTGTCGGGAGGCCCGGCGACACGGTCGGCGTTTGCAATCGGCGACTGGGGTGCGCGAATGGCGACTACTACCTGAATCTCAATGTCACCGCGGACTTGTTCACGGCGCCCGATCCGGTTCCGCTGCTGCGCGAGATGTTTGACGAGTGGCGGGCGGGGCTCGCCGGAGCCACGGATATCGCCGAATCGCTCCTGACGGTCAGCCGTTCACGCATACTGGCGTCCGACCCGAATCCGGTTGTCGTCCATCTCACGTTGCGCGACTGGCAGGGCCTGGCGCCGGCCGGCGTCGAGTCGATTCAGGCCGCGCACGCCGATGACAGCCTCGGTTCTTCGACCATTGGCGAGTTTGTAAACCTCGCCGCGGATGAGTTCGAAGTCCCCATTCTCGCCGGCGCGGCCGCTGGACGCGATCGGATCGTAGTCACGGTTGCCCATGCGGATGGTCGTGTCGTGACGTTCCCTACGATCGAGCTGCGCGTGCAGGACCCGCGAGCGGACTTGAACGGCGATGGGGTCGTCGACTTGCTTGACCTCGGGATCCTGCTCGGCGCCTTTGGTAGTGCGGCGACGGGCGACGTGACGGCGGACGGTGTAACCGACCTGGCCGACCTCGCGGCTTTACTTCCCAGTCTCTAGCGGGTGGTTGGCCTGGACGGTCGGACCTATAATCCGTGAATGATCTCATTTGGCGTTTCCGCGCTCTCGGCGCGGCTGGTGGCGTTGTTGCTGGCCACAATGGCCCAGCAGGAGCGCCTGCGATTTGAAGACGCGCTCGATCCGCAGACGGACCAGTGGGTGGCCGTTCAGCCCGAGGTCGATGACGGCACGCCGATTGCGCGTGCCCGCGGGTTGCTGACGGAGGAGCGGTACGGGGCCGCCTGCGAACTGCTTGACGACTGGCTGGAGGACAACGCCGGCCATGACCGGGCAATTGAGGCGCATTACCTGCTCGGAGAGGCGTATTTCGGGCTGGAGGATTTCCGCAAAGCGCACGAGCAGTTCGAAATCGTCGTTGACGCGTCGGCGGGGGACTTGTTCTACAAGTCCCTGCGGCGGGAGATGGACGTCGCGCGGGCGTATCTGTCCGGCGAGCGGCAGATCGTTTTCAAGATTCTGCGTTTGCCCGCGTATGACGAGGGCATCGAGATTCTCGATCGCGCCTGGGAGCGTCTGCCCGGCACGCGCATGGGCGAACAGGCGTTGAAGTTGAAGGCGGATTACTACTTCGGCATTGGCGACA
>JAGQOO010000156.1 GCA_020427345.1 Phycisphaerales bacterium | reverse complement strand
TAGATCGCATCGAACGAGCCTGGCCCGAGCAGAGCCTCGAGTTCGTCGCGCGTGATCGTGATGCCATCGACGGCGATGTTGATTGCGCCGACGTCTTCGTCGCCGTGCTTCTCGGTGGTGGTGGACATGCTGCCGCCGATCTTGCAGGGGCGCTTCTTCAGGTTCAGGACGGGCTGATACTGCTGTGACATGGTGGTGGTCTCGTGTTGTGGTTGAAAGTCTACAAATCTCTACGATGCGCTCGGCGCGAGAAATGCTTTCTTGATGACGGTCTTTGCCATCTCTGCGAACTCGTCCATCGGCCAGTCATTGCGCTCGGCGTCGGCGACGAGCTCGCGTTTCGCCTTGAGCGCAGCCGGCAGGTCGGTTTCGAATCTGGCATACGCTCGCTGCATCGCGAACAGGATCTGACTGGCGCGGCAGTGGTATTTCGAGAAATGCTGACGATCCGGTTCCGATGGCGTTCCGAGATACCGCTGCCCTTCCGCGACGCGAGTGCACACGCGAAAGAACTCCGGCAACGATGGCGGATACTTCGCTCCAGACTGCCGAAGCGTTTTGAGCCCACGCTGAATCTGTGCATCGGTCATGCCGGCGATTTCGTCCGCCCACATCCGGGATGGAGTCTCGCCGAAGGTGCTGCGAAACACCGTGCCGTAGATCTCAGTCAGCCGGTCCCATACGCGGACAATTCTGTCAAGCGTTGCCTGCGAGTGCTGAGCTTGCGTCCCTGTACCATTCTGCAAGTCGCTCTCGGTGTTCGTCGAAGCGAGTGCGTGCTGCATTGGTGGTGAGTCCTGAGCCATTGATTTTCTCCGGGAAGAGGCCGGTCCAGCCTTTCGCCATCGATTGTTCGATCGCTGCCTGCTGAACGGCTGGTGGAAATTCGGCGAGTGCGATGGCTACTCGCGTGGTCTTGTAGGTTGGCCGCTTTTCTGCCCGCCTGTGAGCGAGCCAGATTTGCCACCATTCCAGGTCGAGATTTGCGATGGCGGACCAGTCCGGAGGCTCTGATTTGCCTTTTTTCGGCGGTTCGCACCCATTCTCCCGTAAGGGAGAACATTCAGGATTCAGAGAATCAGGAATCAGTGAATCAGGATTCAGGGGGTAGCGCTTTTGGAGATCTCCGGAGTCACCCGCCCTTGATGACGGGGTTTTCTCGGAGTCCTCCGGGAGTGCTGGTGGCATCAAGACACTTGGTTTCTCGGTATAGTGCGGGCTTTGATGGTCCAGAAATCTCGGAATTTCGATCAGCGATTGGCCGTCAATCTCGTATCGGACGATCAATCCTTCGGCCTCCAATCCGGAAAGAAGAGGCTCGCAGTCGAATGAATCTGCGGGAAATACCTCCATCTTTATTCGCTTTGGCCGATCCTCGAGCCGGCCCTCCCGATCTGCCATACACCACAGTCCGATGTAGAGCAGACGGGCCTCGACTGGAAGCTCGGCAAGCTGTTCGTTTTTGAAGAAGCCGGGCTTTATGTTGCGTGCCCTCATAGAGCGAGCACTTCTTCTGGCAGCTTCGTGGCCTTGTGAGCCTTGCGCACCCACTCGTCCGTCGGAAACTTCTTCAGAACCCGCCAGTTGCGGATGCTCTGCCTGGACACGCCCATGCGGCGCCCGAGTTCGGACACCCCACCGGCCGCTATGATGGCGGCTTCAACGCCGTTGGCCGCCTTAACTGTGACTTCGATCATGGGGCGAGAATAAATTCTTTTTTACCCCTTGACAAGCCCTTTCCGTCGTGGGAATCTCTCCCCACGGCAAACGACACAGGGTACTTAGTCATGCCAAGCACATTCGCTCTCGTTGCAGCTTTGTTGATCGGCATCGTCGTCGGCATCTCCGCGACGGTCGCATGGGCCTTCTGGTTCGACCGGCCGACGACGCACAGGACTTGAAGCATGATTTTCGATGTCAACTTCCTTTACGGCTTCGTGGCTGGCGCGCTTGTGGCGACCGCGGCGCTTCTCGGCCTTGCTTACTGGGCCTGCCACCCGATCCGAGATTTGGAGAAATCAGAACCATGAGCACGAAGACCGAGACCAGCGCAGACGCGGGCGCATACGTCAATCCGAGGCTTCAGGCGCTACTCGACACCGCCGAACACTTTGACGATTGGCCGCAAGCGTGCGACGCCGCATCAGAGCGGCAGCGGCCGATCGTTGCCCGTGTCGGCTACGAGGTTGCGAAGGTGTTCCCGAGTCGCCAGTGCCACACGCTTTACGCGGGGGTGTAGGGATGAACTTCCGAAGGCATGGGATTCTGTTTCGCGTGTCCAGCAGCGGCTGGCTGTGCTTTTGGTGCAGCTACTCGGAAGGATGGTGGCCGGTTCGATACATGACGACGGCCGAGGTCATTGCCACTGGGGTAACGCGATGAAGTCTGAGACCTCAGTAGACGCGGTCCTGATCGACAACACCCGAAACGCTGACCGCGATTGTCGATGGTGCGGCGCGAAGAAAGGCCGCGAGGTTCATTCGCCAGCTTGTCCGCTTGGTGAGCGATACCGACAGGTGCAGGCAATGGGCGGAGTTCCTTACGAGGCGCAGCGATGAATGCCGAGCAACGTGTTACAGATAAGGGCTTGAGACTCGCTCAGATCGTCTCGGAATACGACACGGCTCGAATCTGCTCCATCGAACACGGCCTTATGGCAGACGCGCACGATGCGGACCGCCTTCTCTCAGAAGCTGTCGCGCTTGCTCGCGAAATAATCACGGAGAGTCTGACATGAAGCCCGTTCCCTCGACAGACGTGGGCGTATGGGTATACGTCAATTCTGAGCCCGGCTTGTGGACGGTCGGCCACTACACGCCGTCCGGCGCTTGGGTTCCTGAAAGCGACCACGAAAGCAAAGACGCTGCCGCCGAGCGCGTCCATTACCTGAACGGCGGCCAGCGATGAAGCCCGCGCCCACACAGAACGGGTTCCCATGCCCCGCCGACATCATCCGCCAAGCGAAGCCGCCGCAGCGCGACGAGTTCGAACAAATGCTGTTCGACGCCGCCGACACGTTCGACCGCTTCGAGCAGATTCCGGACGACATGGTTCGAACGCTGACGGTGCTCTACCACATCAGTCACGCGAAGCTCGCAGACGTGGGCGAGATCATGGCCCGCGACATTCCGGTCATGCGACTGCTGAAGGCATGGAGCCAGCGAGACAACGTGATGCTGTTCGACCTGCTCGACAGCGAGATCCGGCAGTCAGTGCCGCTGCGTAACCTGTTCGAAGAAATGAAAGCTGAAGGACAGATATGACACCGATTCAGATCTACAAGGCCGGCGACAATCATTTTTGCGTCGTGCAAGGAGAGGATGTCGCGCATGGCCTGTGCTTCGATGAAATGCTGGCCATTGTGATTGGCCGCACGTTTGAGAATCAACCGCCCTACATGATGACTGCCGACAGCATCGTTTTCAGAATGGCGCACCGCGCCAGACGACGGAGAGACAAAGACCAATGAGCCTTACCCACGAACAAATTGTCGCGCGCCGTGCTGGCGTCGGCTCTTCCGAGATCCTGGCCGCACTCGGCAAGGACTCACGCTGCAGCCGCCTGGAACTGTACAAACGTAAAGTCGGCGAACTTCCGGACCCGGATTTTTCCGACAATGAACGCGTGCTCGTCGGCAGCGTCATCGAGCCGGCGATCCGGTCGCTGTTCGAAGACAAGCTCGGCACGTCGATCGTGAAATTCGACGACACCCTGCAGCATCCGAGCGTTCCACTCGTCGGCCATCCGGACGGCATCATCGAATCGATGGATTGCGGGATCGAGTTCAAAAATCGTGACTGGCTGATATTCCGCGACGAGTATGGCGAGGACGGCACCGACCAAGTTCCGCTACGCGATCTCGTGCAGTGCGTCGGCTACATGGAACTGACCGGCCTGCGCCGCTGGCTCGTCGGCGTGCTCGTCGGCGGTAACGAGCGCCATCTCTTCGAGATTCACTACGATGCCGACCTCGCTGCTGCTATTCGTTTCGGTGTCGAAGCGTTTTGGGAATACGTCAAGCGTATGCGTCCGCCGCCGCCCGAGACGCCCGAGGACGTCAAATTGATGTGGCCGAAGGATCTCGGCACCAGCATCGACGCGACGTCTGAGATCGAGACTATCTGCGCCGAACTTGCGCTTGCGAAGACCGAGCTGAAAGCGGCCGAGCAGCGCGAGAACGAGCTCAAGGCGAAGGTGCAGCGATTCATGGGCGAGAACGCCGTACTCGTCGGCTCAGAAGGCAAGCCGCTGGCGACCTGGAAGGCGCCACAAGACTCGCTCAAATTCGATGCGAAGCAGTATCAGGAAGACCATCCGCTGCTCTGCGATCCGTACATGCGGAAAGTACCCAATGCCCGCCGTTTTCTTCTCAAGCTGAAATAGGAAGACCACCACCATGAACGATGTTGCTACCACCCAAGCGCAGAAAGAGCCGAATCTCTCTCAGGAACTCGAGATCCTGAAGCCAGAGATCGAGAAGGTTCTGCCGACGCATGTGTCTTCGGACAAGTTCATGCGAGTCGTGATGACCGCGATCTCGCAGACGCCTGAATTGTATCGGGCCGATCGTCGCTCACTGCTGACGTCGTGCGTTAAAGCAGCCACTGACGGACTCGTCCCGGACGGTCGCGAAGCTGCGCTCGTCATGTTCGGCAACAAAGCCACCTACATGCCGATGACGGCCGGCATCCTTAAGAAAGTCCGGAACTCAGGCGAGTTGCTGTCGCTCATGTCGAATGTCGTCTACGAAAAGGACGAGTTCGAATACTTCGTCGATGACATCGGCGAGCACGTTCTGCACAAACCAAACATGCTGGTCGACAGCCGCGGCAACATGCTGGCCGTCTACGCTGTCGCCAAGACGAAAGATGGTGGCGTCTACGTCGAAGTGATGAGTCGCAGCCAAGTCGAGCAAGTCAGGAACGTGAGCCGGGCGAAGAACAATGGGCCGTGGAAAGACTGGTATGACGAGATGGCGCGCAAGACGGTCATCCGCCGTCTGGCGAAGCGCCTTCCGATGTCGACAGATCTCGAAGCTGTCATTCAGCGTGACGATGATCTGTACGACCTGAACCGTGGTCGAGAAAATCACGTCGATGCTGTTGGTGGCGTTGCCGGCGCGAAGAGCGCGCTCGGTATTCCGTCCTTTCCTTCGTTTCCCGATGACGACACAGTCGACGTCGACGAGGACGGCGTTGTCGTCGACTCAGAGAAGTCTGCCGGCGAAGAACTCGACACGGCGATTCCGCAGTACGATGAAGCGACGGCTATCGAAGCACTCGAATCGAAGCGCACGCTGAAGACGCTCGCTGTCATCTGGCAGGACGTGCAGGACGACTACCAGCGCACAAAGCGGGATCTGCCGCCCGGAATCGAGGCGCGGTATCTGGAACTGAAGGCCGGTCTCGAGCAGAAGGACGGTGCCCTGTGAAAATCGTCAGCCTGCAAGCAGAGAACGTAAAGAAGCTCGTCGCGGTCGAGATCACGCCAGACGGAAACATGGTCGCGATCACTGGCCGCAATGGCGCCGGCAAGACTTCAGTGCTCGACGCGATCTGGTGGGCGCTGGCCGGCGCGTCGCACATCCAAAGCGCGCCGATCCGCAACGGCGCCAAGTCGGCCCGTATCCGCCTGGATCTCGGCGAGATTATTGTCACTCGCACGTTCGCCAAGTCAGCCGACGGCGAGAAGGTGACAACGAGCCTCGTCGTCGAGAACGCGGACGGCGCACGATTCCCGTCGCCGCAGAAGATGCTCGACGATCTGATCGGCGCGCTCACGTTCGATCCGCTCGCGTTCACGCGCATGTCGCCGAAAGAGCAGCTTGCGACGCTGCGCCAGTTCGTATCTGGCGTCGACTTCGACCAGATCGAGACGCTGAACAAGATCGCGTATGACAGTCGGCGAGACATCAACCGCGAGCTGAAGCGCCTCATCGCTCAGCGTGATGCGATCGAAGTTGCCGAAGGCGATCTGCGCGAGCACATCGACGAGGACGCACTCGTTCGCGAACTCGAAGAGGCCGGCGAGCACAACGCAGAGATCGAGCGCCGCAAGGCAAAGCGCGACCAGGTCGCGGCAGAGGCAGAGCAGGCCGATACCCGCGCCAGCGAACTCGACGCCGAGATCATGGAACTCAAGGAACAGATCGCGGATCTGGAGCACCGCGCTCGGATGCAGCGCGATATGGCGACGCACGCTCGGACTCGTCTCGCCGAGGCTGAAGCGCTCCAGGAACCAATCGATACGGCCGCACTCAGCGATCGAATCAAGGGCGCACGCGAAGTCAATGCGCTGATCGACGCACAGGACCGGGCTATCAAGGCCCGCGATGCGCTCGAAGTCCAGATCGCCGAGAAGCAGACCACAGTCGAAACACTCAACGCTGGAATGCAGGAACGCGCCGATGCGATGGCGAAGGCGGTCTCCGAAGCAGAACTTCCGGTCGCCGGCATTGCGTTCGAAGAGGATCACGTCACGTTTAACGGCGTGCCACTCGAGCAGGCTTCAGACGCAGAGCAGTTGCGCGTCTCAGTCGCGGTCGCCGCGGCAATGAACCCAAAGCTCCGCGTGATCCGGATTCGCGATGGCTCATTGCTTGACAGCGTCGGGATGCAGTTGCTCGGCGAACTCGCCGACGAGCAGAATCTTCAGTGCTGGATCGAGAAAGTCGATGAAAGCGGCAAGATTGGCTTCGTCATCGAAGACGGCCACCTTGCGAACGCCGACGACAACACGGAGGCGGCATAACATGGACATTCGCGAAATCGTTAAGAACTTCCGCGTGCTCGCTACGACGCTGTCATCGACGAACGTCGGCTCACCAGAGCGCATGAGCACGCTGGAGTTCCTGTCACACGTCAAGCATTCTTCAGTCACTCACCTGGCCAATGCGGAGTCGGTACGGGCTGCGACGATGTCTCGCTGCGTCACGAGCCTTGTCGACGACGGATTCGTCCGCAAGCTCGGCGACAAGACAGACGGTCGCGGCGTGCTGGTTGCGATCACACCGAAAGGACGCAACGCGCTGAAGAAAGCGCACGCCGTCCTGCAGGCTGGAGCGCAGTAATGTCGTTCAGAGATCTATCGATCGATGAGATCCTGAAGATGATTGCCGGCGCGTTCATTCTGTCCGTGCTGCTCGGTGTCTGCATCCTCGCCGGTCATATGTCCGAAACCGTGTGGAAAGCAGAGAACGCACGTCGTCAACAGATGGAGCAAACGCAATGAGCCTTCAGGAAGCCAGTCAAGTCATGCAGGTGCTGCTCACCATCGTCGGACTTATCGCAATGGCCCGCGTTACCTGCAAACTGCTCGACGGCATGTCATGGAGCCGGAAATGCCGCAACAACCGACGCTAGACTTCGGGACAGATCCGCACAAGCTGCATCGGCGAGATGCGCCAGAGACTTCTGTGGCAGCAGCGCATCGCGTGAATACAGTCACTGACGAATCCCGTGTCTACGGGATCATCCACGACTCCGGCGACTACGGCGCGACGCTGCGCGAGATCTCGGATCGACTGTGCAAACAGATGAACCAGGTATCCGGCCGCGTGACCTCGCTGCTGGCAAAAAAGATCATCAAGACGACTGGCCGGCAGCGCAAGCGTTGCCGCGTCTATGTGGTGACGGGATGAACGTTGTCAGCATCGTAGCAGCGCTATTGTGTTTCGCTCTCGGAACGACTCTGGTCTATCTATTCGACCTAACACCAATGAAGTGGCTCTATAGGGATTACGGAGACATAGCCGTTCTGGTCGGCGTCATGCTCGGCGCCTTCGGAGGAATGCTACTTGTCGGCGGAATCGCTCAACTGATCGCGCAAATGAGAGGGCTCTGATGCCACGCGCCTACGGAAAAAACGAGCTTCAACGCTTCGCTGATGCAGTCTTCAAGCACGGCTTCGATCGCGGACGCGCTGCCGCCAACTACAACCGCGACGACA
>JAGQOO010000155.1 GCA_020427345.1 Phycisphaerales bacterium | reverse complement strand
ACACAAGACGCAGCACAGCCTTCCTGCTCGAGTTCGCGAAGAGATTTGGCGCCGCGCTGCATGGAATGGGTCAGACGAGCCGACCGCCAACTGCTGGAGACAATCTAAATGGCTGATCACTATGACATTCTGGTCTGCGGCGGGGGCACGGCGGGTTTGACGGTCGCGGCGCAACTGCGACTGGCCGACGCGGCGCTCAACGTTGGGATCATCGAGCCGTCCGACAAGCACTATTACCAGCCGCTGTGGACATTGGTCGGAGGCGGGGTGTTCCCGAAGGAAGAATCGCAACGGGATGAGGGCGATATCATTCCGGATGGCGCCGATTGGATTCGCGACCGCGTCGCGTCGTTCGATCCTGATCACAACGCCGTTGGGCTTGAAAGCGGACGCCGGGCGACGTATGGCCATCTGGTCGTCGGCCTCGGTATACAGGTCAATTGGGCCGCGATTCCGGGGCTAGTGGAGTCGGTCGGGAAGGCGGGCGCCGGCGTATGCAGTAACTACAGCTACGACACCGTGGACTCGACGTGGGAGGCGATTCGCGGATTCAAGGGCGGCCGCGCGATCTTCACCGAGCCGATTACCGGCGTGAAGTGCGGCGGGGCTCCGCAGAAGATCATGTACCTGGCCGAGGACTACTTCCGCAAACAGGGCATTCGCGACAAGTGTGAAGTGGTGTTTTGCAACGCGAAGGCGACGCACTTCAGTTGCGACCATTACACGCGCACGCTGCTCGATCTCTGCGCCAAGCGGCACATTCGGATCAACTACAAGACGGAACTGGTTGAACTTCGGCCTCAGAGCCGCGAAGCCGTTTTCCGGCACACCGATACCAAGGCTGAGACCGTTCTTGGCTACGACATGATTCACGTGACGCCGCCGATGGGGTCGCCGGACGTTCTGAAGAACAGTCCTTTGGCTGATGACAAGGGCTGGGCCGATGTCGACAAGCACTCACTGAGGCACGTGAGATACGCCAACGTCTTCGCGCTGGGGGACTGCAGCAGTCTGCCGACATCCAAGACCGGGGCGGCCATTCGCAAACAAGCACCCGTCGTTGTCGAGAACATCCTGGCCGATCGCGCCGGCACACCGGCGGGGGGACATTACGACGGGTACACATCGTGCCCGGTGGTGACAGGCTACGGTCGGCTGATTCTCGCGGAGTTTGATTACACGAAAGCGCCTTGCGAGTCGTTTCCGTTTGATCAGAACCGCGAGCGCTACAGCATGTACGCCCTGAAGGCCTACGCGCTGCCACGGATGTACTGGCATGGCATGCTGAAGGGCCGGCTATAGTCGCCTGCCGTGGCGAGCTTCGCGCGAACACACGCAAGACGCCTACTGAAGTACCGCCAACCTAGGGTTCATCCGGGACGAGCCATGTTGTGGGACCAGTTGGCTCGGATCGCGGCAAGGAGGTCCGCGTCCAGCACATCCTCGTGATTGACGCTGCTCGGGCCGTGCCGGAAATTGAAGTCGTCAAATTCGGCCAGTGGCTTCCAGGACGCCTCCCATAACCACAAAGCGTGATTCACGCCGCGTTTCTCAAACAGCGACGTCTGGTCGGCGAAGTACGTTGCCGCGCCGGGCGCCCAGCGCTTGACGCCGAACTCGTTGACTGCGACCGGAGCGCCGGTCTTGGCGCGGAACTCGTCGAGCGGGGCCAGCAGACTCTCCAGCCATGCGCGGTCGACATCAAGCGTTACGCCATCCACATTCATGCGGCCGGGATAACTGACGCCGTCACGCGGGTTCTGGTGCGAGAAGACAAAAGGCTCGTAGTGATGCACGGTCGCCACGCTACGGGGCTGCGTCAGTTTCAGGGACGGGAGCCAGTCGAGGCTTCCGTAGCTCATGGCGCTGACCAGAATCGGCGTATCCGCGTCGACCGCGCGGATGGCCGCGCTGATCGCCGCCTGCATCGGGTTCCAGTCAACGAGCGTCTCTGCGCGACCGGGGTAGAAGTCGGCGGGGTCCCAGATCCCAAGCACTGTGCTTGATCCGTTCGGCTCGACCATCAGGTCGAAGCCGATCACTGCCGGGTTACCGCGATAACGGTCCGCGGTATGCGCCCACATGTCTGACCAGGCGCCTTGCGCTTTTGCGTCGGTCCACACGCTGTTGTTGACCAGCGTCTGCGGAAACCAATCCTGACCCTCAAAGATCGCGAACTCGCTGCGTCCGGGGCCCGTGCGGAAGCTGATCATAACAAACATCCCTGCCTTGGCCGCCATCGTCACGAGGCGATCGAGGTTGTCTTGGGCGTCGGCGTCAACCGCGTACGGAGGCGTTTCCGAGTACAGCCCGGGGTGGGACAGATTCACATAGTTGGCTCCGAGCGCAGCCAGCTCATCGAAATCGGCCTGCGTCACTGGGGGGCCGATCGGGCCATCGCCCAAAAAGTCGGAGCCATCGATGACGGGGTAAACCCGTCGCTGATAAAGGTTCGCTCCGCGCAGGTTGACGCCGTCTGACCAAAGCTGAAACTTGTCGACAACGATATTGTGGCGCGTCTGTTCACCGCGCGTGACGTCGGCCGGGATGTTCATGTCCGCGCCGTTCATTTCCTCCAGTTGGACACAACCGGGCGAAACCAGGCCGACGAACAGCAAAGACAGAATTGTGATTCGCGTCATGTGGACAGTCATGGGCCGCCTCGATTCTGAAGCGCCTACCGCCGCGCCGATGTCCCACTGACAATCACGCGCGACTCCGGCTCACTTGGCGGGGTCCAAGCGACGCGGGGGACAGTCGGTTCACGCGACGGCCATTATTTGTTATCTGGGTTCGTCGGACCCGGTGGGTGGAGGAGCCGCCAGGTCGGCGAGGTCGGTCTCGATTTCGGCAATCGCCGCCCGGAGCTCGTCGCCGGCGTCGCGGTCGCTCGCTCGGAGGACGCCCCGATCGAGCATGTCCTGCCACAAATCAAGCGATCGTTGAAACGCGTCCCTGGCACGGGAAAGCGCCGCTATTCGCCCGGCGGTGTCGGATTTCGCGGCCTCGGCGACGCCCCGTTCCACCTGGCCCAGCACGTAGTAGGCCGTGGAGAGATCGCGGGTCGCCTGGGCGTTGGCGGGGTCCGCCTCGAGCGTTGCCACTCGAAGGTCGACGGCTCGGCGGACCAGCTGCGCCGCTTCCTGCGGCCGCGCATCGTGCACAAGCGTTTCGC
Organism: Phycisphaerales bacterium; assembly: GCA_020427345.1. Classification (GTDB taxonomy): domain Bacteria; phylum Planctomycetota; class Phycisphaerae; order UBA1845; family Fen-1342; genus DSPM01. Next base: position 4,824 of record JAGQOO010000155.1, on the reverse strand, counting down.
TGACGCGCAACAGGTCCACGGTCAGGTCTCGCCGAGTGGTCGCGCTGTCGGGCGCCGCCGCGGCGCGTGACTCGTCGTTCGCGAGGCTTTTTAGATACCACTGCCGCGCATGCTCGTACTCTTCGCGATCGAAGTAGCGATCGCCCACACGCGTGTAGACGACGGACCGATCACGCGCAAGATCCTGTGGGTAGTCAGCATCGCTCGGAAGCGACTCGATCAACGCGCCGGCGCCCTGCGCAAGTTCGATAGCGTCGGTCAAGCTCCCTTGCGCTGCGGCCAAGTCGGACATGGTGACCTGCGCGATCGCAACTTCACGCCGGTCGGCAGGAACACCGGTTTGATCGGCCACCTCGGTGGCAAGGTCGAGATAGCGTTGGTAGTGAGCGGTGGCTTCGTCCATCCGGTCCTGGGCGCGGAGGACTTCGGCGATGGGCAACTCGGTCGCGCGCAGCTCGCGCCGCGCCGACAAGTCATCCGGATTCTGGTCCAGCAGCCGCACGAGCATGGCACGCCCTTGGTCAAGCGTTTCCAAGGCGTCGTCAAATCGCCCCAGGCTCGCGTGCATGGGGCGACCCAAAACCTCACCGATCTTGCGGTAGGCGACGGCGGTTTCAACGACGAGATCGTGATCGGCGTCGGGATCGGACGCGATGGCGTCGAGATACTCCTTTGCGGTTTGGGTGACAAAGAGCCGCGCGGGCGTTGATCCCGGCAGGTCGCTGATCCGCGGGTCGAGGTCGTAGATGAACGTGTGGGCAAGCCGACGCAGTTGTTTAAAACGATTGTCGGCGCGCTCGCGCTGTTCGCGGGCGACGTCGCGATCGGTCGACGCCTGACGCCACAGCACAGTCGTTGCTATGGCGGAAGCTACGACAAGTGCGGCGAAGGCGGCGCCCACAACGATTGGCCAGCGGTATTTCTGGGCGTATTTTCGAAGGACATAGGCGATGGAGTCTCGGCGGGCCTCCAGCGGTTGACCCTGCAAGAATCGCTCAATGTCGCGACCGAGTTCGCCCGCAGTCTGATATCGTCGGTCAGGGTCTTTGTCCAGACACTTCAATACGAGCGTATCCACATCGGACGGAATCGACGGCGCCGACTGGCTGGGCGGCGGCACATCGCGCGAGCGAATGTTCTGCACCGCCTCCGCCACGGGGACATCGAGCGGGTAAGGGAAGCGCCCGGTCAGCGACTGAAACAACATGACACCCAGCGCGAACACATCCGAGCGCGTATCCACGTGATCCGCGCTGCCGGCCAGCTGTTCGGGGCTCGACCATGGCAGCGACCCGACGAATTGACCGGTCATCGTCATCTGCGCAGCCGCCGAGTTGTCGCCAGTGATCTTGGCCAGGCCAAAGTCGACAATCCGTGGTTCGCCGGCCGCGTCGACGAGCACGTTGTTTGGCTTGAGGTCGCGGTGGATCACGCCGCGCACGTGTGCGGATTGCAGCGCGTCGCAGATCCGCGCGAACAGCCGCAGCGTATCGCGCATCGACCACTGCTGTCCGGCCGCGGCGCGCGCGGCCAGCCAGCGATCAAGCGGCAGCCCATCGACAAAGTCCATCGCGTAGAAACAGCGGCCCGCGTCCCGGGAACTGTCGAAGATAGTGACGATATTGGGGTGGCGCAGCTGCGCCAGCACTTGCACTTCGCGTTCAAAGCGCGCGCGGGCGGAATCGCCCGGCTGGTCGTGCAGCACCTTGATTGCGACACGACGCCTGGTAGCGATCTGAAGCGCTTCATACACAACCCCTTGTCCGCCGCGCGATCGCTCAGCAACGATTTCGTAACCCGCGATGCTGTTGGAAGCGAGGACGGCGGCTGAGTCCGCGGCGCCCTCGTCGATCGCCGCTGTGGGGCCGCGAGGGATGACGCCGTCGCGTCGCGCCTGGTCAGACGCAACGCGTACCTGGCGCGCCGCAAGGGCGATCAGGACGTCATCACGCTCGCTCGACGAATGCTCAGGGGACATGCGATGGCTCCCGACCATCAAACGCCGCCCTGCGTCAGGGGGCGTCGCTCGTGAACGGATTCTGCCCAAGGAGTTCGCGCAGACGCCCGTGGCCGCGCGCCCGCAACATGTGCACTGCGCCGGCGCCACGGCCGAGCAGCTCCGCCGTTTCGTTGATCGGGCGACCTTCCAGGTCGTAGGCGCGTATGGCGCGGGCGTAGTCCTCGGGAAGCGCCGCCATAGCGCGTTCGAGGGCGGCCAGCAACTCTACCTGCGCGACGGCGCGACTCGGCGTGGTCGTCGTCACGCCGAGCATCTCGAACAGTTGCACGACTGATTCGCCGCTTTGCGCAGCGACCTGCGCCGTCGGTGGGGGGCGCTTTTGTCTCGAGAGCCCTTTGATCGCGTCGCGCAGGTTGTTGTCCGCGATGCGGGACAGCCAGGCGAGAAACGCGCCGGGCCCGGCCGGGACAAAGCTCGTGACCCGCAGGAACGCCTCGGTAAAGGTCACTTGCAGGATATCGTCCGCATCGAGCACACTCTGCCAGCGGGCATCGATGCTGAGCTGGCCGCGGAGTTGCGGCGCGTATTGCCGCAACAGCGTCGCTAGCGCGTCCGGATCGCCGCTGACCGCGGCGCGAACCATGCCCATTTCCGCGTCCATGACGGCGCATCATACCGTTCCCTTTTCCAAGTTGTCGCTAGCGTTCAAGAATGGCCATGTGCCATGGTTCCGACAGCCCGGTATTCGCGCCTTGAATCGTCCGATCCGCCTCAACGGACCCGGCGCGGTTAGCAACATCGTTGATTATGTAGATTGCGTTGTTCGTCGAGTCGGTGACGTAGCCGCGACCGGCGGCGTCGACGGCGATCCCCGCCAGTTGACCGAACCCGCTGATCATCACAACGCGGTTCGGCGTTGATTGCCCGTTCAGCGTCGACGCCTTGTCGAACGCGAAGATGCGCCGGCCGGCTCCGTCCAGAAGGAGCAGGGTGTCGGGCGCGATCACGCAAGCATCCAGCAGGAGCGCGTTTTGTAGCGCGTCGCCGCTGATAACGCGCGTCGCCCGGCTGTCGCCGTCGAGCGTGGCGGCGTTCGCGAACACCGACACACTCTGCGACCCCGAGTTCACAACGTACAACTCGCCGTTGGGAGCCAGTTCCAGATCACGCGCGTTGGCGATGTCGTGCGACCGGATCTGGCGAGTTGGCGGCAGGGGGCCAAAGAAGGCAGGCGTGCTGACGCTGGCGAAAACGCCGACGCTCCCGGGCCCCGCGTCAAAACTGGCGACAAAGAGCGTGTCGGACTTCGCGTCAAACGCGATCGCTTCGGGCTGAGTGAGGGCGCTGGCGGCGCCGCCCACATAACGTTCCGGCGCGGCGTCGCCGTCGAGCGTATCTGCGGCCAAGTAACCCGCCAATCTCCCTGAGTCGGGATTGACGACGATTGCGCCCCCGACGTTGTCGATCACAACGCTGGTTGGCCCGCTCAAGCGCGTTTCTCTTCCCGTGAGAAAGCCGTCCGGCTCGACATCCCCGGCCCACTTCGAGGTGGCGAGGTATCGGGCAAGGCTGTTACCACCTCGGTTCGCGACTATCAGGAACGGCGCCGCGCGCACGACGACCTCTACTTCGTCTACGACAGTCTCACCCGCCGCGCTCACGCTCAGGCTGAAGCGCAGGACATCGCTCTCATTCGGAGCCGAAAATGCGAGCGTGGAGCTCGCCGCTCCGACGAGCGCGACCGAAGTTCCCTCCAATTGGCGCCACGAGTATGAAATGGCGGCGCCGCTTTCGCTGCGCCCGCGCCCCGTCAGCGTTACGAGTGCGTTGTCCTCGACGACCTGATCCGGGCCGGCGTCGGCGAACACAGTGGGGCGATGTGGAACACTAGGGATCTGGGATGCGCCACCGGCCGAATTCGCGCCATCCAAGGCGCCTTCTGGAGTGTTGGCGTCCGGGCTCTGCGCAACCGCGTTGCTATCGCTCGCGCCCATGCCGATGTCGTCTATCTGTCCTTCGTCCGACATCAGGCAGCCGGCGGCGAACAGCAGGCCGATGGAAAACGTCGCAGGGATGCACAGGCGTCCTGAGGTTATGGTCGATCTAAACATCGGATTCTCCTTGGGTTCGGTGGCCCGGTCGAAGCGACGTGCTCTCCATACCCTTCACGCGAATTCAAAGAAAAACCGCGCGCCGCACTTTGAGCGGCGCGCGGCTGCCTTGGGTTCGGGCTCCAATCAGCGGATGTACAAGAGGCTGCCTTCGCGCACGACCTCCGCGGTCTTGCCGGTCGAGTCCGTCACGGTCAACCGCACACGGAAGTCGCCACGCCCATTGACGGGGTTCAACACGGCCTGGGGCGTGTTGCCATATGCCACACCGCCCGGAATGTTCCATTCAATACTGTCGGACTCCAGCCGCCATTCGAGTCGGGCGCCGGATAGGGCGCCATCCTCGGCGTCATGTCCAACGCCGCCAAGTGTCAACACCGGATTCGGCGCCCGGTAGTCGTAGTCGAATGTGTATATGAACGCGGTCGGCGGAAGGCCGTCCGGCGGCGGCGGAAGCACGGTTACGCGGCGCGAGTCAGTAGCGGATGCGCCGTCATTATCCCGGCCGGTGACGGTGATTTGATGTTCGCCGAGGACGGTGAATTCACGTTGCACCCAGGAACCGACGCCGATAGCCCCTTCGCGATTCGAAGCCCAGCTCACGCTGGTGGGCGCGAGGAGCTTCGACGTTTCCAGGTCATAGGCATATGCCGAGAAGTAGGCGCGCTGGCCGGCGTAAAAGGTGGCCCCATCCAGGGGATAGTCGATGCTGACGCGCGGCGGAGCGTTGACGAGTTCGAACACAAGGTCCTG
>JAGQOO010000154.1 GCA_020427345.1 Phycisphaerales bacterium | reverse complement strand
TCCCGGCAAACAAAGGGCGAAAAGCCTCGGTCTCTCCCGTGGCTCCCCGCCGAAAACGTCATTCAACTGATCCGCGCGTCCAGCGCGGTTTACGGCCGGTGATCCCTCAGCCGACCGGCCTGCGTCGGCGTGGTCGCGTCAGTGGCCGGCGCCGAAAGCTTGCCGCCGCGATTCACCGACGGCTCTGGGCTCGGCATCGACGGGAACGGACCCGCGCAGTTGTCACACTCGTGGATGTCCACCAATCCGGTGATCTGCCAGGCGCCCGTCGCCGACGTTTCCGAAATCGTAAACGTCCGCCTTGCGAAACGATCGAGCACGACATCGCCACACAGCGGGAGCGCATCGCGCGGCGAGAGCCCCGCCAGCGTCCACGCCGTTCCCGTCGTATCCATCAGCCGCATGAAGAAGTCAATCATGCTGCCCGGCGGCGACGAAAGCGGAATCGACACTCGGTACTCATCCGACGAAATCATCTGGCCATTCACGTTGCGAATCAGCGTCAGCGGCGACGCGATCGCCCCACCATCCGCCGCTGATCCCACCGACAACTGGTAGAAAACGATGGCCGGATAGTCGCCCAGCGGCGGCGTCGGATCCTGATCCGGCTGGAAGCGCGCGAACCAGTAGGTGATGTTCATCGTGTCGCCCGGCGTCACCGTATTCCACGGCGGCGGCGGAATGTCGCCGGTCACCGCGGTCACATGACCGCTGAACGTGAACTGAGCGAGTTCCGTCGGGCACGGCTCCGGAGCGGAGCACGCGCACCAGCACAGATCGCCGTCGACGACGAGGTCGCACGGAGCGAGCGTTCCATCATTGGTGACGCACTGCATGCTGCACTGCGGGCCCGCAGAAGTCAGAATGATGTAGCAATCCGTGTCCGGATTGACACAGTCACATTCCTCGACGGCCCATGACGGCTCGCAGTCGCCGCAGCAATCATCCGCCGTCTGGCAGATTTCGCCCGTTTGCGGGCATCGCAGGACCTTGCGGACCAGCACCGGCATGCACTGCAGGTTGCCGCCGCAGGCATTGCCCAAACACGACCATGCGTCCGGACTGACGAAGCAGTCTTCGCGGTTCACGAAGTCGCGATTGAGGAACAGGTCGATACCCATCGAGCCGACCGTGACCGAGTAGTTCGATCCCGGAGAGATCTGCGAGTAACCGCCCGGCACGGACTGCGAAACAGTGTGCGAGCCGACCGCCAGACCGCCGATGCGGTAGGCGCCGTCGTCATCGGTAACTGCCGAGCCCGAGCCGGCCATCACGGTCACGCCGGGCTGTCCGACATCGCCGATGCCATCGCCGTCGGTGTCGATACGCACGAATCCGCGGACCTCGCCACACGCCGGCGGAGACAACGTAAGGTCGTTGCAATCGTCGCGGTTTTTGCTGTCACTGCCGCGTCCGCCGTACAGCTTGTCGGAGTTGTCGCAGCCGTGCAGGTTGTCGTTACCGCGATTGCCGAAGATGTAGTCCTTCGTGCCGCCGTCGTTGCCGCTGCGCAACGTATCGTCGCCGCGATTGCCGAAGATGAAGTCCTTGGCGCCATCGCCGACGATGCTGTCGTTACCACGATTGCCGAACAGGAAGTCAGTCGCGCCATTGCCGGCGATCTGGTCCGACCCGCGGTTGCCGAAGATGAAGTCGGCGCTGCCGCCGCCGCGAAGGATGTCGTCGTCGCTGTTGCCGAACTCGATATTCACGCCGCCGCCGCCGAACACCTGGTCGGCGCCGCGATTGCCGAAGATCAGGTTGAGCCCGCCGCCGCCGACAATCACGTCGTTGCCGTTGTTGCCGAAGGCGACGTACAAACTCGGGCCGCCGCTCCGGAGGATGTCCTTGTCTTTATTGCCGAAGACAACGCTGAGTCCGGCGCTCGTCGTCAGCCGGTCTTCACCGCTGTTTCCGAACAACACCGCCAAACCGGCGCCGGCCGACATGATGTCGTTGCCGGAGTTGCCGAACGAGACATTCAACAGCGGACCACCGGATACCTGGTCGTCGCCGGCGTTGCCGAACAGGACGCTAATGCCCGGGCCGGCCTGAACGATGTCGTTCGACTTGTTGCCAAAAGCGACTGTCAGGCCACCGCCGCTCGTGACGTTGTCGATTCCGCGGTTGCCGAACAGGACGTTGAGCCCGAGTCCGCCGCTGACGCTGTCGACGCCGCGATTGCCGAACGTGACATTCAGGCCGAGTCCGCCGCTGACGTCGTCATCGCCGCGGTTGCCGAACAGGACATTGATGCCATCCTGCGCCGCGACCACGTCGTTGTCACGGTTACCAAAGCCGATGTTCAGGCCGGTTCCCATGTTGATCGTGTCATCGCCGCGATTGCCGAACACGATGTTGATGCCGTCGCCGGTCGTGATCGTGTCATCATTGCGGTTGCCGAACACAATGTTCAGGCCGTCGCCGGCAGAAATCGTGTCGTCGCACTTATTACCGAACAGCAGATCCAACTCAATCGGCGGAATCGTCGGCAGCCCGATGCGTCCCAGGCTGCGGATCATGTCGTCATCGTCGCCGCCGAACATCAGGTTGCCCATGGCGATCGGCGTAGGCACGCCGCTGATCGGCACGATGATGAAACCACCGTTGTCCGCGCGCAGGTTATCCTCGCCGTCGCTTCCGAACACGAAGTCAATGCCGTTGTAGGCGTCGACATCGTCATTGCCTGAGCCGCAGAAGATCAGATCGGCCGCGCCGTTGAGATCGGTGATACCCAGGTCGTTCAGGAGATCGTCGAGGTCGCTGCTGACGCCGCTGCACAGCGAACCGGCGTTGGCGCCCCGAATCGTGTCGTCGTCCGGGCCGCCGAACAGCAGGTTGCCGAAGCCGATAATGACCGCCTGTCCACTGGTCAGATCGCCGACCACGATCAGCGAACCCTCGGCGCCTTCGATCGTGTCGTCGCCGGCGGCGCCGAAGATCAGGTCAATACCGTCGCGCGGGTCGTTGGCGTCCCAGTTCTCGTAGTCGCCGCGAAGCGTGTCATCACCGGGGCCGCCAAAGATCAGGTTGCCGAAACGCAGGCAGAAGTTCTGATCCGGCAGTTCGATCTGGCCGGCGGTGCAACCATAGCCGGCGTCATTGCCCTGCCCACAGAAAATCAAATCGATGCCGTCGTCGGCCTCATCGTCCGGCACGTCGGCGGCGTCACCATGCAGCGTGTCGTTGCCGTCCTGGCCAAACATTAGGTCGCCGAGATCGATCAGGAACACATCGTCGAAATTGAGGTTGTAACCCTGACCGCCGGCCGCCGTGTCATCGCCGTTTCCGCAGAAGATCAGGTCGATGCCGTCGAGCGTGGTGATGTCGTCGTCACCGTCGCCGCCGAACACTACGTTTCCGATCCGCGCTTCGAAGTCGGGATCATTCGGATCGCCGATCGTCAGCAGTCCGCCGCCGTACGCGCGAATGGTGTCATCGCCGTCGCCACCAAAAATCACATCGATGTCGTCATCGGGGCGATTTCCGTCCGCGTCATCGCTGTCGATCTCGTCGTTTCCGCCGCGGCCAAAGATCAGATCACCCAGCGCGAGTCGGAATCCGCCATTCGGATCGCCCAGCGTCAGAACGAAACCCTTGGCGGTTTCGATCGTGTCGTCATTCGCGCCGCCGAAGATCACGTCGATGCCGTCGAGCGTATCGATCCCGTCTTTCCCGTTTCCGCCGAAAATCAAGTTGCCGAAGAGGAACTCAAACGTCGGATCGTTCGGATCGCCGATCACGAGCGAACCACCGCCGAAGCCGTGAATCGTATCGTTGCCGTCGCCGCCAAACGCCACGTCGATATCGTCATTCGGGCGATTCGCGTCGGGATCGTCGGTATTCATCGTGTCTTCGCCGTCGCCGCCAAAGAGCAGGTCACCGAGCAGTAGATGAAACGCGGAGCTGCCGCTGCCGATCACGAGGTCGGCGCCGCGACCGCTGGTCATCGTGTCATCGTCCGGACCACCGAACAGCACATCGATGCCGTTGCGCGACACGATGTCGTCGTCGCCCTCGCCGCCGAAAACGAGGTTGCCGATTTTGAGCGTGAACGATCCGATGGTGAGATCGCCGCCATGGCTCACACGGATGTGATCATCACCCTTACCGCCAAACGCGACATCGATTCCGTTGGAATCGGTGTCCTCGTCATCACCGGCGATGAGGCGATCCGCTCCATCCAGGCCGAAGAACACGTCTCCGAGTTCGACCGACAGCGAGCCGGCCGTCAGCGTCTGCCCACCGCCGCCGAAAATGCAGTCATCGCCGGCGTTGCCGATCAGCAGGTCGACATCCTCACCGCCGAAAATCTCGTCGCCGCCGCCGCCGCCGAATATCAGGTCGTTGCCGGCGTCGCCATGTAGTTCGTCCGCGCTGCCGGCGCCGATGATGAGATCCGCGCCGTCGCCGCCGTGAATGACATCACCGCCGGTCGTGCCGACGAGGAAGTCGCTGCCGCCGCCACCGTTGATCGTGTGAGAGGCGTCAACGGTACAACCGGTTGCTGTTCCACGAACGGCAAGATCATCGCGCAGCAAAGGAGCCGCGATGACGATCAGCGCCTCTATATCCGCTTCGATCTGCTGGGCCTCGGCCAGCAGCGCGGCCGCCGATGTTTCGATATCCGCCTGCGCCTGCGCCTCAAGCGTGTCCGCGGCGGCGAGAATCTCCGTGTTGCCGCGTGTGTGCATTGTGTCGCCGCGGGCGCCCAGGTCGGTTTCCAACTGGCCGACCCACTGCTCCCAATCCGCGTTGAGCGCTTCGGCGCTGGTCACAAAACTGTCGCCCGTCACAATCAGGGCGTTGCCGTCGAGCACCATCTGCGTCGCGTGCGAAGTCGGAAGCTCGTCGTCACCGATCGCCAGACCCATGGCCTCAAGCGCGTCGCCGTCAGCCTGAACGCTGTTCGCCTCTGCCTCGACCGCGTCCGTATCCGCCTCGACACTGTCCGTAATCGCCTCCAGCGCCTCGACGCGACGCTCAATCTCCGCGCATAGCGGCGGCAACCCGTTCGGCTCCTGGAAGTCTTCGTCGAACTGCGTTTCCGTCGGTTCAGGATCTTCCGGGCAAAGGTCGGCCAGGTCTTCAATCGATGTCACATGGCTATCGACCGTCTGTCGAAAAACGGCCACGGAGTCGCCGTTCTGCGTGCTGAGGCCCATCTTCGACGCGTGCGCGTACAGGGTTTCCGCGCGGCCCAGCAGACTTTGGGCCACGGGTAGCAGCAGATCAAAGTCGTCGACCATGACTTCGACATCCGCCGCGAACATCTGCGCCTCGGCGGACACATCCTGCGCCTCATCGGCCAGGACCGTCTGAACGTAGTTCGCGATGCGATCGTGCGCATCCTCAACCGCGTCCGCCGTCGGAACGATCAACTCGCTTTGTATATCGCGGATGTAGCGCGCGGTCGGCACAATCAGGTCCTCGCCGCCGGCTTTGATCACATTCGCTGCGTTCGTTACGAGGCAGGGAACCGTGTCGCAAGAGCCCACGGGCTGATTCAGCAGCGCGAGAACATCGTCCAGCGCGTCACGGGCTTGATTCAACGTGTTCAACATCGAAAGCGCGGTCGCGAGCGGCGTTGTGTCGAGATCAATACCGCCGAGCACCACGTCGTTGCCGTCGCCGCCATCGATGATGAGATACCAGCCGTCCGACACGATGCCTTCCGAATCGTCCACGACAATCAGGTCGTCACCGGCGTCGAGGTTGACGTGAATCGTGTCGAACACGCCGCCGGTCGAGTCATAGCTACAGCTCGGCGTTCCGGCGGTGGCCGGTGAGAAAACATCGACAATCGCCGAGTTGGAGGGATCGAGCGCGATGCGAATGCTGTCAGCGCCGGTCGTGCCGTCGATCTCCAGCGTGTTCGAAACCACATCCGCCATCAGCGGGCCGCACGGCGTGCCGGCTTGAGCCGAGCCGACTGCCAGCGCGGCGGCCACGACTCCGGCGGCAACGAGCGCGCTGGAACGGCGTCGGCGGCGAAGGCCGATCGCGCCAAGCATCAGCAGCAGCGCGCCGCTCGCCGGCTCAGGCACGACGCGAAAGGCCGCCGTGCCGTCCTCGTAATCCGGACCGTCGCTGGTCGGCGGAATGTAAATGTCGCGCAGCGTCAGAACGTGCGTGCCGGCCGGCAGCGCGAACGACTGCTTGCTGAACTCAGGCCGGGCCCAGGCGGTGTTTGGATCGTCCGTGTATGGAGCATCATCCTCAGGGCCGACCGCCGGAAACAACCCGGTCCAGTCCGGCACGAGCGGCGTCACGCCAAGCAACCCGCCATCGAGATAGACTTCGAGGCGATCCGAAACAACGAACAGATCAGTGACATCCAACTGCAGCGGGTCCGGCGATGTGTAGATAAAGATCGGCGAGAAGTAGCTTCCCACTGTCATCAACTCGTCAAGCACGATCCAAGTTCCATCGAGCGGAATGGTGATCGTGTCACGCGGTCTGACACCATCCGGATAATCAAGTGGAGAGCCCTGAAGGGTACCGGCCTGCGCCAAGATGGGCGCGCAGACCCCCAGCGCTAACAGCACTGCAAAACGCGACATGAACTGACTCCTCCTGCCCTTTGAGCGAAGGGCGCACGACGTGATCCGGATTGCGAAACAAAACCCGGACTTGCCTCAGGCCAGCTGCCGGCCACTCAGTGAAAATACCGAGTGACGTGTTCGCCGACCGACCGATCACCTCCCGCGGATCACGGCACGGCTGACATGGGCGTCCCCATTGTAGACGAACGGGCGCGATAAACGGCTATCAGATTTCGATTGCTGCGGTAACGGAGCGATTTGTTCACGCGTGAGGGGCGACGATTCGCAGCCTCTCGGCTTGCGGCACAAAGCCCACGCGATCCCGAAGGCGAGCATCAGGGGTCGCGGAACCCGGCGCAATTGCCAGCGCGCAACACCGTAAGCAATTGCGCACAAAGCAGTTACGGTTCTCCCGGGCCTCGCGCAATTGGAGAGCCGGGCCGCCGCCTGGCGGACCTGTGGGTTGTATAGGCAACTACCGTCGACCCTGGCGCCCCAGCGCCGCGCGCACCCGCCCCGCGAATTCCCTCCAATCGACCTCGGCGTGTTGTTCGGCGCCGGAATGTAGCCCGCGCAACAGCCGCTGTACGCGCAGCCACGTGTCGCGATGCGCACGGCTCATCGCGCAATGCGCGCAGATCGCCTCCAGCGTTTTGACCGCCTCGGGATCGCGCGGATCGTCCAGCGCGGCGCTCAGCAGCTTGTCAAGCAGGTCCGGGTCCATCCGCCTTGGCCCTTCTTACAGGTAGTCCGCCAAACGCTCGCGCAGGCGTTTTCTTGCCTGAAACACATGCCACTTCACGGCCTCCACGCTGCAGCCCATGATCTCGGCCACGTCCTTCTGCGGCATGCGCTCGATCGCGAAGAGCGTCAGCGCCATGCGCTGCATGGTCGGCAGTCGGTCAATCGCCCGCGAGAGTTCTTCCAACAACTCCTTATCGTCCAAGGCGGCGTGAGGCGCTCGGGCGCGGGCGCCGTTCGCCTCTAACTCACCGACGTTCGCATCTGCGCGCCCCACGCGCGCCGCGGCCGCCCGATCCCGCCGCCGATTGAGAGACAGGTTCGCGACAATCCGCATCAGCCATGGACCGAAGCGCTCGCGCGCCTCGAGTGTGTCGAGTTTGCTGAACGCGCGAACAAACGCCTCCTGGCATACCTCGAGCGCGTCGTGCGCATCGCCAAGCAGACGCGTCGATACGCTGAACGCGCGGCGTTGATAGCGCTCGACAAGCTCGTCAAACGCGGCGCGGTCCCCAGCGATCACCTCGGCGATGAGTTCGGCGTCGGGACGCGGCGCCCGGCTCGGGCCTTCCGCCATGGTCGACCTCGCTTTCGTCAAGACACACCGACAGCGCCCGCGGTTTGTCCGCGGTTTTCACGACTGTCCACAGTCCGGGAACGATTGATCTACGCCGGACGACCGGCCCACCCGGCGCCCCATCCGGCCTTTCAAAATCGGCGCCGCAGGCTCCGCGCCTGCCACATGGCGCGTTTTCCGCTCGCGCGCCGGGCTATCTGACGTTCGTGTTGAGTCA
>JAGQOO010000153.1 GCA_020427345.1 Phycisphaerales bacterium | reverse complement strand
ATCTTGGCGATCTTGCCGGATTGCTGTCTGTGTTTGGCACGGTTTGCATGCCGTAAGCATATCCGGCCCGCGAACTCAACGACTCAAGGGCGTTTCTTGAGACTTGGCGCCTTGCCTCGTTCAATTCCGACGGGGCGAGGCGCTGCTTTCACCGGCGTTATTGCTTGGCGCGCGGCCTGAATTCCTCGTACCAGTTCTCGACCAGCACGATTCCAAGGTCCGGCCCCTCGTCTTGACCTGTGCTTGCCGACTCGGGCATCAGGAAGCGCTCACCATCCAGCGAGAGGTCAAAGTCACTGACGCCGCCGACCCGGCCGTCGATTTCGAATAGCCGAACTGGGGCGCCGATTTCCACTTGATCTTCATCCAGCGTCACAGCGACCTCACACATCGCCGCGCGATCTCCGTGGGGTTCCAGAAAGTAGAGTTTTGAGCCGTCGCGGCTCCAGATAACGGGCGATATCGCTTCGCTGGAGATTGGCCATCGGCCTTGCCCCACCGGATAACGGCGAAGGAAGCCACGCGATTTCGACAGCATACCCATCCCTCCGGGCGAGGACAGGTAGGCGATCAGCCCGCCGCCCGGCCTTAGTCGAGGCATGATGTCCCAACCCTCTGCGTTCTGGAAGACTTCGAGTTCGGCGCCGGGCTCGAGGGCGGCGCGACATACATACATGTCGTCGGTGAAGCTGCCGGCGGACGCCACGTACTCCGTCCAGTCATCGTTGAAGCTCGGGCCGAGGATGCCTTCACGAATCAACTCGGGATCCCCCGCGCCGTCAGCGCGCCGCAGGCGAACCACGAACCGAAAGCCGGGCAGAATGGACGTGTAGGCGATGCGCGTTCCATCCGGGGACCACAATGTCTCGAACTGGTCCCCATCCTCCGCTGCCAGCCGCGCAGCCGTAGCCCGGTTAATGTCGATAATCCAGATGTCCCGCCCCGACGCGCCCTTGCCAACCCCCTTCGGCCCGTCGCTGGAGACCGACACGTACTTGCCGTCGGGCGACAGGGCAATCGCCGACATGTTCGACAATGCCGGTTCGATGGTTCCGACCACCGCTCCGGTGCGGTCGCGCCAGATGAGATGTCGCAGACTGTCAGAATCGCCATCGTAATCGTAAACGAGGTCGCCGGAGTCCGACACGTTGACGGCGATGTGGTCGGGGACGATCAGAACTGGCGGCCCGGTCGCCTCGAGGCGATCGAGTGAAAAGGGTATTGCCCACGTGCCGCGCGGGCTGTCCTGGCCAAAGAGGACGTGCCCGGTCGCCGAGTAAATTGGTCGTCCGACATCATCGGCGGCGGTGAAGATGTCCTTAGTTGTTCCGTCAGCCCGGATCAAGACGATGGTGCGAGCGCCGTCGTGGTCTGTGTAATGTGGAACGGCGAGTATCCCAGCGCCACCCGGCAGGACAGTCGCCCCGTGATAGTGCAGGATGTCTTCACTTTCGCGAATCACCGTCTCCGAGGCGCCGCCGCGTTCCGGAAAGCGAACGATGTCCCCCGAAAGATATCCACCGGTATAGATGTAGCCGTCATCGGCCCAGCACGGGCCGTTGAGGAACTCGTTGGTGTTGGAGAGTTCGGTCGCCACTCCGGTCTCTATGGCGACGCGGTATAGCTTGCTGGCTGAGGTCACAACCGCCAACGCGTCACCGACCGGCGACCAGACCGCCGCGATCGCCCGCTCGTTCTCGTCCGGGCAGCGCAATATCTTTCGCGTCTCCAGCGTGTCGAGCTTGCGAACGTATACAGCGCCATCGGATAGAAACGCGACTTGTTTTCCGTCTCTCGAAATCGCCGGCTCGGAAGGGCTGAGGTCAGCCGCAAATGTGAAACGCCGGACAGGCGGGCGCTCCGGAACTGGTCGGAGCGCATTCATGGCGCCGAACGTTAGCGCCAGGCCTGCCGCAAAAGCCAGCGGAATCGTCCATAGTCCCGTAGCCCGCCGCGCGCCCGGCACAGCAACGCGCGCGGCGTCCGCCTCCGGGCTGCGGATCATCTCGGCCAGCTCAATCCGCCCATCGGCGATATCGTGCAGGCGCTCGTTACGTTCCTTTGCGAGACAACGCCGCAGCAGTTTGCGCGCGGCGGCGGGTACATGGGCCGGCAGGTCGTCCCAATCGGGCGTGCGATGCACAATCGCGCCCATCGCGTCAGTCGCGTTCTCGCCGCGGAACAACATCCGCCCCGTGAAGCACTCGAACAGCACAACGCCGAACGACCAGATATCACTCCGTTTGTCGAGCTTGCGGCCGCGCACCTGTTCCGGCGACATGTAGGGGGCCGTCCCGAGGATCACGCCGGGCATCGTGTGGTCGCTCGTGATCGTGGGCGAATGCGCGGCGACGGTCGGCGAGTCAGAGGTCGTCGAATCCGGCTCCGACTCAGTTTCCATCACGCGGGCCAGCCCGAAGTCGAGCACTTTGACGGCGCCATCGGGGCGCAGCATGACGTTGCCGGGCTTGAGATCGCGGTGAATGACACCTTTGGCATGCGCGGCTTCAAGCGCCTGTGCGATCTGCAGCCCGATCTCAAGCGCGTCATCGAGCGGCAACCCGCCGCGTTTGAGGCGGGCGGCCAGCGTTTCGCCTTCAATGTGTTCGAGCACCAGGAGACTTGAGCCGTCAACCTCGTCGAGTCCGTATATCGCGGCGATGTTGGGGTGGCTCAGTGAGGCAAGCAGGCGCGCCTCGCGTTCGAATCGCAGCGTGCGTTCTTTGGTTTGGGTCAGGTGTTTGGGAAGGACCTTCAGAGCGACATCGCGACCAAGCCGGGAGTCGCGGGCGCGCCAAACCTCGCCCATTCCGCCGCGCCCGAGCAACGACACAACCTGGTACTGAGCGATGTGACTTCCGGGCTCGATATTCATGTTCTTCTATGGATCACCTACGGGAGAATGGTCGTGCCTATGCGCGTCAAGACGACACGCATCACCTCGGGCTGCCGAGATCATACCGGCCCGGGATTACGACTTCCACGCGCGCATATCCTGAGGGCAGGCCCCGGCGGCCACAGCGTATTCGCGACCATTAGACTTCGTGCTGGTCAGTGTCATGGGCAAGCGCGCGGAGAGATTCGATCAGTCGCGGATGCCGCGCAACCGCCAGCGCGTAGGCGCGCTCGAGCGGGCCACCCTTGGCGCGCATCAGTTCCACCAGCGATCGTGTTTCTGAAGCAGACCACGCAGATAAGTCAGGAATCGCGGCAATAAGTGGGGACAACCGCGCGAAGGCGCGCAGCTGGTGGGTCGGCCACTTCGACATCGAGCGAACGCCCAACACGCGCCGCAGTTTCGCGAGCGACGCGGATTCGGCTTTGGCGCGCTCCCCGCCATATGTGACGGCGATCTGCCGCGTGACCGCGAGCGCGACGCTGGGCAGGTCCGGCGTCGTTTCCGCACTTTCGACGAGCTTCCATGCGAGTGTGGACTTCGCCAATCGCCGGAGAATCGAAGACGTTGATCGATACGACCGGTCGGTCGCGATCTTCGCGGCTTCGGAATCAGCCAGCTCGAGCAGGCGGCGTTCCGTCGGGCGGAAGCCGAAGCGGTAATAAAACCAGAACGCGCCCGAGCGAATCGCCTCGCTGTTGCCGGCGCCGAACTGGTATGGATCGACGCGAAATTCGCGCACATCGAACATCGCGCGATAGACGCGCAGGATGTGAGCGAACACAAGAGCGGATTCGCCACCTCGAAACGTGTCGAAGACGTTCACGCCAATCTCGCAGCGGTGCGCGAGCACCCAGCCGCCGCCATACGCCATCGGGATCCGATTCTTCGCCGCGACGTAGCCAAAATACGACTCGATCGGCAACCGCCGCTCGGGCGTCATGCCGAACACGGCAACGTCGATGCCACGTTCGAGCCGATACAGATAGACCTCGCGCAGATCGGCGTACGTCATCGGGTCGGTTTCGCGGTTGCGCACGAACAGCGATGCGCTGCCGGCGTCGATGAGTTGCTGCGCCGCGCGTGGGGGCAAAGGGGCGACAGGCTTGAGCGGCTTGTTCACGATGCCGGCGGTGTCGATGACTCGTTGGAGGCCGTCGGTGTGGTAGTAGACTCGGCGTCGCGGAAATCGACATAGCGTGCGCGAGGCCGTCGGCGCCAGTTTCCAGAGGACACTGATTTCCAATGAGTCGAATATGGCGTCGCGAATCGGGCCTGCGGGAAGCGTGCGTTCAATCTCGCGCAACAGCCAGCCGAGTTCGCTGTCCTCCGATCCGCGGGCGAGGCTGAGCCATCGCCGCGTCGTCCAACGGCCGGAACTGATGGCGTCGGCTTCGACGCGGCAGGCGAGATTGGCGAGAAACTCGTCGGCCGTGGCGCCGAGCGAATCATCGTCCCAATCGAGCGCGACCTCGCGCGGATGGCGCCTCACAATCCAGGACAGCGCCTCGAAGGAGTATTGATACCGCGTGATTGTGCCGGCTATGCCGGAATCGGCCAGGCGCGACGAGGCCGACCGGATTGTGCGTGTTAGCCGCTCAGTGGCAGACGCGAGTCGCGTGAGCTGTGCTTCGGCGGCAATGTGGACATCGCGGTTATCCGGGTATGCGGCGATGAATAAGAGCAGCTCGTGGAATTCGCGAACCGCGGCGGGGTCGCGCAGCGTCAGGTCGCCGAGCGCGCGAATCTGCTCCAGTTTCTGACGACCGGTTTCGGCGGAGAAGCGTGTGCGAAGCCCGTGGAGCGTCGCCAATGACTCGCGCGTGAGCATGGGCGCAATCTAAGTCCGCGGAGCCGGAATTGCACACACCGCGGGGCGCCGGCACGTGACCTTGCGCAAGAAATCGCCCGACCCGTCGCATCGCGACGAAGTCGGGCGTCCTTGTTCCGAGATCAACGACCCCGGACCTCCTCCTCCAATCGACCGGCGCTATGCGCCGAAGTTCGCCAGCAGACCTGCCAGATCTGCGAGATCGATGCAGCCATTGCCGTCGATGTCGGCCGCGGCTACAAAGCCGGAGTCGCCGACGCACGAGCCAAAAGCGCTCAGCAGGCCGGCGAGGTCGGCCAGGTCCACATCGCCATCGCCATCAATGTCGCCGATGACGACGTCACTAACGACTTCCAGGTAAACCGTTGTGGCCGTGTAGCGCGGCTCGAGCCGCAGGTTTGGCTTCAAAACCGACCCGGCAACTACCGAGAACGAGCCGCTTACGGACGCGCCGGACAGGATCTCAAACGTCGAGCCGGCGGCGGGCGCGAAATTCGGTTCCGCCAGGATCCGCAGTTTGCCGTTCAGCGTGATTGCGCCGCTGACGCTGACGGCGTCGTGACCGCCGGGGCCGATGTTGATCGCCAGCGTCGCCGTGGGCTGAATCGTGTTCGCGTCAACGTCATGGTCGGCATAGTCGCCGGTGACGGTCAAAGCCCCGAGCGTGTAGTTCGGGCGGATGACGCCGCCGTAGCAGGTCACGTTGCCGGTAACCGCGCCAGCGCCGCTCAGAACGCCCGGAGCGTCACCACTGTTTGGATCATTGGGGTCAACCGTCGGGCCGGCGTAGAGATTGATATCCGTCGCCGCGATTGCGCCGCCGGCCAGATCAAGCGCGCCGTGATACACGGTGATATCGCCGCTTGCGGTCACGGCGCCGCCGGGGCCTACGCGCAAGTCGGCCACTGAGCCGCAGCGTGTGCCGAGATTGCCGAGGATGATCCCTTGAGCGCTGAGCGTCGAGCCGGCGTCGCTGACGTCGATGAAGCCGGCGGAGAATGTGCGCTCGGCGACGCGAAGCTGTGTCACGTTGACGAGCCCGCCGCCGGTGATGTTCAGGCGACCTTCCGATGAGAACGTGCCCCCGAAGCAGGAACCATTGTTAGCAAATCCGACATACAGAATCGCCGCGTTCCACGTCGATCCGGCGCCGTCAACGTTCGCGGTTCCGCGCAGGACATTGTGGATGCCGAAGCGCCCGATGAATGTCGAGCCGGTCGTGACAGTTCCGCCATTCAGCACGTTCAGCGTGCCGTCGCCCTCATAGCCGATGAACGTGTTGCTACCGGGGTTGGTCCAGCTGGAATTCGGGTCGGTGACCGTGATGACGCCGACGCCCGTGCGCGTTTCGCCGACGTACGCTGTCGTCGAATGCGCGGCGGCGCCGTTGCTGACGGTCAGGTTGCCGTTGTGGTACACGGCGCCGCTCGAATAAAAGCTTCCGACCTGATCGCCGCTTCCGACGCTGAGCGTCGACGCCGTCAGCGATGTGCCGGCGCCATCGAGCGACACTGTGCCATCCGCAAACGCGCCGACATCCAGCGAAGCAGGCGTGAGCTGGGCGCCGTTCGTCGCCGACAGCGAACCGGCGCCGGAATCACCTACAACCGTTACGCTGGCGCTGTGATACGTCGCCGTCGCGCCGTCCACGTTGAGTGCGCCGGAGCCGCCAAACTGGCCGACATAGGCCAGCAGCGTGTCCAGCGATCCGCCGCTTCCGACATTCAGGGCGCCTGTTCCGCCGGCGCCGATTCGCACCGAGTAACCGACATCGAGCGTCGCGCCGCCTCCAACATCCAGATTGCCAGTCACGCCCGTCCGCCGCGCGACGACGACATTCGCCGGCGTCACGGACCCGTTCGACAGCGTGAGCTGTCCGTTGTCGCCTCCGCGCTCCGCGACAATCAGTGAGTCGCGGAGAATGTTCGTTTGTGTCAGGTACAGCGTGTGACCACCTAGATCGAGAGCGACGGCGTTGTTCCCGACGACCATCTGCCGCGCGGATTCATCACCCGTCAACGTGACGCCGTAGCTGCCGCCCGCGATGCGGAAAATCGCGTTGTTGTTCGGATCAGGCGCGGCGCCGCCGGTCCAATTGCCCCCGGCGTCATAGGTTCCACCCGCGGCGTTCGACCAGCGCACGCCGGGCACGCGGGCTGACGGCGTTGTCACAAACCCGATCGTTGCGTTGTCGAACCACAGATACTGGGCTTCATCGCCGTTCGCCTCGGTCTCGCGAATCTCAACGGTGTTGAATCCGTCGGTGTCCGTGAACCCGACGAAGTCGGTGTTGCCGAGGTTGCGATCGATACATCCAATCTCCTCGCCGAACTGGTCATAGGTGCAGATCGAGCCGAGATCGATCGGGTTCGCCTCGTCGCCGTCTACGATCAGAATCACATTTGCGCCGAAGGTTCCGCGAATCCAGATGCCGAACGCGTACATCGTCTCGGGGCACGAGACGGTCAGGCCGTCGTGAATGCCGCTGAGAATGTCGCCGTGCGGGGACGAGTAGAATCCCCACGTTCCGAAATTGGCCGCGCCCTCGCTCGTGGTGATGCTGTGCAAACCGCCGCCGCTGCCATCCCAGGTGATGCCCTTGCTGGGGGCGTCGGGGGCGATGCGGGTCCCGTACACGATGGTCGTGCGGACAAGGCCCCACGGGTCGTCGTTCTCAAAGCCCTCGGTGACGGTCGCCCACCCGCCGGCTGCGACGGCCGCGAGATAGTTGGGCTCGTCGAAATAGGTAGTCTGCGCCGCAGTTCGGGATAAGCAGAAAAGACAGGCGGCGGACAGAAAAACGGCTCTGGAAATGCGCATGACGGCTCCTCGGTCGGGCTCCTCTCCCCTGACAGACCCGCGCCGCCGCCCGGCGGATACACGTAGGTATGAAAATCACTCAGCCGGAACAAATCGCCAAAAGTAGGCGATATGATCGGCAACCGGCTACGGGCGAAACGGCCAGATCAGCGGCGACAGCAGCACGGTCGGCACGCCTACCAGCAAGTTCATGAATACGCCCATGCGCAGGAAGTCGGAAAAGCGATAGCCGCCGGGGCCGTACACCATCAGGTTGGTCTGGTAGCCGAGTGGCGTCGCGAAACTCGCCGATCCGGCCATCATGATCGTGAAAACGAACGGCATGAAACTGACGTCGAGTCGGTTGGCCGCGGCCAACGCGATCGGGAACGCGATCGCGACGGCGGCGTTGTTCGTGACAATCTCCGTGAGCAACGACGTGCTCAGGTAAATCGCCGCCAGGACCAACCATGGGTGATCGCCCGCGACCGACAACAGCGCGCCGGCCAAGCCGCCCGCCGCTCCTGAGGCGTTTAGGGCTTCGCCAATTCCGAGAGCCGCGCC
>JAGQOO010000152.1 GCA_020427345.1 Phycisphaerales bacterium | reverse complement strand
GCCTGAGCCGCGCCAATGGCCGATCGGCGCTGCGCAAACCCGCGTAGCGGGCGCAGCGTTCGTCTGAGTCGCGGCTGCAGGTCGCGTGAGCAGAGTCAATACAAAACCCGTATCCACCGCGAGGGCGCCCATTCGCGCCCCATCGGTCTGATGATCATGGTTAAGAATAACGGGGCCCGGATACCGCGCGCCGGCCGCCCCACAGACTGCGAAGTATAGGCGCCGACGGTGTTTGTGGATACCCCCGGGCGCCGTGACTCAGAGGCGAATATTGGCCGGGTCCGGCCGTCGACACCGTCAGTACAATGAAATCGCGAGCCATTCATGACGCCCGGGAAGCCGGGCCGGAGGTTTCTGCAATGCGTATCGAAAGCCGCTTCCCGAAATGCCAATTCGCCAAGCCGACCCGCGCCATCGCCGTGGCGATTGCGGCGATTGCGTTCACGACCGCTGGCCATGCCCAGGTCACCGCCACCCCGGAGGCCGATCAGCTTTTCGCCTCACAGCGTTGGGCGGAGGCGGCGGCCGCATACAAGAAGGTGATCGAAGCAAACTCGAACGACGGCCGGGCGTGGGCGCAATACGCAGTGTCGCTGCATTTTGGCGGCGAGTACGCCGAGGCCGCCGAGGCGTTTGAGAAGGCGGCGCGATTCCCCGGGGTCCGTCCCGTCGCCATGTACAACCTGGCGTGTGCTCGCTCGCGCCTTGGCGAAAAGGACAAGGCGTTTGAGGCGCTGAATGCCTCGCTCCGGGCCGGCTTCTCGCAAACGGGTCTTCTGGCGACCGACGAGGATCTACAGGCGCTCCATGATGATCCGCGCTGGGAAGGCGTGCTGAAGTCCGCCGGCAAAATTGGCGAGCTGTATCGCCAATTCGACTTCTGGATCGGCGACTGGGACGTCTTCAATCCGCAAGGCGTCAAAGTCGGCACGAACCAGATTACGGCGATCGAGAAAGGCGCGATCATTCTCGAAAAGTGGGACAACGGCCGCGGCGGCACCGGAACCAGCATCAACTTCGTCGACCCGGAAGATGGTAAGTGGAAGCAGATCTGGGTGGATCCGTCGGGCGCCGTTGTCCGCTACTCGGGCGAGTTCAAGGACGGAGCCATGCGGTTTGAAGGCACGAGCGTAACCCGCTCCGGCGTGAAGGAAGTGACCCGCGCCACGTTCACGCCGCTCGCCGACGGTAAAGTACGGCAGTTCATCGACCGCTCGCAGGACGATGGAAAGACGTGGACGGTCTACTTCGATGGCACGTATGTGCCGAAGGCGGAGTCGAAACCGACCGCGAAGGATCAATAGGCGCGCGACAAGCGTCCGATCCTTCTGCTAGCCGCGCTCGGTAGCGCTACGGGCCAAGTGGGAGCAGGCGTGGAAGGGACGCTCTGGGTGTCGTACGCGCTCGCCGCGCTCGTCACAGCGATCGGCGTCGGAAACGCCCGGCGTCGAGCACTCCGCCTCCGGTGTCGGGTGGAAGCGCGGCGCTTGGCTCGCCTTGTGGCCGGCGCGCATCTACTCGGCGCGTTCCCCGTCGGTCTGCTCGCCGGCGCCTTCGTCGTGTTCACTGGCCGGACCGACTGGGGCGCCGTGTCTTTCACATCGACATTTGCCCACATGGTGTTAGCGATTCCCGTTTGGGCGGTTGTGGGCCTGGCGGCGATGTCCTTCGAGATGGAGCGTCGCCAGCGGTTCCCCTCGGCGTGCGACGAATGTGGTTATGACGCGCGCGGCCGGCGCCGATGCCCGGAATGCGGATCGGAGCGCTGGCCGGCCTTGTCCGGGGATTCAACGCAACGATCCACCATCGAGCCCCTCGCCCACACGACACCAGATATCGCTCACAAGATTCATGCAGTAATGACCGCCGCATACGCCGTTGAGGCGGAGATTCTTGGCGTCAGCGACTTCGCCCCGCTGCGCCGCTCGGCTGAACACATCGCGTCTTCATCCAGCGCGTTCATCGGGGTCCGCGATGACGATGTGTACGAGCGTCCACTGATCGCCGTCGCGGAGATCGAAGCCGACGAGCGTGGCGGAACCAACATTGCCGCCCTCGTCACGGCGCCGACCCACTTCCGGCGCGGACACGCCACGCGTCTGCTGGGCTGGATCATCGACCACTGCGACCGTCCGTTGACCGTCTCCACCGGCGCCGCGAACGCGCCCGCGCTTCAACTCTACGAGCGCTTTGAGTTCGTCGAGTCCCACCGATGGACCACCGAATGCGGCATACCGATGGTCACCTTGGCGCGGTCGCTATAATGCCCCGATGCTGCGAATCGGTCCGCATACATTCGACTCCCCTTTCGTGCAGGCCGCCCTGTCCGGCTACAGCGATACCGCCATGCGACTTATCGCGCGGCGGATGGGGGCGCCGTACACGCTGCACGAAGTCGTGCTCGACAAACTCGTCATCCACAAGGGCCGCTTGCAGCGCCGTATTCTCGACGTCTCGCCGGATGAGCACCCGGTCGGCGGGCAACTCATGGGCTCCGAGCCGGAGCAGTTCTCAGCCGCCGCGGCCCGCATGGCCGAAAGCGGCTTTGATGTCGTCGATATCAACTTCGGCTGCCCGGTGAAAAAGGTGCTCGGTCGCAAGCGCGGCGGCTATCTGCTGTCCGACCCGGAAACCGCGATTGAGATCGTGCGGCGGGTGCGCGACGCCGTCGATTCCGAAACGCCGGTTACCGTGAAGATGCGCCGCGGGCTCGATGACTCGCCCGAAAGCGAGGACAACTTTTTCCGCATTTTCGACGCGGCGTTTGACTACGGCATCGCCGCGATCACGGTGCACGGTCGCACGGTCGAGCAGCGCTACATCGGTCCGAGCCGATGGTCGTTTCTCGCGCGCGTCAAGCGGCACGCCGGAACGCGGGTTGTGCTAGGGAGTGGCGACCTGTTCACGGCGGAAGACTGTGTGCGCATGCTGCGCGAAACCGGCGTTGACGGCGTGACGATTGCGCGCGGCTGCATCGGAAATCCGTGGATTTTCAACGAGGCACGCGCGCTGCTTGCCGGCGGCGATTTGCCCGATCCACCGAGCGTCGCGGAGCAGGGTCGCGTCATTCGCGAGCACTTCGCGCTCTCCGAGCGTTTCATCGGCGCTGCCGCCGGCCGCGTGATGCGAAAATTCGGCATCAAATACGCGGAGTTGCACCCTGACTACGAAGCTGTGCGAAGCGCGTTCATCGCCTGCAAGGAGCGGGAGCAGTGGCTTCGCGTACTGGATGAATGGTATGACCCCAACCGCGATTGGGCGCCCGGCCAGCGTAAGCTCGGCCCCGGCGACCTCATCGCCGCAGGAGCCTGTGCTTGAACGCGCACCCCCTCGGACTGATCGCCGCAATCATCGTCTCAACCCTGTGCTTCTCGACCGGCTGCCAGCCACCCGCCCCTTTTCGCGTCATGTCGTTCAACATCCGCAATGGCACGATCGACCCGCCGCCGAACGACTGGCTGTCGCGCCGCGCCAGCGTGATCGCGACAATCCGCGAAAACGAGCCCGACATCGTTGGCCTGCAGGAGGTGATCGCGCAGCAGGCCGACGACATCGCGCTGGCGTTTCCCGAGTATCACTACTTCGGCGTTGGCAACATGGACGGCGCTGACGGCGGCGAAGCCGATCCGATCCTCGCCCGACGCGACCGGTTCAACTACATACAGGATGGGTACTTCTGGCTGAGCGACGCGCCGTCGATTCCCGGCAGCGTTGGCTGGGACGCCCGCTATCCGCGGCTGGTGTCGTGGTTAAAGCTGAGCTTCAAGTCCAATCCGAATTTCGTGCTGCTCGTATTGAACACGCACCTCGATCATGTCGGGACCGAGGCACGGTTGCATTCCGCCGAGATGATCCGTCGCCTGACCGACAGCTACGCCGGCACGCCGATCGTCGTCATCGGCGACTTTAATTGCGAATGGGGCGATCCGCCCCACGCGGTGCTGGTCAAGCAGGAGGGCAACCTGGCGGAACTGCGCGACGCGTTCTCCGCCAAGGCCCGCCGCGGCACGTTCGAGGAGAACTTCGACGGTGTTGATGATGGTCGCCGGATTGACCACATCCTGCACTCTCGCCGCGTCATTACGCTGTCGGCGGACATCGACGACAAAACGCACAACGGACGCTATGCGTCGGATCACTTTCCGGTGGTGGCGGACCTGAAGGTCACGCCAGTGTCAGATAGCGGGGCGTGGTAGCGCGGTTGCGCGAACCCAAGAGCCAGGCCGCGCGTTTGTCACTCCGACGAAAAGCGCGGGCCCATCGCTCTGCGTTCTGGATTCCCGCTTGGCGCGGGAATGACGTGGCGCTGAGTACGCTTGGCGCGGGAATGACGTGTTACCGCTTGCCCCCCAACCCCACTCGTCACCCCCGCGCAAGCGGGGGCCCATTCCTCCCGAAGTAAGAAAACCGGCCGACGACTTTCGCCGCCGGCCGGTCAGATTGACTCACACTTGAGTGTGCAGGCTACTCAGCCGGCGGCGCGTCAACCGCGCCGACGCTCGGCGATGAAGACCCGCCGCCTTCGTCATCGCCCGGACTGACGCCGAAGTCTTCCTCGATCTGGTAAATGTCGAAGTACGGATCCTCTTCAACCGCGAATTCGACCTTCACCGCCTCCGCGTCCGGATCAACATAATCGACCGCCCGAACGCCGTCGTCCGTCAACGCGTAGAGGTAGTCGCCGTTGATCGCGGCGCGGCGCCACTCCGTCCAGCCATAGCCGAACGGGCCCTGCGTCACGCCCGCGATCGCGCGAACTTCCTCGAACGACTGCATGTCGGCGAGGCGGTATAGCAGCACGCCGTCGAAAACCGGCTCGTACGAGAACGAGTCAAAGTCGGTCTCGGGCAGAATCTGCGCCGGGATCGCCAACAGCGGATCCTCGCCTTCCGGCTGCAGCAGCGTGAAGGCCTTGTGGGTGTAGCTGACATCGGTGTAGCTGCCGCGCCCGCCGATCGTAATCTGGTCAAGCGCCTTCGGGTTGGCGAAGTCGCTGATGTCGAACAGCGACAGCTGAATGCCGCTCATGATCGTGCCGCCCCACGGCGCCGTTTCGGTCGCCTGGCCGACGCCGATGAGGTAGTTCTCGCCCAGCGGGTGCAGGTATTCGCTGAAGCCGGGGATCTTCAGTTCACCGACGAGCTTGGGATTCTCGGGATCGGCGAGATCGACAGTGAACAGCGGGTCGATCTGCTTGAAGGTGACCAGGAAGCCGCGCGTGCCAAGGAACCGCGCCGAGTAGATCTGCTCGCCCGGCGCGATGTCCATGATCGAACCAAGCGTCTTGAGTTCGTCGCCGTCGGCGCCGAGCGTGAAGATCGCGTTGGTGGGCTCCGTCGTATTCGTCGACTGCGCTCGCGCATCGACGGGCACGGGCTCCGCCACGTCCACGCCCACACCGACCGTGCCGTTTCCGATCAGGACCACGTCGTCACCGAAAAAGAAACTCGGCTGAATGCTCGTCGCGACGCGGAGCACGCCTTCGAACTCGCCCAACGAAAACTGATTCAACAGGCGGCCCGGAACCGAGCCGGTCGCTTCGTAATCCGCCACGCCGTTGTCGTCGAACGCGAACTTGTGGATCGTCGTCGTCTCGCGGTAGTTGTCGTTCTCGTCATAAGCCGTATCGGTGAGATACAGCGCATCCGGCGACGCGTAGATCGTGCCGGCGCTCGCCATCACCGCGACCGACTGCTCGACTTTGGTGATGTCCGCCAGATCAAGCGACATCACGGCCGTCATGTAATAACCGTCGGGGTGGCCGGGGCGGAACCAGTCCGGCCAGTCGATCGCGATCGCTTCGTCGCCGCCGCTCATGCGCGCCTTCGGCAGGATGTCCTCCAGCGTGAGGCCGTCGATACCCGACTGCGTCGTCGGCAGGGTCGGAGTGATCGCCAGAACGAGCAACAACCGCTCATTGACGAGCCGCGACGTCACCAGCGAGCCGTCAATCTCAACCGTCTCAACCACTTCCGGCTTGGTCGGATCGGCGATGTCGATCTCGTACACCTTCGCCGCGCTGCTGCGGTAATACGGCGGCCAGATCGCGATATCCGCCGCCAGGGCGTAATCGTCCGCGGCGCCGTACGTCTGCGACAGCGCGTAGAGGCGATCGCCCTTCAGGTAGATCGACTCGATGCGATCATCCAGTTCGAGCATCGCGATTTCGGCCATTTCCTCAATCGGCGTCGCCTTCACGATGTGCAGGGTCTTGCCGCGCACCATGTAGAAGTTGGCGCCGTCCGTTTTGACGACGTCACTCTCGTCTACGCCGATTTCCTGAATGTTGGTCGTGGTGAAGCTGCCGCCGCCGTCGCTCGCGCTGTTGTCGGTCGGCGCACTGTCGCCACCCGCCGCGGCAGGCGTGGCGAGATCATTCGTCGCTTCGGCCTGACCAAAGAAGCCGTAGAAGAACGAGTTGCGCGCGTTCGTGCTGATCGTGCGACTGGCCTGGTTCTTAAAGAAGCTCAACAATTCATCCGCGGAAGTAAACCGCTGCAGGCGCGCGTCACCGGTGTCAAACGGGTTCGGGCTATCCCCCGGCGGCGCGAACGGGCAACCGGCGATGAGCAGCGGCACGGCCAAGGCGAGCAACAAAGACCGGCGAACGTAATACATGGTGGTTGATCCTCTTGATCCTCAGAAGACAGACCCCATCGGGCCTGCCGTAGTACATCATGCGCTCCGCCTACGTGTCCCGGCAATATCGGGCCAACGTCCGCGTAAATCAGGCGCCGATTGCGCGTTCGTAACCGCTTGTTGGCATGGTACTTACAGACCGGCGAACGCGCGGCGCGTCGCGCGAATCCAGCAACATTATCGACCTTGTTTCGCGGAAAGTGAAATGAACGGCGAGGGCCCGTCACGTCTACTCGGGAACAAACAAACGTGCCGGGCGAGCGCCGCGTAAGCCGCAGCGCGGGCGCACCATCCTGTGCGAAGCGAAGGGTGGGGGATGGAAACGAACTGGAGCCACGGTCAGTCCCCCACCCTTCCGCTGCGCTACAGGATGGGGCGTCCGGGCAATGACGACCTGGGCGCTACACCCGCGGCCCGCCTTGAAAATCCGCCCACAAACCTGACCCCGCAGCTTATTTTCCTATTGCGAAACCCCTTCCACAACGGTAGTCTCGCTAGTTACAGGCAGGAGGGGCTTGGAAACCCGGCGCATTCCGCGCACTTCGGACGCTTCGCTCAAAGCAACGAAGTCATAGCGGGACCATCCTCTTCATCAAAACGACCGGGCCATTTCACCGAAGGGCCGGTGTGGGAAAGTTGAAGGAGGTCCTATAACATGAAGCGGTTTATTGCTCTGGCCGTGGCCGCGCTCGTCGCCGCTCCGGCGATGGCCGACCTGGTGAACCCGTACGGTTCGGCCAACCCGTTCCAGATCGACCTGAACGAGATGGACGTGGTGACGAATCCGGACGCTTATTTCTCGCTGCCGCGCGAGCAGTCGGGGCGCGCCTTCGGCGACACCTATCAGATCGGCCTGTTGGGGCAGAGCACGGCGAGCGCGTTTTTCCTCGCGTCACCGGGCACGACCAATCAGGTTTATGACGGTTTGGCCGGGTCGGCCGGCACGCACGTCGTCGCCGCCACCGGCGCGCTTTCCGCCGGTGACTTCGAAGTCGCCGAACCGAATGGCGCCCTGATCGTTGGCGTCGGTATCTTCTCGAACAATAGCGCTGATCTGCTGCCCGCCGGCCTGACCGGTGGCGGCCTGCCGATCTCGGCGATTCGTCTGGACATGGGCGCTGCCGCGGCTGCGGCCGATGCGCTGTCGCCCTTGGCGTCGTTCGACGTCAAGCTCGCACAGATCGTCCTTTTCAGCAATGGAGCCCCGATTTTCGCCGCCAACTTGGGCGCCGGCAACGGCTCTTTCGCCGGTCAGATCGGCCAGACGGCCCTCGGTGATGTCGCGGTCATCAACGGCGCCGCCGGCGCGGGCGTTGACGAGATCCAGTTCCAGTACCGCATTACGCCGGAGCCCAGCTCGCTGGCGCTGCTGGCGCTGGCGGGTCTGATGGGCTTCCGTCGCCGCTAGGCTGATAAGTCGTACCTTCTGAGTAACCCAATGGGCCCCGGCCGAAAGGTCGGGGCTTTTTTCTTGAATTTGTGTTGACCCGGCGCGTGTCGGCGTGCTATTCTTGCCCTCGGTTGGTGGGTTGGTTACCCACTGCTGAAGCTTCTTCAGCTTTGGGAGGTTTGGAGCCCGCCCCGTCGGCTTGC
>JAGQOO010000151.1 GCA_020427345.1 Phycisphaerales bacterium | reverse complement strand
CCCATCGACCACATCGGGCGTCGGGCTGTCGCCGATCAGCAGCAGAATGGCCTGCGGGGCGTTTCCGCGTAGGGCTCCCATCAGCGGGCCCGGCGTTTCCTCGCCTTTGACGGTCATGGCCGCGACGACGACGTCCGGCGCACGCCGCTGGATCGACGCCACGGCTTCTTCCAGATCATGGGCGACGAGGCAGGAGTGGTTGTGCTCGGCCCGCAACTCGTCGTGCAGGCGCTCGGCAGCGTCGGGGTCGTTGGACAGGATCAGGATGAAGGCGCGTTGCGGCATTCCGCGATTTTACCACCGGAAACGCGGATCGGCCCCGAGTTGAACCTGAACGCCGGTGGTTTCGCGCTCGTTGTCCCGGCGATGCGCCAACTCGGGAAAAGCCGATAGACTCTGTTGAACCCGTGCGAAACGCGCTCTCCTTTCTTCGAATCGACGATGTTCCGCCGCTGTCACGCGCCAGCTATCGGCTGGAACGGCGGCATTTTTCGCTTTGGCCGCTGTTCGTGGCGGGGGTTGAGGGGAATGTCGCCGCGATCGTGGCGAAGCTGACATTCGATGTATCGAACGTCCTGGCGACGATCGTCTGGGCGACGCCGTTTGTGGCGCTGGTGCTGAACCTGGTGTGGGGGCCGTTGTTGCGCGGGCGGGCCCGCGTGCCTGGGATGCTGCTGCTGGGGTCGTGCGGGACGGTTTGCGTCGCGTCGATCGGGTTCACACCGCCGGATTGGCATCCGTGGAACGGGTACATCTTCGCCGCACAGCTGGCGTCGGCGCACTTCTTTCTGTCGGGGCTGATTACGCTCCGCACGAGCGTGTGGAAGCATAACTACCCGGAGGTGATGCGGGCGCAAATCACATCCCGCTTTCACATGATGCGCCAGGCGATCGTCATGGCCGGCGCCGCGGCGATCGGCGTGCTCTTCGACCGACACCCCGACGCGTATCGCTACGTTTATCCGGGGATCGCGATTTTCGCCGCGATGGCGCTGCTGCCGCTGCGCAAGCTTCCTGTGCGCGGGGAAGCGCGCGAACTGCGGCTGATTCGCGAAACGGCGGCCGCCCAGCCGGCGACGCGATTGGGGCTGCTGAACGTGTTTGCGATTCTCGGGCGTGATCCGCGGTTTGCCCGCTATCAATTCGCCCAGTTTCTGCTCGGGGCGGCGAATTTCTTCACCGAGCCTGTGCTGATCGCGGTGATCACGAACGATCTGAAACTCGGTTATGCGTGGTCGATCGGGCTGATGACGATTCTGCCGATGGCGATATCGCTGCCGACGATCAACTGGTGGGCGACGAAGTTCGACGCGCTCGGCGTCGTGCGGTTTCGCATCATCAACACGGCGGTGTGGTTCTTTAACTACACGACAGTACTCGTGTTCCTGATTCTGACACGGCCCTATGTCGGCACGCCGGTCTGGCTATCGGTGCTCGTGATCATCGCCGCGCGCGTGCTGTTCGGCTTCTGCCGCGGCGGCGGACAAATGGCGTGGACGCTCGGGCATCTCAGTTTTGCGCCGCCGGGGCAGGTTGAAACGTACATGAGCGTTCACGTCGCACTGACCGGGGTGCGCGGGCTGATCATGCCATTGGTGGGCGCTGGCGCGTTTTGGCTGGCGGGCCCTTGGGCGGGAGTTGGGGGCGTGGCGCTGATTTCGGTGGCCCACTGGCAGTTCCGCCGGCTCGCTGCGCTACAGGCGCTCGACGCGAGCGAGGCGAGTCAAGGGCGCATCTCCCCCCGCTCTAGCGCCGAGATCGCACGCCCGAGACGGGCGATCGTGGGCGCCGTCACCGCCGCGGAAACGCAGCAGCCCGAAACGCCTTGACAGGCGAAAGTCCCCCTCTCGACAATTCCGTCCGACTTGGTTATCATTTCTCGCCCGCTGATTTGTAACTACTTCCCTTCTAAGGACTTGCGATGGCGGACACATGCAACATCGCCCTGATCGGCCAGAAATTCATGGGGCGCGCTCATAGCAACGCCTACCTCAAGGTCGAGCGTTTCTTCAATGTCCCCGTCAAGCCGGTCATGCACACCATCGCCGGGCTCGACCTGATCTCCCTCGCCCCGTTCGCGGACCGGTGGGGCTGGAAAAAGTACGGCACCAACTGGAAAGACGTGGTCAAAGACCCGGCGATCGGTCTGGTCGACATCAGCACACCGAACCACATGCACGCCGAGCAGGCGCTCGCCGCGATTTCCGCCGGCAAGCACGTCGCCTGCGAGAAGCCGCTGGCGGGAACGCTGAAGGACGCCCGGCTGATGAAGAACGCCGCGGCCCGTTCGCGCCGGTCGAAGACGTTCGTCTGGTTCAACTATCGCCGCTGCCCGGCGGTGGCGTTCGCGCGGCAGTTGATTCAGGAGGACCGCCTCGGGCGCGTGTTCCATGTGCGGGCCCGGTATCTCCAGGATTGGGGCGGCCCGGATACGCCGATGAGCTGGCGATTTCAGAAGAAGTACGCGGGCTCCGGGGCGCATGGCGATTTGAGCGCGCACATCATCGATATGGCGCGCTTTCTAACCGGGCAGGAGTTTGTCGAAGTGCTCGGCGCGATGACGGAAACGTTCGTGCCGGACCGGGCCACGCCGCCAACATCGCGAAAAACGGGTGGTCGGGTGACGCAGAAGAAGAAACCGTCTCGGACGAAGGTGGACGTCGATGACGCGGTCGCGTTTGTCGCCCGGCTGGAAGGCGGCACGATGGCCACGTTTGAGGCGAGCCGCGTGGCGCACGGGCATCAGAACGACAACACGATCGAGATCAACGGCGAACACGGGTCGCTGCGGTTCAGCTTCGAGGACATGAACTGGCTGTGGTACTACGACGCCCGCGATGAAAAGGCGACGGCTGGTTGGCGCAAGATCATGTGCACATCGGCGGGCAATCATCCTTATGCCGGCGCGTGGTGGCCGGATGCGCACATCATCGGCTATGAGCATACGTTCGTGAACATGGTGGCCGACATCATGGCGGCGCTTGGCGGCGAGGAGCCGATCGTGCCGCTGCCGGATTTCGCCGACGCGTATGAAACGCAGCGCGTGCTCGAAGCGGCGCTGCTCGCGGCGAAACACCGGGCGGCGGTCAAGCTGTCAGAAATCAAATAGCGGCTTAGTTCGTGTTTGGCGGCGCGGCGAACGTCTCTGCGAATGCCGCAAGCGAGCCGTCGTCTTCGTCTACCCGCCAATTCGGCTCGCCCTCGCGCGACTTGTCGTAGTTGAACCAGACAACGGCGCGGATGCGCGGGTGATTTTGCGTGATGCGCTCGAACGCGTCACGAATCCAGTCGCATCGCTTTGAATTTTCTCCCGGCGCGCAGCCGACTTCGGCGAGCATGATCGGCATATGCGGGTCAAGCCGCTCGATCGTATCCAGGCATTTGCCGAAGACCGCGTCGAACGATTCCCACTTGTGCCACTGATCGTGATTCGGCCCGAAGTTGTAGCCGTCGATCGCAAGCCAATCGACGTACTCGGCGCCTGGGAAGTAGTTCGACATCGCATTGGCGGGCGTATCGGGGCAACTCTGGTTGTTCGCGGCCCATACCCACTTCACATTCGTTGCGCCCTCTTCCTGAAACAATGTCCAGGCGCGGCGCCAGGCGGTGACGAACGCTATCGGATCACCGCCCCAGGAGAACCAATCGCCGTTGAACTCGAAGCCGAAGCGTAAGAGGACTTCGTGGTCGTAGTCGCGGGCGTCGCGCGCCCATCCGCGGAAGTAGTCATCAAAGTCGCCAGCGTTGATGCGATCGAGCGCTGGGCGACGATCATGCCAGCGCCATAGTTCCATCGAGACGATCGGCGTCGCGCCGCGCTCGTGGATCGCGGTTGCGACCTCAGAAGGAAAGCCGCGCCCGAGGTCGCGATAGAACATGACGTAGCGCGGCGAAGTCGGGAATCGCGCGATTTCGCGATCGAGCATGTCGCCATACCGGCTTGATCGCCAGAGGATCTGGTACAGCCCCCAATCAGGGCGCGTCTTAGCAGACGGCTCGGTCGCGGGCGACTTTGTCGGCGCGGAAGTCGTTGCGCCGCGGCTCAGGATGATGGCCAAACAAATCAATGCGATGAGCGCCCAACGCGTCATTCACTCGCCCCGGAGTTACAGGCACAACGGCTCGATACAGTCATACCTTTTGGTCAGGTGAATCGGATAATCCGCGCCGACTTTCTCGACGTGCGTGCGCAGCGCCACCTCCGGCGCATTGTTGTGCTGACTGAGATGCGCGAGCGCCACCCAACGCATCGGCGTTTCGCGCGCGGCTAGCAGTGACGCGGCTTCCGCGTTCGACAGATGCCCGCCGGTTCCGCGGATGCGGGCCTGCACTTCCCTCGGATACGGGCCGACGCGCAGCATGTGCGGGTCGTAATTGCTCTCGAGATACGCGGCGTCGACGCTGCGCACGGCGCCGAAGAGCGACAGTGTCGGGCTGCCGAGATCGGTGAAGATGCCGAGCCGCTTGCCGTCGTGCTCGACGATGAAGGCCGCCCCGTCGACGGCGTCGTGCGTGGTCGGAATCGTGCGGACGCGGACCGCGCCGAAGTCGAGCGTCTGCCCGACCTGAAAGTGGCGGACGTCAAACGTCTTGCCAAGCCGATAGCCGATCGCCTGTCGCGTGCGCGGCGTGAGGTACAGCGGAATCTGGTACAGCCGGTGCAGGGCGCCCGCGTGGGCGGCGTGGTCGCTGTGTTCGTGCGAGATGATCAGCGCGTCGATGCGGTTTACGTCGTAGCCGGCTTCGCGCAGACGCATTTTCACACGCCGCCCGCCGATGCCGGCGTCAAACAGCAGCCGCACATTCCCCGCCTCGACGAAGAAGGCGTTTCCGGAGGAGCCGCTTTGCAGGCAGATTGACCGCATGGGGTTGATGATACGCGAAATGGGGTTGATGGCGGATACCGGATTCGGGCAAGCATGGGACATCGACCAGCCTGGTGGTCCCGTAGTCCGCCACTCCTCAAGAGCAGTGGCACACGTTCACGCCACTCATTGAGCCAGCTTGCTTCGGAGACTACTGGCCGTGCTTCAAGTGCTGTTCGCTGCTTTCCGGGGCCTTGGGCGAGCGATCCGCGGTCGGTGGTATTGCCTTCGAGTTCTTCGTCGCCGGCGCTATGGGATCATCAATCCGCGCTTCCGCGCCGCGTACCAGGCGGGAGATGTTCTCGTGGTGGCGGACGACGATCATCAGCCCCAGCGCGACGGCGATTGTGGGTAAGGGCCAGAAGGCATCGAGCGGCACGCGCGTCCAAGCCGCGTTCAAGCCGAGCACCGCCAGCGGAAACGCCGCGGCCATCGCGAGTGAACCCAGCGAGACGAACCGGGTGCCGAAGCGAAACGCGGCGTATGCGAGCAGCGCGATCGCCATCGCGACCGTGTAATACGGCCAAACGGCGGACGCCGCGCCGATTGTCGTCGCGACGCCCTTGCCGCCGCGAAAGCCGAGGAAGATCGAGAAGTTGTGGCCAAGCACCGCCGCCAGCCCGACCGCGCTCCACGCCAGCAGGCCCGACGCCGTCAGCGGCCTATCCACGACAATCCAGCCCGCGATCAAAGTCGGCGCGAGGCCTTTGAGGATGTCCAGCGCGAGGCACAGCATGCCCCACTTCCGGCCCAGCACGCGGCCGGCGTTGGTGGCCCCGATGTTGCCGCTGCCGAGTTTGCGAATGTCGATGCCGCGGGCGCGGCCGATCAGCAGCCCGAACGGAATCGACCCGACGAGGTATGCCGCGATGATCAGAATGACGGCGGTTGTGGTCATCGCGGGGATTATCGCGAGACGAGGGCGGATTGGGAAATCACGGCGCCAGCTTCCGCTGCGCGTCCGCGGTAAGCGACTGTTTGCGATCAAAGAAGTCGGCCCATGGGTCGGCGTCGATCGCGTCGAGTCGAAGCGGCAGCGTTTCGACGTTGAACGCCAACGGCCGCGCGGCGTCGAGTTCGTCCCAAGTCAGCGGCGTGGAGACCATCGCGCCGGGGCGGGCGCGGGTCGAGTACGGCGCGACACACGTGGCGCCGCGCACATTCCGGAGATAGTCGACGAAGACGCGCTTTTCGCGGGCCCATTTCGCGATATTGGCGGTGTAGCGCTTTTCGTCACGCTTCGCGACAGCTTTCGCCACGTTCGCACAGAATGTCTTGATCACGTCCCAGCCGTGACGGCGCGTGATCGGCACGACAATGTGCAGGCCCTTGCCGCCGGACGTTTTCACAAAGCCGCGCAGCTTGACGGATTCGAGCGTTTCGCGGGTCACGATCGCGCACTCGACAATCTGCGCCCAATCCACGCCCGGACCCGGATCGAGATCGAGCACGAGCAGATCGGGCTTGTCGACGTTGTCCTCGCGGCTGCCCCACGGGTGAATCTCCAGCACGCTGAGTTGTGCGAGCGTCAGCAGCCCTTCGAGGCCGTCGATGGCGACATACGGCTCGCGGCCTTCGTCTTTTCGCACGGGGGCTTCGCGAATGTGCGGCGTTGACATTTCGCCGAGATGCTTCTGAAAAAACGCCTCGTGCTCGATGCCTTGCGGGCAACGGTACAGACTGAGCGGGCGCTTGATAATGTGCGGAAGAATCAGGTCGGCGACGCGCTCGTAGTACTCGGCGAGCGCGCGCTTGGTGACACGCTGCTCGGGATACAAAATGCGATCGGGGTTCGTGAATCGGACATCATGGAAGAACCAGACAGCTTCGGCGGCCGTGGCGCCTTGCGCGCGGCGGGCGAGGTGGGAGTTGGCAGGCAGGATGCCTGCCCCACCCTGATTTGCGGTTTTGTTTGTCTCAGCGGCTACGCACTGAGACTCGACCCACGTCGGCTGGTCGCCTTTTCCATTGGGCGCGGTATACCCGCTGTCGAAGCGTTTCGAGACGACGCCCGCCGCGCCGAGTTTGCCTGCTTGCGCGAAGACCTCCGCGCCGTGGCCGATGATGTGATCGCTGTATGTGACCCCGGCATCGGCGGGCATCGCTTCGATCAGCGTCTTTAGCGCCGTTTTGCGCTCCAGTATCGGCGTCGCGCGCAGTTCGATGCCATTCGCATACGGCATGTCAAACGCGTGAAACACAACATCGCGCTCGTCGCCGAGGCGCATCGCCAATTCGAGCGCCGGCAGGTTCGGCTTGCCGCCCGCGCCCATGACCGTGGCGACCCCGTCGAGGATCGCCGAATGCGCGGGAACGTTCGACAGCTTTCGCGCAAGACCGGGAAGCGTCGTTGTCCAGTCTTCGCCTTCCATTCCGATCAAGCGGACTTCGGTGTCCGTCAGAGTCGCAAGCAGTCGAACGCCGCGAATCCAGATTTCGTGCAGCCAGTCGTCGCCGGTTGGTGGCGCGTCGGCGGGCGCGGCGCGTATGGGTGTGAGTTTCGGCATATCAGCTGCACGCGCGCCGGGCAGGGCCTCGATATCGAGTTGAGCTTCCACCGTCGCCGGCGAACGTCGTTTGCGCCACATCAGCGGCGCTTCGCCGACCGCCTGCCCGTCGCGCCAGACGTTGTCGGCGGCAGTGCTGATCTCGTGCATGCTGCGCGCGGTCAGGGCGCTGAATGGCTCTTCGTCGATGACCGAGTACGCCTCTTCTGGAGCCGCGAATTCGTCGCGTTCTTTGATGAACAGCCAGTTCTTGCCGCTTTCGTTGCCCTTGCCCTTCATTCGCACGAGCGCCCACGCCCCGCGCAGCTTCATGCCGCGCAGCAGGACCTTCATGTCGCCGTCAAGGTAGCTTTGCGGCATCGGCGACAGCGGCTCCCACTCGCCGCGATCCCACAGCATGACAGTGCCGCCGCCGTATTCGCCCGCCGGAATCAGCCCCTCGAATCCGCCGTAGGCGAGCGGGTGGTCCTCGGTCTGGACGGCGAGTTTTTTCTCGCGCGGGTCCATGCTCGGGCCCTTGGGCAGCGCCCAGCTGAGCAGCACGCCGTCGTGTTCGAGTCGCAGGTCGTAATGCAGGCGCGTGGCGGAGTGTTTCTGCGTGGCGTAGCCAAGCGGGCCGGAGCGCTTCCGCTTGCCGCGCTTGGAATCAGCGGCGGGTTCGGGAGTGCGTTCAAAATCGCGTTTTCGGCGGTATTCTTCGAGCGACATGCGGACATGGTAACGCGGGTCTTGCGGCGACGGCTATCGATGTGCCATGTGCCACTGCTCTTGAGCAGTGGCATTCGTTGCGACACAGGTTGCGGCAAGAAGATGTCGGGTCGATGACCCGACTATGTGGCCTTGGCGAAGGTCCCCGCGTTACTTGA
>JAGQOO010000150.1 GCA_020427345.1 Phycisphaerales bacterium | reverse complement strand
GGGCTACAACCGCTGGCTATGGGGGCAGACGGCGTCGGCCGGGCCGACCGGTTATCTCGCCTACTCGCCGACAAACGACACTGGCACGATCGCGCCGACCGCGGCGCTGTCAGCGACGCCGTACACGCCGGCGGAGTCGATCGAAGCGCTGCGATACATGTATGACAAGTACGGCGCTCAACTCGC
This sequence comes from Phycisphaerales bacterium, assembly GCA_020427345.1. Classification (GTDB taxonomy): domain Bacteria; phylum Planctomycetota; class Phycisphaerae; order UBA1845; family Fen-1342; genus DSPM01. Next base: position 8,078 of record JAGQOO010000150.1, on the reverse strand, counting down.
GAGTCCGTACGGCTTTTACGACGCGCTGAACCCGACCGCGAACTGGTTCTCCGATCAGTTCATCTCGATCGACCAGGCGCCGATCGCCGTGATGATCGAAAACTACCGCACCGGATTATGCTGGCGGATGTTCATGCGCAACCCGGAGATCCACCCGATGCTGAGCGCGATCGGGTTTGCGTATGAGCCGGATCTGAACCACGACGGGACGATCGACGCGGCGGACGCCGTGCTGGCGATTCCGTTAATGACGGGACCGGACATGGGCGCGCCGACGGGCGCGGATGAAGAAGCGCTACGCGCGTGCGACCGGGATGGGGATGAGGACCTCGATATGGCGGATATCGCAGTGTTTCAGCGCGACTAGACGTCGATTGTCGCGCCTGCCGCCGTCGCGATCCGGCGCGCCACTTCCGCGCCGCTGCTCAGCGCCCCTTCCATATACCCCACAAACTTGTAGCAGCAATGCTCGCCGGCGAGATGAATTCGGCCGTGCGGCTGCGCGAGTAGCGGGCCGACGCGTGTGACCTCGCCGGGAGCGGGGAATGAATAACCCGCCTTCGTCCACTCCTCCGACGGCCAGTCCATGAAACGCGCCGCCTCCCAGTTCGCGGAATAGCCGGGATAGACGCGTTCGATCTCTGCGCGGTAGCGCGCGTCGCGCTCCGCCGCCGGCCAGGCGCGGCAGGCCTGCGCCGCGGCGCCGCCGGAGAACGCGTTGAGCGCGAATCCGCCGGGGCCCGTCTGCCCGTCCGTGCTTTCCCATGTCATACCGATCGCGCCGTCGGTCAGCGCGTATTGCGAGCGGCGCGCCTCGCGCCAGAACGGCGAACGCATCCGCGCGATGTATTTGACGTTGTCGCCCATCTGCGGCCGCAGCGTCATCGGCAGCGGCGGATCGATCCGAATGCGCCCCCACACGCCGGGCGGCGTCGCCAGCACGACATGATCCGCCTCGAATCGGGCGCCATCGGCGCAATTGACGGCCACACCGCCGCCCGATTGAACGATTTCACGCGCGGCTTTGCCAAGCAGCACGCGATCCGCGCCGATCGCGTCGGCAAGGCGCAATGCAAGCTGCTGATTGCCGCATTTGCAGCGATAGACTTCGCTCTCTGTCCAGTACTTGTCGTGCCCGCCGCCGGCGACCTGGGCCAGATTGCCGAGGTAGCTCTGCCGCTTGAGCGCCTGGCCGTTGTTATTGGCGAGTTCCACTACGATGGCGGATTTGCAAAGCGCCGAAACATCAAGTCCGGACAGCCAATCCGCGGTGGACATCGCGTCGAGCCGGGCGGCGCCTGACGTGTTCCATGGCGCGTCAACGTCTACGTCGCGCGCGTCGGCCGTCATCGACTCGTACGCGTGCGACATTTCCTCGTACAGGCCTTCGGCGTCCGAGTCGCTCAGCATGCGGCCGTCAAGAAGCACCGGCGATCCGACATCGCCCTCGTCTTGTGTCACATCCAGCCAGTCCAGCCCGAATCGGTTCGCGTACGCGACCCATGTCGGGTGGTTTGAGCCGATGAGTTCGCCGCCACCTTCGATATTGCGACCGGGGACGAACTCACCGCCGAGCGTCTTGTTGAAGCTCAGCACGCGCCCGCCGACTCGGCGCCGCGCTTCAAGCACCGTCACGTCGAACCCGGCCGAGCGCAGTTCATAGGCGCAGGCCAGGCCCGCGAATCCGGCGCCGATGATGACGACGCGCTCCTGCGACGCGCGACCCGCCCGCCTCGGCGCGCGGCAACTGATCAGCGTTCCTGCGGCGGCGGCGAGCGACGCGCGCAGAAAATCCCGCCGCGTAATCGGATCAACCGGCTTTCCAAAACGGGAATGCAGATGCGCAAACAGGGAGCGTGACATCCGGCGCTTCTCCTCGTGAGGATTACCAAGGCGCCGGAATCATAATCAGGCGCCGAAAGGGCGGCATCCGCTTGGCGGCAAAAAAAGAACCCGCCGCGCGATTTGCGCGGCGGGTCAGCCTCCCTCGGCCTCCATCGGGCCTAGCGCACAGTAATGCTCCAGTTGATCCGAATCTCACATCCGGTCCCGTCCGAGAGACGGGCCGAGTCGTTCATCGAACCCACATTGAAGTCGTACGACTCTTCGAAGCTGCCAAGCTGCTCGTCATCCGTCAGGTCGTCTTCCTCGATGTTCGAGCTGAACGCGACGAAGTTCTCGCCTTCGTGCATGACAAAGGCGCGCGATTTGTTGACGCTGCAGTCTCCGCCTTCCGGCACGTCGTCGCAGCGGTCCGTGATCGTGAACAGGTTCAACTCCAGCCCGTCGGGCCGGCGAAGGCGCAGGGCGCCCTCGAACTCGCCGCCGCTTCCGCCCGGATCGCAATCGGCGATGATGTTGATGGTCGTGTACTTGAACGTGATCTGCTTGTCCTTCCGCAGCGGATCGCGCCGCGGACCGTCGATCAGGGTCTCCGCCCGGTCAGCCGTGCCGTCGCCGTCTGTGTCCGCCAGCCCCGGATCCGTGCCGGCGTTCAATTCCTCCGCGTCGTTCCATCCATCGAGATCGGCGTCAGCGACTGTCGGATCCGAGAACACCTGATACGGGCTGTTACCCGGGAATACGCTGACCACCCACGGCGTCATGATTTCGTCGCCATCGCCGCGCGTGTCGCCGTCGGTATCGCCGAGCAGCAGATCAGTGCCATAATGAGCGCCGGCGTTCGGGTCCACATTCTGGGCACAGCCCGGCGCCGCGGCGCAATCCGGCACAATCTCGCGCAGCCGATCGGATGTCGGCTCATCAAGGTCGCTCAATCCATCGCCATCCGTATCGGTCAGCAGTGGATCAGAGCCAAGATCAAACTCGAACAAGTCCGGCAGGCCGTCCTCGTCACTGTCCGGCTCCATCGGATCGGACGTGACGCGATAACTGAACGGGTTACCCGCAGCGTCGACACCGCTCACACGCCAACCGCGCGTCGTTTCCGTGAAATCGATCAGGCCGTCCTGATCCGTGTCGCGCACCGTGCCGGCGTCGAGCGGGTTATTGGGGTTACTGCCGAGTAACGCCTCGCGTCCGTCGAAGATGCCGTCGCCGTCGGTGTCGCGATTGAGCGGATCAGTCGCGGTGGCGAGATCGTGTCGGACTTCGCGGCGCACCTCGTCATCGCCCATCGGCGTCGTTTCGACTAGGCCGTTATCGCCGGGAAGCACCGCGATCGCATTCGCGCCAACATTCGTGCCGGGCGGGTCGAGTTGCTCGTCGTCGCCCGTCGCCAGTGTGTCAACAATGCCGTCCGGGCCGGCGGTGATCATGATCACGCGGCCGTTGTTAGCGTTGTACTTCGATACAGCCAATTCGACGCCCGTGACGAGGTCAAGTGTGTAGCCGTCAAGCTCTTCGAAGTCTTTGAGGCCGTCCTCGTCCGTATCGCGCTTACGCGGATCGAGACCCAGCTCGCGCTCGTCAAAATCAGCGATACCGTCACCATCCGAATCGGCGCGCGTGGGATCAGGACGTGTGTTGTAGGCCGCGCCGGGGATGCGCACTTCCCAGCCCTCGCGAATCTCTTCAAAGTCGCTCAGACCGTCGCCGTCGGTATCGGGGTTATTGTCGGAACTTCCCCAATAATACTCCTCGCGCGCGTACAGCCCATCGCGATCGACATCCTGCACAAACGCGATGATGTACTGCTCGCCCGGTTTGAGCCGAATGTCCGTGAAGTTCAAATCATCCGGCAGTTGACGATCAGCGATCACCGTCCAGAAGCGCGGATCGACATCATTCGGGTCGTTCGGATCGAGCGACGAATCAGTCAGGTAGCGGATGTCGGACTGCCGCTCGCGCACGCGCGTCAGCACTTCCACACCGTCCGCGTTGGTCACGGTGCCAAATGAATCATGCACGCCGGGGACCGTTGACGGATTCGTGAAATACTGCGTTTCATTGGACTTGTGTGTCAGGTCGAGGATTTCGGTCAACGCCGTGCCGAGCGAGATACCCTCTGTGCGACCATTCGCCGCAAAGCGGCTGCTGGTCGCAACGCGGTAGCTCTCCGTCGTGCCGTTGCCGTAGTCGATCGTGACGCCCGCGGTGCGGTCGTTGATGGACTGCGACGTGAAGGCGAAGTTCCGCCCGAACTCGTCTTCGATATCGAAATTCGCGACACGGAAGATCAGCCCGCGCGGCCGCGCCATCAGCTTCTGAATCAGATCAGGAAACACCTCGGCGGTGTTGTTGAAGATGAACGGCCCGCGCTCCGGCACGAATGGGCCGAGATTGAGCTCAAGGTCGGGCCCGCTCTGGGACGTCAAGCTGGCGACTGGCAGGAACAGCGTGCGGTCAAGGTCGTCCTGCTGCAGCGCCGACAACTCAAGCCGCTTGAGGCGATAGGCGATGTCGCCCGCGCCGACAACCGACACATCAACCGAGATGCGTCCGCCGTCCACGTTGCGCGTGACCGCGCGCCGCTCGCTGAACTCCAGCGACTCCTCAATCGATGATTCGTACGCGTTCTGCGACTCCTCGGCGGTTTCTGACGTTACTGTCGATGTGTACTCGCGGGCGAAGCTCTGACCGAACGAGACCTCGCCAGTGATCTTGACGCCCTTCAGCACGAAGTTGGCGCCCGTGTCGACTTCCGTGCCGATCTTCTGACCGAACTCGAACGCCGACTTGTTTGTGCGCGAGTCCGACGTGCCGAGACTCTGCGAGCGCGATTGCGCGAACGATGTGCTCGACGACTGCGAGCGCGTTCGCGTCTGGCCCATTTCGTCGGTAAAGCTGAAGGTCTCATCCACTTCCAGGCGAACCTGGCCTATGCGAATCTGCACGGTGGGCATATCCGCCAGTCGCGGGTTGCGATTCTGCTGAAACAACTCGTCGCGATCGTCAAACTGGTCGCCATCCGTATCTGCGAGGATCGGCGAAGTCTTGAACTCCGTTACCTCCATCGCGTCGCTGAGACCATCGTCGTCGGTGTCCTGGTCCGAAGGCGAACTGCGCCATTCGACGCGCTCTTCCAGATCAAACAAGCCGTCCACATCCGTATCGCTACTGCGCGGATCGAGTGAAGCGGCGTTTTCCTGCGCGTCGGTCACGCCGTCGCCGTCAGTATCGGGGTTAAACGGATCGCTGGTCACGTGATAGACGTTTGTCGAACCGCCGACGAGTTCGACGGTCACGGTCCAACCCGCCATCTCAAACCAATCCGCCGCGCCGTCGCCGTCGCTGTCGATCTGATCCGCGCTTGATCCTGGCGGTATACCGGCGAACTGGGCCCGCGCCGGATCAACACCTTCGGGTGGGCTGAAGATGCCATCAGCGGCGACCATCGGACGACCAATACTGTCCTTCACGCCAACGACGCGCACTGTGTACAGGTCGGCGCTTTGCGAAAGCGTGTCGAGCAACACCGTGCGCTCATCCGACTGCGCGTCGGCGCCGGTCACGACAAGCGTCGAGTTCTGCGAACCGCGAATCTCGTAATTCTGAGGATCCTCCGCGCCCTCGCCGACAGGCTCGTTGAACGTCACCTTGACCGTCTTGTTGTCGAGCGCTACGGCGCCAACGACGCGTAGCGGCTCCGGCGGATCAGGCGCAACAACCGGCGCAAAATACTCAAACCCGTCAGAAAGCGTCGCCTCCTCGCCATCGGCATTCCTAACGGCGACGATCACCTTGCCGGAGCCGTGAGGCGGCGAAACGGCGGTGGCGAGTGTCGAACTGACGTATTGCGTATCGTCGGCCAGCACGCCGTCGAAAAGAACGACCAGCCCCTTCTTGAAGCCGTCTCCTGCCAGCGTCACGACTTCGCCGCCGTCTGTCGGACCGGACGCCGGCGCGACCCCGAACAGGCCCAGTCGCGGTACGCGCGCCGAATCGTCAACAAACTCGAACGCCTGAGCGCGAGTGTCCTGCTCGCCGATAGCGGAGACCACAGTGACGTCCACCATGCCGGCGGCGGCTTCAGGCGTGACAGCCTCGAGGACTCCCTCATTAACAAACCGCACCGACGTCGCCAGCTTTTCGCCAAACAGCACGGCCGCCTGACCGTCAAAACGCAGGCCGCGAATCGTGACGCTCTCTCCGCCGGCCATCGAGCCGCTGGCGGGCGCCACCGAATCGATGCGGGGGGCCGTGCCCGATTCGCCGTCCAGCATGGTCTGCGGGCATCCGGCCATGCACAGGCACAGGCACAGGCCGAACGCAGTCAGACCCGTGACGCGCGCGAAACGCGACCGTTTCATACCGATCCCTCGATGGAAGTGGCGCAGGCCCGCCCAGTCGTCAGCCTGCGTGGCTCCATCCTAAACGTCCGGCCCCCGTGTTTCAAACGGAATGGGTGGCGCGCGCAGCCGCGCGAGACGCGGAGAATGCGGGAATTGACACCCCCGGCGCCCCCCGCTATCCCAACACTATGGCGAATCTCCGCAACGACATTACGCGCGCAATCGGCCATACCCCACTCGTGCGTTTGCCGACCCTGTTCGGCGACGCTCGCGTCTATGCCAAGCTTGAGTTCATGAACCCGATGCTGAGCGTGAAGGACCGCATCGGCGTCGCCATGATCGATGATGGAATGGCCGCGGGCCGCATCACACCCGATACCCACATCATCGAACCCACCTCCGGCAACACCGGCATCGCCCTCGCGTTCGTCTGCGCCGCCCGCAAACTGCGTTTGACGCTCACTATGCCGGATTCGATGAGCGTCGAGCGCCGCCGCGTATTGACCCACCTCGGCGCCGAACTGCTCCTGACCCCTGCCGAGGGCGGCATGAAAGCGGCCCTCGCAGCGGCCGAGGAACTTGTCTCGAAATCGCCCGGCGCCTACATGCCCCAGCAGTTTCGCAATCCCGCCAACGTCCGAATACACCGCCAAACGACGGCGGAGGAAATCTGGCGTGACACCGACGGCGAAGCGGATATCTTGGTCAGCGGTGTCGGAACCGGCGGGACCATTTCCGGCGTGGGCGAAGTCATCAAAAGTCGCAAAACAACGTTTCGTTGCATCGCGGTCGAACCGGCGGAATCGCCCGTCATCAGCCACACGCTGGCCGGCAAGACGCCGCAGCCCGCGCCGCACCGGATTCAGGGCATCGGCGCCGGGTTTGTGCCGGACAATCTGAACCTCCAGGTCGTTGACGCGGTGGAGCGCGTGAGTAGCGACGAGGCGTTCGAATGGGCGAAACGCGCCGCGCGCGAGGCGGGCATTTGTTGTGGAATCAGCTCCGGCGCGGCATTGTGCGCCGCGTCGCGTGTCGTCGCCGATCCGGCCAACGCCGGTCGGTTGGTTGTTGTCATTCTGGCGTCAGCGGGCGAACGGTATTTGTCCACGCCATTGTTCTCGGGGAACTGAAGGAGATTCGTCTTGGCACAGCAGAAAGCCACCAACATCACCTGGCATGAGGGGCACGTCGATCGCAACGCGCGCTGCGACCTGCTCAAGCAACAAGGCGCCACGATCTGGTTCACGGGTCTGAGCGGCTGTGGCAAGAGCACCGTCGCGTTCACTGTCGAGCATGCGCTGGTCGAGCGCGGTCATCTGGCCTATTGCCTCGACGGCGACAACATCCGCCACGGCCTGAACAAGAACCTCGGCTTTTCGCCCGAAGATCGCACTGAGAACATTCGCCGCATCGGTGAAGTCGCGAAGCTGTTTGCTGATACGGGCGTGCTGACGTTCACGAGCTTCATCAGCCCATATCGGGCCGATCGCGACCTCGTTCGCAAGATTCATGATGACGCCGGTCTGAAGTTCCTCGAAGTGTTCGTGAAAGCGCCGATCGAGGAGTGCGAGAAGCGCGATCCGAAGGGGCTTTACAAGAAGGCCCGCGCCGGCGAGATCAAGGAATTCACCGGCATTTCGGCCCCGTACGAAGAGCCGCTGAAGGCCGAACTCGTTCTCGAGAACTACGGTCGCGAGCCGCAGGAAAGCGCGCAGATCGTCATTGATCTGCTGAAGAAGCACGGACTGATCCGCGACTAAACCCGAGGGGATTCGCCGATGACCGACTGGTTCGACAAGCACGCCAAGACGCTCGAAGCCGCCACGCGGGCCATTCACGATCGCGCGTATTGGAGCGCGTACCCGGAAGTCCCAAGCGGCAAGG
>JAGQOO010000014.1 GCA_020427345.1 Phycisphaerales bacterium | reverse complement strand
CGAAAGCATGGCACCCCGGCGGTTTGAGCGACAGTCCGGATCGGCCTTCAGGCTTCGGATCAGTGCGTCTTTTGATATCACCCCGATTATCCTTCCAACGCCCCGCCGAGGATCAACCCGCCACCACCTAGGACCACCGGACCGGCCAGGCCGCCAGTCCCCGCCACGATTAGGCACGCCCCTGCCCCCGCCGTGGCTCGCCAAGCCCACCTATCAGCCGCCGGGGTGCCGTGCTTTCGGCGCAGCCGTAAGCATGCTCAATGTGTGTAAACACCTACACCGCGTTCCAGTTCCTACACCCAAGCCGACCAGTACTTCCAGTGTGTCGGCGGATCAGGAATATCGGAATGGTATCGCCCCCGCGCAGAGCATGCTTACGGCTGCGCCAAAAGCATGGCGCCCGGCGCAAAGCGGGAATCCAGCCCAAGCCTGGGAATCGACTGAGCCGCGCGGTGTCGTCATTCCCGCGCGCGGGAATGACGAAATGGGCGGGCTTGCGCGGGAATGACGGTGTGAGCCCGACCCGAAATCCCGCTAACATCCGCTTCAAGCCATAACCCTACGCAACTGAGAGTTCGCCCGCATGTCGCACTACATTACCGAACCCTGCATCGGCACGAAGGACACCGCCTGCACCGATGTCTGCCCCGTCGACTGCATCCACCCGCGCAAGGACGAGCCGGAGTACGATCGCGAGAAGATGCTCTACATCGATCGCCGCGCGTGCATCGACTGCGGCATCTGCGTGGATGAGTGCCCGGTGCGGGCGATCTATCGCGAAGAGGACGTGCCGGCGGTATGGGCGCGGTTCGTCAAGCTGAACGTCGCGTTTTACGAAGGGCAGGAAGCGGCCAAAGACGCCTGACGCGGCCGGCGGGCACGCTCGTCGCGCCAACGCCTGACTTGGGGAACTACCTCACGCCACTACAGCAGCGCGCGAATCGCGTGGGCCCGGCGATGGGCTTTGCTGCGATCAGCGGGGTCGGTGGCGTCGCGGGCTTCGCGATCGGCCTTTTCCGCGTCGCCGCGGGTCAATTCGTCAGCCGGAATGGCCTTGTCGGTCAGGACCGTCAGCACGCCGTCGAGCACCTGCGCGAATCCGCCTTCGATGAAATAGCTGTGCGAGGCGCCGCCGACCGTGTAAGTCACGGCTCCGACACCCAGTTCGCACATCAGCGGAGCGCGGTTCGGCATCACGCCGACGTCACCGTCATGGGCGGTGAAGACGACCTTGGAAACGGATTGGCTGAGGACCTCGCGCTCGGGCGTGATCAGGACGAATTTCAAATCGCGGTGGCTCATAGTCCAGCCCTTCTAGCGGATTGGCGGCGGACGCGTCAAGCGTCGTTATTCTTGCCCTTCGGCGGCTTTTTCTCGCTCGCGGCGGGCTTGGCGGCGGACTCGGCCTTGGCGGGTGTGGCGGACTCTTTGGCGCCGCTGTCCGACTTGCCCTTGTCCCCGCCGGAATCGCCCGAAACGGCCTTTTTCTCCGCCTCGGCGGCCTGCTTATACGACTCGCTGCGATAGTCTGTTTCGTAAAACCCGGAACCGCGAAACAGCACCCCGCCGCCCGCGCTGATCAGCCGGGCGAGCTTTTTCTGACCGCAATTCGGGCATTGCTTGATTGGCTTGGCGGTGATGGACTGGAAGATTTCCAGCTCATGGCCGCAGGCCTCGCAGCGATACTCGTAGGTAGGCATTTCGGCGTAACTTCCTATTCTGAATAACGTTATCGACGACGGTGGTGTCTCGGCCGTCGCGATTTCATGCCAGAATCTTAGTGACCGTTCGCGGCTTGTGAAGCGACTAATCCGGCGAGCGGGGAATCGGCTTGCCATGCGGGTCGAGCTCTGGTTGTCCGGTTTCGCGTTCCAGGCCTTCTCGCATTTCGGGGCTGGTCACGTGCTCCAACAACTCGGCGGCGTGGTGCAGGTGGTCCGCCGGCAGGGCCAGGTGCTGTTCCAGATACGTCTCCCACAATCGGTGCGATCGAACAATATCGCGGGCGGCCTCGGCCCCGCGTTGCGACAGTTGAACTCGGCCACGGCCCGTGACGAGTCCTTCCCGCCGCAGGCTGCGCATCGCCAGGCCGAGCGTAATCGGGCCGACCTGCGTCGCCCGCATCAGGCGATTGACCATGGCGTTTTCCGCTGGTCGGCCGAGTTCTCCGAGCCGGTGCAGTAGCCCGAGCAGGTCTTCGCGGGCGACGCGAACCGACAGCCGCAGTCGATGCAGCGCTTTGCTGACGACGCCGTGACGCGGGGCGAATACAACGGACAGCGCGAACAACCCGCCGAGCGCGATCGCGATGCCGCCGGCGGTCTTCGTGTCGACGCCGGGGTACCCGAACCACGCGGGGCCTTCCAGCGCGAGCCAGTGGCCGATCGGCGCGCTCAACGCCGCGACGGCCGCCGCGACCAGCAAGGTGTTTCCAAGTCGATCGGACCACATTCGCGCGGTCGCCGCCGGCACGATCAGCATCGCGATAACGAGAATGCTGCCGACCGTTTCAAACGCGGCGACGGTCGTGATGGCGACCAGCGTCATCAGCAGATAGCGCATGAAAGTCGCGTTGATGCCGAGCGTGGTCGAAAGCGTCGGGTCGAACGTGCTGATGCGGAATTCCTTGTACAGCGCGAAGATGATGGCGGCGTTGATGACTAATACGCCGCCGTTGATCCAGACGGAGCGGGGCAATGCCAACCCGGCGAAGCGGAGCGTTTCCAGCGGGCCGGCTTCGATGTCGCCGTACAGCACACAGCCTGGATCGAGGTCGACGTGATTTGCGGCCTGCACGATCAGGATGAGCCCGAGCGCGAATAGCACAGTAAACACTACGCCCATCGACGCGCCTTCATCCACGCGGCCGGCGGAGTGGATCCACTGCGTGAACACGGCTGTCAATACGCCGACAATGGCCGCGCCGGTCAGCATCACGTACGGATCGCGCGTGTTGGTCAGCAGAAACGCCAGCGCCAATCCGGGCAGGACGGCGTGACTGATCGCGTCGCCCATCATGCTCATCCGCCGCAGCAGCAGAAACACACCCGGCAGCGCGCAAGCGACGCCGCTGATGGCGCCGATCGCGACGATCCACACGTCGAGTGATGTCCACGTCGTTGTGGCGAGAATGGCGGGCATAGTCGGCATCATGCGATCCCCGCGTCGAGTTTCGGCGGAAACCGCAGATCGGGGTATTGCTCGCTTAGCGCCGCTTCGAGCTCGCGCACCATGGCGGGATCGAGCACGTGCTCCACCGCGTCGGCGTCGCGATCGACGTGCGACGGCGCGATGTCGGCGTGTGTCACCATGAACAGTTCCCACAGCCGGTGATTCCGCGTGACACGCCACGCCGCTTCGCGCCCACGCGGCGACAGTCGCAGGCGGGAGTCGTCGGCCATATCGATTTCGCCGGCGCGCCGCGCCGCGCGAATCGCCGCCCGCAACTCGCCATGGGCCCAGTAACGTTGTCCGTGAATCTGCTCAGTAGTAAACGAGGCCGCGTTCGCCCCGGCTTCTTCGCTCAATTCGTACATCGCGCGCAGCAGGTGCTGGCGGCCGATGCGGCGTTGTAGGCGAATCAAACGCCAGGCGCGGGCGATCACTCCGCGCGTCGGCCCGCAGATCATGCTGAACAGAAACGCCGCCCCGGCGACGAGCACGATGATCGCGCCCGCCGGCAGACGCGGCGCTAGCGCGCTGATCGCTGCGCCGATCGCGCCGCTGACGCCACCGATGACCGCGGCGCCAATCAGCATGACCGTCAGTCGCTCGGTCCAGAAGCGGGCGGCGGCGGCCGGAATGATGAGCAGCGCGATCATCAGAATCAGACCGACCGCCTGCAGGCCGATGATCGTTACCCCGACGACGAACACCATCAGCAGCGTATCAAGCAAGAGCGTCGGCCAACCTTGCGACGCGGCGAAAGCCGAATCAAAACACAGCAGCGTGAGCTCTTTGATCAGCGCGATGCAGATCATCGCGATTGCGCCGCCGGCGATCGCGATCGTCGCGGCGTCGCTGAACAGCATTGAAGCGGTTTTGCCGTAGATGAAGGATTCAAGCCCGGCCGCGTTGCCGCCGACTTTCTGGACAACGCCCAGCACCGCGACGCCGATACCAAAAAACACGCTTAGCACGATGCCAAGCGCGGCGTCTTCGGTCAGGCGGGTTAGCTTGGTGATGGCAAGAATGCCGAGCACACCCAGCCCGCCGGAGATGGCGCCGCCGATGAGCAATCCGGGCAGCCATTTTCCCTCGGCGCCAAACGCGGTCATGACGAGGAAGGCAATGCCCACACCCGGCAAGGTGGCATGGCTGAGCGCGTCGCCGAGCAGCGCCCGTTTGCGCAGCAGCATGAAGGACCCGATCAGCCCGGACGCGATGCCGAGACACGTTACGCCGATGACCACGACGGCGGTGTTGTAATCGCGCAGGCTGAGGACGCGGATCACTTGATCAAGGCTCGGAAGCTGCACGCGCACATCGGTGATACTGCGCGGCCCGGTCGCATCCGCTGCGGCGGTGGCGACAACACAGCCGATGGCGATCAGCGCCGGCGCTAAGCGCGCGAATCTCATGGCTCTCTGCGACTCTGCGCCATCGCGTGGGCCGCCTCTTCGAGCAATGTCAGGCGTCCGCCGTATGTCGCCCGCAGGTTCTGTTCGGTCAGCGTCGTCTCAACCGGTCCGGCCGCGACGACGCGCATATTGAGCAGCATGACATGGTCAAAATACTGCGCGGCGCTCTGCAGATCGTGGTGTACGACCAGCACAGTGCGCCCTGCGGCGCTCAGTTGTTGCAGCAACGCGACAATCGCGCTCTCGGTCGCGGCGTCGACGCCCGCGAACGGCTCATCCATCAGATAGATACGCGCATCCTGCGCCAACGCCCGCGCGAGGAACACGCGCTGCTGCTGTCCGCCGGATAGTTGGCTGATCTGGCGATGGGCGTAGTCCGCCATTCCGACGCGATCCAGCGCCGCCAGGGCGGCTTCTCGGTGTTTGCGACCCACTCGGCGGAACCAGCCGATCCGTCCGTAGCGGCCCATCGCGACGACTTCGAGCGCGCTGATCGGGAAGTCCCAATCCACACTTTCTCGCTGCGGGACATACGCCACGATACGGCGCTGCTTGCGATAAGGCTGCCCGTAAAACGTGATCTGCCCCGACGCTTTCGGCGTCAGATCGAGCGCGACTTTCAGCAGTGTGCTCTTGCCGGCGCCATTTGGTCCGATGACGCCGATCAGCTTGCCTTCCGGCGCGTCATAGTCGACATCCCACAAGACCGGCTTGCGGTGATACGCGACCGTTACGTCATGGATCGACAGCGGCGCGGATGACGGGTGCTCTTCCCCCGTCGCAACCGGGCCGTGCACAGATTCCATGGGCGCGCGGACCGTGACTTCCGCGGAAACGCGCGACTGACCGGATGGGCCGTTGCGAATCATGGCTGGGACGTCGCCTCCAACAGGCCGTTCAATCCGCGTTCCGGGGATACTCCGCCGAGCGCCCGGGCGATGATTGTCGCGTTGTGGTCGATCATCCCGATGTACGTGCCTTCATATGTCCCCGGTCTGCCCATCGCATCGGAAAACAGGCTGCCGCCGACGGCGACATCCGCGCCGCGCGCTTGCGCGCCTTCGATTAGCGCCCGCACGTTTTTCTCCGCGACGCTCGTTTCGACGAACACAGCTTTCACGCCGCGCGAAACGATCGTGTCGACGAGGCGATTGATGTCGTCGAGGCCGGCTTCGGATTCGGTCGAGATGCCTTGGATCCCCATGACCTCAATGCCATACGCGCGGCCAAAGTAGTTGAACGCGTCATGCGCGGTGATCAGCACGCGCTGCGATTCCGGGATCGAGCCGATGACCCCGCGCACGTACTTGTCGAGTTCGGCGAGTTTGACGCAATACGCGTCCGCGTTCGCCCGATAGAACTCGCGGTTGTCAGGATCGTATTCGCCGAGCGCCGACGCGACCGTTTTCACCGATTCCGTCCAGATCGACACGTCCATCCACACATGCGGATCGGGATGGCCCGCGAACTGTGCCGGCTCCAGCAGTTTCTCGTGGTCGAGGTTTTCAGTAACGGCGTGAACGGGTTTGCCGGATCGCGCGATCCGCACGAGCACATCGGACATCTTCCCTTCAAGCAGCAGCCCACTGTAGAAAACGACGTCCGCCGACTGCAACGCCGCGATGTCGTTGCGCGTCGCCTTGTAGAGGTGCGGGTCGACGCCCGAGCCGATCAAGCCGGTTACATCGGCTTTGTCGCCGGCGACCTGTTTGACGATGTCGGTGATCATGCCGACCGTCGTTACGACTGTGTAGACCCCATGCGGTCCCGGGGCCGCGGTTCCGTGCGTATCGCTTCCCGGCACGGGCTTCTCGCAACCCGCGATAACCGGCCCGATCAGCGCGGCGATCCACAGCCAGTTTGATTTCGTCATCCAGCGGGGCTCCTGATGGAGGTATTATCGGTTCGGCGAAGCGGTTACAGGCGCCGTTTACGAAATGTAGCATAGACTACATTTTGATTTGAGGCAAGAACGCTTGGGTTGGAGGAGCGTATGGCGCTCGGCGTGTGTTCGTGGTCGCTCAAACCCGCCAATGGAGATGAGTTGCTGCAACTCGTTTCCAGCTTGGGAGTTAAGGCCATTCAGATTGCCCTCGATCCATTTCGTCGAGGCGAGTCGGGCTGGCGCATTGATGAGTTTGGCGCCGCCGCTCGCAACGCCGGCGTCGAGATTCGTTCGGGCATGATCGGAATGCTCGGTGAGGACTATTCGACGCTGCAGACGATCCGCGACACTGGCGGCGTCCGGCTGGACGCGAATTGGCGAGAAAACCTGGCGAACGCCAACGCGAGCGCGGACATCGCGGCAAGGCTCGGCGTTCCGCTCGTGACCTTTCACGCCGGTTTCTTCCCCGAGGCGGAATCCGATCCGATTCGGCGTGTGATGCTGGATCGGATTCGCGCGATTCACGATGTGTTCGCCGCCCGCGGCGTGCGCGTCGGGCTGGAAACCGGACAGGAGACCGCAACGACGCTACTGGCAGCCCTGCGCGATCTCGATGTTCCGGTCGGAGTGAACTTCGATCCCGCCAACATATTGCTGTACGGCATGGGCGATCCGATTGACGCCCTGCGCCGACTTGCTCCACATGTGGCACAGGCGCATATCAAGGACGCGCGGCGATCGCGGGCGGTCGGTGAGTGGGGCGAAGATGTTGTTGTCGGAACCGGCGAGGTGAACTTCGCGGCGATGTTCGACGTGATGCGCGAAGCCGGCGCAAGGGTCGACTACATGATCGAGCGCGAGCGCGGAAAAGCCCGCATTGAGGACATTCAGACGGCGCTCGCGCATGTGCGCCCGCTGATGGAACAAGCCGAAGTCGCATAGCGCTGCCTTCAAAACGAGGTGCTTTGAATCATGGGTGGATCAACGATCGGCATCGGTGTCATCGGACTAGGGTTCATGGGGCGCATTCACGCCGCCGCCGCGGAGTCCGCGCGGCAAGCCGGTTTGGACTGCGAACTGGTCTCGCTGTTCGACGCGCACGTCGACGCGACGCGCCTCGCGGAAAAGGCCGACGGCAACATTCGCGTCGGGACGGAAGAGATCACGCTTGAGCGCATGGCGGCGCTGCTCAAGCCCAATCTCGCCGACTTTCTCGCGGACGCCGGCGTCAAGCTGGTCAGCATCTGCACTCCGACCGATTCGCACGTCGAACTCGCGTCAAGCGCGATGCGCGCGGGTAAGGACGTGGTGCTGGAAAAGCCGGTGGCGATCACATCCGCCGCGATCGAGGGGCTGATCGACGTCGAGCGAGCGACCGGGCGATTCTGCATGCCAGCGATGTGCATGCGATTCTGGCCGGGTTGGCGCTGGATCGCCGATCGCGTTCGGGATGAGCGTTTCGGTCCGCTTCGGCGTCTGACGAGCGAGCGATTCGGCACGCCGCCGACCTGGTCGCGCGAGTTCTATCTCGACACGTCACGTAGCGGCGGGGCCGTGTTTGATCTGCACATTCACGACGTGGACTACGTCATGTGGGTGCTTGGCCTGCCGCAGACCATGAACGTTGCCGGCACGCGCCGCTCGATTGAAACGACGTGTCATTACGCGAACGGCGGCATAGCGCGCCTCGCAAGTGGCTGGCTGGAAAATGGTCCGCCGAGCTACTACATGCGGTGCGAAGCCGAATTCGAAACCGCGGTCGTCGAATGGGATATGCGCCGCGAAGTCCCACTCACCGTGCGACGCGGCTGTCGAACGCCGGAATCCGTGCCGATGAACGAGCCGAGCGGGTATGAGGCCCAGATGCGCCACGCGATTCAATGTGTGCAAACCGGCACGCGCCCGATGGTAACGCTGAATGACGCGCTGGAGGCGACGCGCTGGATCGAGCGAGAAGTCGCCGAACTCGAAGGCGAATGACTAGGGGCGCTATTCCGGCTCAGCCGGCATATCGCGCATACCTGGCTCAAGCCGCTCGCGCAGCGCCTGTAGCAGCGACTCCGGATGATCGCGATCGATCACAAACTTTCCGTCGCGCAGATCGGCCGCAAACGCGGACAGCCCCGCCGCCATTTTGCGAATCGCGGGCGCGAGACGATCGTCAAACCCGGCGCCGGGGTCATACTCCCAGTGATCGCCCTGCCATCGCAATGTCGTGCGCTTTAACGGCGGCGTCGCGTTGGCGATGAATGACACTTCCGCCGCGTCGCCGTCGATGCGCTCACTCATTACCGCGATCTCTGCGCTGAACGCCTCCAACTGGGAAAACACCGCATGTTGATCGAGCGCGGCGACGATTTCCGGCGGGGCAAGTTTGCGGGCGGTCTCGAGCATTGCCAGATTCGCCCGTTCGAAATCGCCGATGGCCTCGAGCACGGCCCGCACGCGCGTCGCGGCCTGGTGTGACATATGCGCGGCGAGCCGATCGTAGGCGCGATCGTGTCGAATACGCGACAGCGCTTCGATGGTCCGTCCCGGCGCGGGACGCCGCCCCGGCGGCGGCTTTTCGCAACCCGCCAGCGCGCAGGCGACCAGCGCGAGAATCACAATCGGAGCATGTTTTGGCGACCGAATCAGCACGCGCGGCATCATACCTCCGCGATGCGCGATTGTGTCAGTGATCGCGTCGATCACGTCGCGGGCCGCTCGGCGGTGTCGGGGCGCCAATCGGATCTGACACGCGGACCTGCGCCGACGCCCGGGCTAGAGCGCCGCAACTCGACGCGACTTCAACCGTGTATTCACCGGCGTCCGCCGAACGGGCGGCGTCGATCGACAGCGTGGCTTCCGTTGCGCCGGTGATCATGTTGTCGTTGCGGAACCACTGATACGTCACGGAGGAGTCTTCCGTCGTCAACCGCTGGCTCCAAACCAGCGTTTGTGTCGCTGTCGGCGCGGAGGGCAAAGTCGCGCTGTAGCTCGCCGCAAAACCGGCGACGCTCGCGCCGAACCATGTCGCCTGCGGATGCGCGCCGCCGGCGTAGTACCCGTGCGTTCCCGCCCACGCAGCGCCAATTAGATAGAACTTGCCGGCTTGCAGGGGGACATCGGCGTCGGCTGGCCCATAGAACGCACGGCCACGCGGCTCGACCGTGATGATCGCGTCGAAAACGACCGCAAACGGCCCACTCGCCGCGGCGCCTTCGTACACAAAGAACCGGACCGGCGCGGCGACGTCGATCGACAGCTCCTGCTCAAACCCGGACAGCGTCGCTTCCGCGTCGGCGCGATACAAGTTGCCGCGCATGCGCGATCCGGAAAAGGCCTGCGACCCGTCACCGATCGTCTCGACTTCCTGTCGAAACATCGACGCGATCACGCCCAGTTCGATCGGCGCGCCAACTTCAACGTACACGTCCTGCGGCCCTTCGGTTATCACCGGCGCCGCGAGGTCGATTCGCGCCGTGTCGGACCAACGCCGACCGCACATACCCGCCGCAAGAACGACATATTCGCCCTCATCATTCGCATCGACGCCGTCAATCCGCAATGCCGCGTCGGTGGCGTCGGTAATCGGCACTCCATTGTGGAACCACTGAAACGAATCCGCGTCGAGCGCATCCGCCGACAGCGCGACATCGGCGCCCGGGCAAACGCGCGCGCTCCGCGGCATATCGACAAACGTCGGCGCCGGCACGACGTCGACGGAGACGGTATGCGACTGGTTCTCGCCGCACGTGTTTGAAATCACAACATCGTATGATCCTGCATCGTCGGCCTCGAGCGGTGTGAGATCGAGCGTATCGCCGGTCGCGCCAGCGACATCAACGCCGTCACGTCGCCATTGATACGTCAACTCGTCGCCTACGGCTTCCACGCGCAGCACGGCGCGCTTTCCCGCGCAGGCGCCGATCGACTCCGGCTGCGACACAATGACCGGCCGGCCGTCGGCAACGTCGATTTTCAACTCGTCGGACGCGGCCTCGCCGCACTCATTCCAGATCCGCACGCGGTATTTTCCGCGATCTGCCGGCGAAACCGCCTCCACGACATACTCGCGCGTATCACCGACGATCACATCGTTGCGCGTCCACTCATAGCGCAGATCCGATCCAACCAGCGGCGCGAACAGCTTCAACGTCTCGCCTCGACACGAGCCGCCAACTTGCTCGATCGGCCCCATGAATTCCGGCGTCACGCCGACCACCACGAGTGTTGGATCAGAGACCATCTCGCACCCGCCGGCGCGAATCGTTACTTCGTACAAGCCGCTGTCGGTCGACGCCGGGGCGACAATCTCTAACGTGTCAGACGTTTCTGTGAGCAAGCCGCCATCGCGGCGCCATTCATAAGAAAGCGCGTCGTCAGAAGTCGTCAGCCGTTGCCGAAACACGAGCGATGTCGTGTTGCGCGGCGCGGTCGCGGGCAACGGGTCGCGCCACGACGACGCGAACCCCTGCACGCTCGGGCCAAAACGCGTGCTGAACGGATGAGCGCCCCCGTAGTAGTACGTCACAGTGGTCGAAGACCAGCCGGCCCCGATGATGTAATACCGTCCGTTGACGATCGGAACTGTCAACGGCCCGGATGATCGCCACCCCGCCCCGGCGATCGGCGATGTAACGCTCGACTGGGCGACCAGCCCGTAGTCGCCATCCTCAGTTTCCGCTTCGTACACATAAAACACCAGCGCCGCGCCGACATTCGCGCTGACATAGCTCTCGATGCTGGTCAGCGTCGTGTCGCGTGTCGCGCGGTAGTAGTTCCCACGCAGCCGCGACCCAGTCGCCGAACTCGCGGTCGACCCGATCGCGTCAACCACCTCCGATCCGGTCGCGCTCGATACTTCAACCGACAAACGAATCACATTGGGGTCACACGCGTCAATCGGCGCGGGTTGTGTGACGATCGCACGCACGCGCACCTGCGCCGCGACACTGACGACCGAACCTTCAGCATTTGAAACGGTGACGGTGTAGTCGCCTTCATCCGCCAGTTGAACGGCCGCGATCGTCAACGTGTCGCCCGTCGCGCCGGGGATCGGCTCATCGTCCCGCGCCCATTGATACGCCGTCGCGCCGCTCGCGACCACGCTCAGTTCCAGCATCGCTCCGGCGCAGGCCGTCGTTGAACTCGGCGGCGCGTCAATCGTCGGCGCGTCTGCTCCGGCCAACGGCCCGAACCGGCACAACAAGACGATCGCCAACCCAGCAGTCAATCGCGACATGCGATGTCTCCGGCAATGCGCAATTCCGGCGCGAAGAGCCGCGCCCGCGCATCGCTATCGGAGATACAGAACGTGGAGATAGACCCGTCGGGCGGCGAATGCGGCTGGCGTCGTCACTTGGGACGCCATCGCGCAATCACCGCCGGTCTGCCTGCTACTCGCCCTTGAAGATGTAGACGGCCTGATAGTCGTCGATCGTGTTCGGCGCGCCGTCGGCTCCCATCGAGCCTACCCGGATGACCGCCTCGTCACGGCCGTTCAGCATGCCGTTCAGGCCCGGACGATTGAGTTCCGGCCGATCGACAATCGTATTGACCCGATCGAACGGCGCCACGGCCTTGGCCGTCGGGAACAAAGTATCCAGCCCGGCGCCAAGGGTGGCGTCCGCGATATCGACCACCGGCAGCAACGCGTCGCCGTTCCAGAACACGAGCCCCGCCTCGCCGGTATCGCGGACATACCGCAGGAGCGCCCGGCCGTTATTGTTGATCGCGTCGCCAAACGCCTCCCACTCAATCGTCGCGCTGCTGAGTGAGTTGGGGAGTTTCGCCGACAGCAACGTCACCGTTGCTCCGTTAGCCAGATACGGCTCGCCACCCGCGAGAATTACGGTCTGCCCCTTGTCATTCACGCCAGTGAGCAAGTCCGTCGCGGCGGCGTTCATCGCGCCGCGCAGCTCAACCCAATTCGTCCCGTTCCACAGCAACACCGCGTCGCGCGCCACGCCGCTCGTCGTCAGCGTCGTATCAAACGCGATGCGCAGGTTCGCGCCAAGGGCCATTGCGTCGAATCCCTGACCGGCGGATCCCACATCCGTGCCGAGGGAGAGTCCAGGGCGCAGCCGGCTGGTCGCATTATCGATGACCCGGTAGAGCTTGCCGGCGCGGGCGAGATAGATGCCGCGATCACCGGATCCCCCTGTGTAGGTCGCCTGCAGCATCACGTCGCCGATCTGGTTGCCGGTCGTCAACAGGCTGAACGTCGAGAAGCGCGCGAGCGTCGTCTGGTCCGGCACTTCGCCGCTCGTGCTGAATCGCTGCGACGCTACTACCTGATCCTCAGCGCCGTCGTTGAAGAACACGCCGACGTTGCGAAGCACAAACTGCCCGTTCGAATCAAAGAAGCTGAACCGGTTCGCAAAAAAGACATCGCCGTTGTCGCCGATCGCCGGATAGAAGAACTCGCACAAGAAATCGGTCGGGTCGGCGCCGATCAGACCCGCCAGCATGTCGCAATTGGTGACAAGTTCGAGCGTGTCCGCCACCGCGTCATACACGAACATGTCATTTGGCAGGGGCGAGCCGCTCACGTGCGCAATGAATATCAATCGTCCATTGGGACCCCAGATGACACCGGGCGCCGTACCGTCCCAGGCGAGGCTGAATCCGCCGAAGTAATCTTCCGCTGTTCCGCCCGGCACACCGCCGCGCTCATCCTGATCCGTCGTTGTCATCACGAGCCTGAGTGTTGATCCGTCATGGACGAACAACGCGTAACGGAATCCACCGCCGCTGATTTGATAGCCCGCCCAAAAAGCGACGCGCCCGTCCTCATCAAGAATCGGGTTCGTGAAGTCGGTGAAGCTGCCACCCGGCACATCAGGCACGCTCGCGCCGGTTTCGGCAAGCATCGTGGCGACGAACGCGGTGGGCTGCGGCGCGATCGGCGTCGCGGGCTGATTACCCGGGTCGAGATCTTCAATACCGCCGCTGCTCGTGGCGCCGCCACCGCCACTACCGCCTCCGCCACTACCTCCGCCGCTGCCGCCTCCACTGCCGCCACCACCGGAGCCGCCGCCACTCCCACCGCCGCCGTCGGGGATCGGATTGATCTGGTTGGGATCGGCGATGACGACGCGGATTTCGACATCAATGGGTTCGCGTAGTTTCACCAACTCCGGGAACGAGACATACAGCAGCTGCCCCAGCGAATCGGTGAGTTCGGGCCGGCCGAGCACAAAGTAAACGAGTAGCGCGATATTCTCGGCCACGCTTTTGCCGACGCGCGTGTGCTGCAACTCGCTAAGTGTTTGCGAAGGATCGGCCTCGATCGCGACCCGCCATGCGCCAGTGGCTGTAGATTGCCCGACAAAGCGGAATCCAACACCGCCGCCCATTACCCCCGGCGCGACTTGAAGCGCATCATCCGCGGATGATTTGGCGGCGCCCGGCTTAGCGCTAAGAGTCTTACCTGTGGGCTCAGAAAGGCGAGTCAAACCGAGCGTTGCGCCTGTAACCGGCTGCGCGGTGATCTGCAACGCCTGATCACTTGGCACGCGGATTTCGTACAGATTCGCCTGGCCATAGGCGATCGAGTCGGTCGTCAGACCCTCACCGATGACCTGAACGTCGGTCCCGATTTCGACCGGGACGAGATTCGGCGCGGGGCAGCCGCCCAGCGACGCCATCGCGACCAACAAACCCGATACGCTGCCGACGCTGCGTAGACGTGCCATTCCTGCTGCCCCCAATCCTCGAAAAATCCACCCCCAGTGTAGTCGTCGGCAAATGTCACTGGCAACGCGGAGCCGGCGCGCACGGCTTTCCGACTCGACACGGCGAGGGGTTATCAGAACCGGTTACGGCACCGCTCGGCGTGGCGGAAAACCGCCGGCGCGGGTAGCCTGATGGATTGGCCCATTCTTGAACCGGGGAAGCGTGGTGGACGTACGATCAGCGACTGTGCCGTTCTCTGATTGGCTCGCCGCCGGCCGCGGACGGGTCAATGTGCTGCTATCAGAACATTTGAACGGCCTGAAACCGCCGACGCCCGGCGACCGGGTGATCGAGGTTGTACGATACGCGTGCGCCGACGGCGGTAAGCGCCTGCGGCCCGTGTTGACGCTTGAAACATGCCGCGTTTGCGGCGGCGATGACCGGGCGGCCGAGCAGGCGGCGATCGCCATTGAATGTGTGCACACTTTTTCACTTGTGCACGACGATCTGCCGGAAATGGACAATGACGATCTGCGGCGCGGCCGACCCACCGCTCATCGTCAGTTCGATCCGGCTTCGGCGTTGCTCGCGGGAGATTGGCTGCTCGCGCATGCGTTTGACGTGATCCTCGGCGGTCCGAATCCGGCGGAGGACGCGGCCGGAATGGCGCAGGTCCTCAGCCGCGCGACCAAGGCCATGGTGCACGGCCAGTCGGCGGACATGCTGGGTGAGAAAGTGGAGCCGGACGCGGAGCTGGTTGCGATGATCCATCGCGACAAGACCGCCCGATTGATCGAAGCGGCTTGCGAGATGGGAGCGATCGCCGGCGGGGCGTCTGATAGCGAGCGAATGGCGCTCGGCGCGTATGGGCTGGCGCTCGGGCAGGCGTTTCAGATCGTGGATGATTTGCTGGATGTGACGGCTTCGACGAAGCAACTTGGGAAACGCGCCGGCAAAGACGGCGCGTCGCAGAAACAGACGTATCCGGCCGTGTTTGGCGTCGAGCGCAGCCGTGAGGAAGCCGACGCGTGTGTGCGTCGGGCGATCGCCGCGATTGAGCCGTTCGGGTCAAACGCCGATCGGCTGGTCGAACTGGCGGAGTATGTGATTACGCGGGCGCGCTGACGATTAGCGCCGCCCGGTATTGGGAGTTTCCTCGGAATGAGCCTACTGAAGCAGATCAACTCGCCGGCGGACATGCAGCGGCTGTCGATGGATGAGCTCCAGCGACTGGCCCAGGAGGTCCGCGAGCGCGTGATCGAAGTTGTCGTCGCGAACGGTGGCCACTTGGCGAGCAACCTTGGCGTAACTGAGCTCACTATCGCGCTGCATAAGGTCTTCGACTTTTCGAAGGACCGCCTGCTGTGGGATGTCGGGCATCAGTGCTATGTGCACAAGCTGCTCACCGGGCGCAACGCCGATTTCGACACGCTGCGGCAGGCCGGCGGTGTCAGCGGATTCCCGAGTCGCGGTGAAAGCCCGTATGACCTGTTTGACGTCGGTCACGCGGGCACGGCGATCGCGACCGCGGTCGGCATGGCGCGTGGTGATCAGGCGTTGGGCCGCGACAATCGCGTTGTGGCGCTCGTGGGTGACGCGAGTATCGTCAATGGCGTCGCGTTTGAAGGGCTGAATCAGGCCGGCACGTTGCGGCGGCAATTCCTCGTCGTGTTGAACGACAACTCGATGGGCATCGCGCGGACGCAGGGCGGCTTCGCCTCTCATTTGGCGCGATTCCGGGTCAGCAGCCTGTACGAAGAAGTGAAGGACAAGGTCAAGCGGCATCTGCCGAACGTTCCGCTGGTCGGCAAAGGCATGTTCGACATGCTCGACCATCTGAAGGAAGGCTTCAAGGCGACCGTGTCGCCGCATCAGATTTTCGAGCAGATGGGCTTTCTGTATGTCGGCCCCGTCGACGGCCACGACCTGCCGCATCTGATCGAAATGATCGACGTGCTGAGCGACGTCGATCACCCGGTTCTGTTGCACGTCCACACAGAGAAAGGGCGCGGTTGCGACTGGGCGACGGCGGATCCGTGCACATTCCACAGCCCTGGCAAGCTCAAGGTCGAGGGCGACATCGTCACAGTCATCAAGGCCGGGCGCAAGAGTTGGACCACCGCCTTCGCCGACGCCACGATGGCGCTGATGAATGACAATCCGGTAGTGCATGCTCTGACCGCGGCGATGCCCGACGGCACGGGCCTGGCCAAAGTCGCCGACGCCTTCCCCGATCGTGTGTGGGATTGCGGCATTGCCGAGAGCTGCACGGTTGATATTGCGGCAGGGATGTGCAGGGCCGGCCTGCGCCCGATCGCCGCGATTTACTCGACGTTCCTGCAGCGCGCATTCGATCAGGTGTTTCAGGAGGTCGTCTTGCAGGAGTTGCCGGTCGTCTTCTGCATCGACCGCGCCGGGCTGGTTGGCGGCGATGGCGCCGTTCACCATGGCTACATGGACATCGCTTACCTGCGCACGTTGCAGAACATCGTCCTGATGGCGCCGGCGGACGAGCGCGACCTCAATGAGGCGATGCGATTCGCGTTGACGCTCAATACACCCAGCGCCATCCGCTACCCGCGCGATAACACACCCGAACCGATCGGCGTGGAAACGCCTTTCGAGCTCGGCCGGGCGCGGCAACTCACCGACGGCCCGGACGCGACCGTATTCGCCTATGGCGGCACAGTTCCGTACGCCATCGAAGCCGCGCGCATTCTCGCGCAGGAGGACATTTACATCACTGTGTACGACGCGCGCTTCGCCAAGCCCGTCGACGGCGACGCGATCCGCATGGCGATCGAGTGCGGCGCTCCGCTATTGACGGTCGAGGATCATTCGATCGCCGGCGGATTCGGCTCGGCGGTGCTCGAAGCCGCGAACAGCGCCGGTTTGCCGACCGATGGCGTTATTCGGCTCGGTCTGGCGGAAAACACCTTCTACAAACACGGCTCGCGCGGCGGACAGCTTGCCGAGGCGGGCATCGACGCCGCCGGGATTGCGCAGGCGACACGCCGAGAGCTCGGTCCGCGCGAGGCGAGCGCGCGCAGCGCCGCGAAGCTGGCGCGATGAGCTTCATTCCCGCTCGACGGACTGTCGTCAATCAGTATAATTAGCCGTTACTGGGAAACTATGCAGGTTCGGAGTGCTGATGGCTGGTGTGCCCCAAGCAAGCGACCCAAAGACTGAACCCAAGGGATTCGGTCTAAGGCTAATGGACGAGATACAAAACGAGGGGACGGTTCACCAGGACTTGGTGGCGAGAATTGAGGCGATCACCTCCCGAAACCTGATTTCGTATTCCAGTTTCTTTCAACATCCAGCGGGTATCATCGATGACAACGACCCTCCCCTTATCGAAATGGTCCTTAGGTCTATCGACCTTACACGGTACCCTGATACGCTCGACTTGATGCTCAACAGTCCCGGCGGCAGTCCGACTGCGGCAGAGAAGATTGTGTTAACCTGTCGGGCCTACGCGAACAGCTTTCGCGTGATTGTCCCGCAGTCCGCAATGAGCGCGGCCACAATGGTGGCTATGGGCGCGGATGCGATTGTAATGACTGCGACTTCGGAGTTGGGCCCTATCGACCCCCAAATGGTTGTGGCCGGACCCGGTGGGCCAGCGCTACGACCGGCGAAGTCATTTATCGACGCCTATTCGGAACTCGTTGCAAAAACGCAACAGGCAATTGCCACAAATCAAGCTCCTCACCCCTATATAGAATTGCTTCGGAAGCTTGACCCGGCTTGGATTCAGGTTTGCGTCAAGGCTCGGAAGCTGGCCGAGCAAATCGCCGAGGAGTTCCTTAGGAAGTGGATGCTCGCCGGGGCGGACGAGGGGGTCGTTAGACATGTCGTGACACAATTCCTGACGCAAGGCGAGGAAGGGTCGCACGGGCGAGCGATTCGGGCAGAAAAAGCTCGGAGTTTTGGGCTAACGCGCGTCGAAACAATCGGCGCCAGCGACCCATTATGGGAACTGGTTTGGGAACTCCATCAAAGGTCGCATCACTTTATTCAGCAGCGCGGCTTAGCCAAATACTTGGTCACTAGGAATGGTTCTGTGAACATAAGCGCGAGGGCCATTCCCCTAAACTAGAGGAGTGGACGTCGTAGCGGTAGACGGGTTGGATCACAATTTCCGTAGAGGCGTCTTCGAGGTCTGGATAGTTGAAGTCGCAGGTAAACCGTTTGATCTGCTCGGCAACGAACTCGCTAATCTGAGCCAAGTCCTCTTCGATCAGCTCAGTTTCGACATGCTCGTGGGTTTGAATGCTCATGGATACCTCTGCAACTGCTCTCTGCCAGTTTGGCCCCTAACAGGGGGCTTTCGGAGGCTCCTTCCTCGCATGAAGTCCAGTTAGTTATTCTATCGAATCCCCAATGGGTGTGCCAATTCAAACCTCGACAGAACAGCGCAAAATTGTACGACTTAGCGGACTGTTAGGACCCTGTTACCGGGGGATAGATGGATGGATTCGAATACTTCAGCTCTCGGAGCCCGCGTGTTTGAAGTGAGCGTCACAGGCTGGTTTTCCGCCGCCCACCAGTTGCGGTTGCCCGGCGGCGAACTTGAGCCGCTCCACGGCCATAACTGGCGCGTCACGGTTACCTGCGCCGGCCCAACACTCGACGACATGGGCGTCCTGCTCGATTTCACGCGACTGAAGCCGCGCCTCGTGGAGATTCTCGCGACGATGCACGATCGCCATCTGAATGATCTGCCCGCTTTCGCGGCTCGCAACCCGTCGGCCGAGAACGTCGCGGTGGTCATTGCGGAAGCCCTTTGCGAGGGCTACCCGGGTCGCGCGTTTGTGCGTTGCGTCGAAGTGGAAGAAAGCCCCGGGTGCGTCGCCCGCTACTTCGTCGACGCGCCTCGGTCTTAGCTATACTCTTCGCCCACGGCGTGATCAGCGAGAGGAGACGCGTTTGCCCGCGGGCGACCTGCAGACATTTGTCAGTCAACTTGAACAGCGCGGCCTGCTGAAGCGGGTTCGCGCCGAAGTCGATCCGATTCTCGAGATTTCCGAGATAACTGATCGCGTGACGAAGGCCGGCGGCCCGGCGCTGCTGTTTGAGAACGTGCGCGGCCAGGAGTGGCCACTGCTGATCAATACGTTCGGCACGCGCGAGCGGATGTGCCTTTCGCTTGAGTCGAACAGCCTGGAAGATGTCGCGGCCCGCGTGAAATCGCTGATCAAGCCAGAAATCCCGACGACGCTGATGCAGAAGCTGAAAAAGCTGCCGGAACTAGCGCAGCTCGGCAGCCTGCCGCCAAAAGTCGTCAAGCGCGGTGTTTGTCAGGAAGTTGTGAAGACGACCGACGCCGACGTTACGCGCCTGCCCGCGATCCGCTGCTGGCCGCATGACGGCGACGTGTCGCTGCTGGTGTCGGATGAAGCGCAGGACCGCCTGAAACGCGAGCCGTGGTTCGACGCGCTCGCGAAATCCGCGTACGCCCCGACCGAACAAACCGCGCCGGGTCGATACATCACGCTGGGCGGCGTCTACACGAAAGACCCCGAAACCGGCGATCGCAACATCGGCATGTATCGCGTGCAGATATTCGGGCCAAAGTTGTGCGCGATGCACTGGCATATGCACCATGACGGCGCACGCCACTTCCGCAAGTACCAGCGCCGCGGCGAACGCATGCCGATCGCCGTTGCGCTCGGCGGCCCGGCAATCATGCCCTACGCCGCTACTTGCCCATTGCCGCCGGACATCGATGAGTGCCTGTTTGCGGGGTTTCTGAATCGCGGCGCGATCGAACTCGTGCCTTGCGTGTCGCAGTCGACAATCGAAGTCCCCGCGACGGCGGAATTCGTGATCGAAGGCTACATCGACCCGACTGAGGCGCCGGTTATCGAAGGGCCGTTCGGCGACCACACCGGCTTCTACTCGCTGGCCGATTACTATCCGCGCCTGCATGTCACCGCGCTGACGCATCGGCGCAACCCGATCTACCCGACGACGATCGTGGGCAAACCGCCGCAGGAGGACTTCTGGCTCGGCAAGGCGACCGAGCGGATTTTCCTGCCGATGCTGCAGATGCTGATTCCGGACATCATTGACTACAACCTGCCGATGTTCGGGTGCTTTCACAACTGTGCGTTCGTGAAGATTCGCAAGGAGTATCCGTTCCAGGCGCGCCGCGTGATGAGCGCGATCTGGGGCGCCGGGCAGATGGCGTTTACGAAGTTCATCGTCGTCGTGGATGAGCACGTCGATGTGCAGAATGAACAGGCCGTCTGGTTCCAGGTCTGCAGCAACGTCGATCCGCAGCGCGATATTACGATTACGCAAGGCCCGCTCGATATTCTTGACCACGCGACCCCGGTAATGGGTGTCGGTGGAAAGATCGGCATCGATGCGACGCGTAAGATCCCCGGCGAAGGCCAGATTCGCCGCTGGCCGGACGAGCTCGAAATGTCGGCGTCGATCAAGGAACTCGTTTCACGACGGTGGGCGGAGTACGGCCTCTAACGTCGCATCAGGTCGCGATGTTCGCGTCTCGATTCGCCGCCAACGCACTGCGCAGCTTTTCGACCACCCGCTCGATCTGCGCCGCCGTTGTCTCGCGTCCCAGGCTGAAGCGGATCGCTCCGAAGCCGGTCGCGGTCGGCACGTTCATCGCCTTTAGAGTCGAAGACAACATCGCGCCGCCGGCGTGGCAGGCGGAGCCGGTGGTCGCGGCCACGCCGGTAAGTTTTTCGAGCAGTGCGCCGCCGATCTGGTCGCGGAAGCCGACGTTCAGCGTGTTGGGCAGCCGTTCGGTCGGGTGGCCGTGGAGCGCGACGTCAACGCCGAACGCGGCTTGGAGCAAGTCCCAGAACTTGTCACGCAACGCGCGGACGCGCGGCATGCCGATATCGCGGGCAGCGATTTCGCACGCCTTTCCGAGGCCGACAATGAACTCGACGTTCTCCGTGCCGCTACGGAGATCGCGTTCCTGCCCGGCGCCGTGAATCAGCGCGTCCACATCGACAAAGCCGTCGCGGATGTAGAGCGCGCCGATGCCCTTTGGCGCATAGAGCTTATGCCCGGCAAGGCTCATCAGCGTAACGCCTAGATCGTCGACATTGACGGCGACTTTGCCGACGGATTGAGCGGCGTCGGAATGCAACGGGATGTGCGCCTCGCGCGCGATCGCGCCGATCTCGCCGATCGGCTGTATCGTGCCAACTTCGTTGTTGGCGTGCATCACGCTGATGAGGCATGTCCTCGGCGTGATCGCGCGCCGCACATCGTCCGGCGAAACGCGACCGAACGGATCGACCGGCAGCCATGTGACCTTTGCGTCGAAGCGGCTGACGAGATATTCGATCGGCCGGCGCACCGACGGATGTTCAATCGCTGATGAAACGATGTGGTCCCGGCGACCGCGGTTCGCCAAGAAAACGCCCTTGATCGCGTGGTTGTTTGACTCGCTGGCGCCACTCGTGAAAATCAGTTCGTGCGGCTTACAACCGATCAGCGCGGCAACCTGCGCCCGCGCGCGAACCATCGCTTCGCCACCGGGGCGCCCGGCCCAGTGCTTCGTGTGCGGGTTGCCGTAGTGATCGCGAATGAACGGCTCCATCGCATCGGCGACTTCCGGCGCGACGGGTGTTGACGCGTTGTAGTCGAGGTAGATTCGATCCGACATCAATGCCCCCAGGTTGGTCAGACTCTTCGTCAATACGCGTCGGGCAGCGCGTGGCGCTACTCTTCAAAATTCAGCAACTCGATCTCGGGCAACGTGACATACAGCATCGGCATACCCCCGTTTTCGCTGACAACATAGCCGATGTGATACGGCTCGCAGTCGACCATGCCGCCGCCGGTCGCGTCGACCTGCTTCCAATGTCCGTCGATCCACACTTCCGCCCAGACGTGGCCTTCGCCGCCGTAGATCCAGCCAGCGATCTGCCGGGCGGGAATGCCCTTGGCGCGGCACAGCGTGATGAACAGATCGGAAAAATCCCAGCAATGACCGCGCTTCTGGCTCAGGACGTCTGTTACGCCGTAGCGCGAGCCGGTTTGTCCCGCAAAGCGGATGTTCACATTCGGCCGCAGCCAGCGGAGCAGCGCGTCGACGGCGTCGGCGTCGGACTTCGCGCCGGCGGTGACCTCGTCGGCGAGCTTGCGCAGCTCCGGATCATCGGCGGGCCAGTCGGCTGTTGATTTCGTGCAGGCCGCGCTGGGCTTACGCGGATCGGACATGTAGTTGCCGCCGGTTGTGTATGTGGCGGTCATTGTGACATATGGAATGTCATCCTGGCGCGGGAGGTCTTTGAACTGATACCGGGCCAAGCCGCGCGAGTTGTCGACATCTTCGCGCGCGGGCGCGGGATCAAACGTGTATTCCAAGCCCGCATGTTTGCCGAGGATCAGCTGATCGCCGAACTCAAACCCCGCCAGCAGTTCGTCGCGCTGCGCGCGCAGACTCGCGTTTGACTTGTCCGCCTCGGCGGCGACGATCGCATTCACGGCGCCGTTCCACTTCATGTAGTCGGGGCACCGCTTCAATGGCGCCACGCGCACGCGCACGCGATATCGCAGATGTTCCGGGCGCGGCGCGAGTTTGAGGTCATACCCCGCGCGGCGAATCAGATTGTCATCCTGTCCAACGAACTCGATCGCGATGGGCCCCACCGCGCGGCAAGCAAAAGCCGGCTTCGATTGACGCAGTCCCGCGAGCACGGCCTCCGCGGCCTGACTGTCCACACACACGATCGTGTTCACCTGAATGCGCTTGCCCATTACGGAGAAAACGGCGTTGGAAAGCCCCCGCACATCCGCGCCGAGGCGCTGACCGATCTGCTGAACCTGTGCGGCGTCGATCTCATTGGAACTGATGACCTGCCACTCGATCGGCAACTCGTGAATCGCCTTTCGCGCGACCGGATCGAGCCGATCAACCTGCCCGTAGGCCGCTGTGACGAAACATGCCGCGGCACAAATCGCAATTCGATGGAAGTAATCTCGCATAACGGTGGCCTCCCTGAATCGAGAGCGCATCTTAGCGGCATTCGCCTCGCCGCCGCGACCGAGGATCGCCTCCGCGAGTACAATCCGACACGCATGAGCACGATACCGCCCCATCGCGACACCAATGCGCCCGAACCCGCCGATAGCGCGCTGCCACGGCTCGTGGACGAGTACGGCGGACTAATCTACTCGCTCGGCCTGCGGTTCTGCGGCGATCGGCACGACGCCGAGGATTTGGTACAGGAAGTGTTTACGCAGGCGATGCGCTCATGGGACGCGTTTGAGGGGCGATCGAGCCCAAAGACCTGGCTGTACACCATCGCGGCGCGGGCGTGCCAGCGCATGCATCGGCGTCGAGCCGGCGAGCCGGCGCGGATCGGATCGCTCGACGAGTTGCTGCCGTTCGGCGAGCCGCGCATCGCCGCCATCGCCGCGGATCAGGAGGAGCCGCTTCAGGCGCAGATTCGCGCGGAAGCGCGCGAGCGGGTGGAGCGCCTGATCGCGGAGCTACCCGACGAGTTTCGTGTGCCGCTGATCCTGAAAGAGATCGTCGGGTTGTCGTCGCCCGAAGTCGCGCAGATTCTCGGTTTGGAAGAAGGAACGGTGAGAAGCCGCGTGCACCGGGCGCGATTGCGGCTTCGGGCGGAGGTCGATCGCGTGTTGCCGCGCCAGCCGGGCGAGGCCGCGGAGCCGGCCTATCCCGCGCAAGTCTGCCTCGATCTGCTGGAAGCGAAACAGGAAGCGCTCGATCGCGGGGTTCCGTTTAGCCAAGACGTGATTTGTGACCGGTGCCTGTCGGTGTTCGCGTCGCTGGACGTAACGCAACAGGCCTGTCGCGATCTGGCCGCCGGCGCTCTGCCGAGTGAATTGCGCGAGCGGCTGCTGGCGGCCCTTCGGTCCCGATAATGTTGAATACGCTGAGGTGTCATTGTTGTTGACGGCCACCACCGAGACGGCAGTGGCACACGGGCTTCTGGGATCGACCAGACTATTTTTGGAACGTGAGGGAACGGTCTCGCAGACGCGTGCCACCAAGGGCGTGGCGAATCGGGGTTCGATCCCCGCGCAACGGCGAAGACGTAATGGCGGATTGGAGCATCGCAATGACGGCTATCGCGGAAAAAACCGGCACGGTAACGCAGGTTGCCCCGGAGATGCTGGCGAAGTGGCTGGCAAATGGCGACGTGGCGCTGGTCGATGTGCGCGAGGACTTTGAGTACGCGGCGGAGTGGATTCCCGGCGCCCAACATCACGCGTTGTCCGAGTTCGAAGCGGACGCCGTGCGCGCCCAGAGCGCCGGCTGCCGCGTCGTGTTCTATTGCCGATCAGGAAAACGCGCGACGGAGGCGGCGCAGCGTTTCCAGGCCGGCTCCGAGGCGGTTTTCTGTCTAGCGGGGGGCATCGAGGGGTGGAAGAACGCCGGCCGGGAGGTGAAGCGCTCGGCGAGCGCCCCACGTATCGACGTGATGCGCCAGACACAGATGGTCATCGGCGCGTTTGTGCTGACGGGTGTTTTGCTTGGCGCCTTCGTCTCGCCGTGGTTCTTGATCATCAGCGGGTTCATGGGCGCGGGGTTGATCTTCGCCGGCGCGTCAGGGACGTGCGGCATGGCAATGATGTTGGCGCGGATGCCTTGGAATCGCGTCGCTGCAAGTTGTTCTCGCCCGGGAAACTAAAGAGCAAACGCGTCTTTAGCGGGAGGCCCGTGCCACCCACGGCATGAGGAATTCAGGAGGTAAGCGATGAACGCAAAACAACACTATGACGAGTGGCCGAGCGCGGTGGCGGCCATGAAAGACGCGGCGCCTGATGTCGCTCGCGCTTTCGGCGGAATGTTCCAGAAGCTGATGAGCCCCGGCGCGCTAAGCGTGCGGGAAAAGGAACTGATCGCGCTGGCGATCGGAATGGCGGTGCGCTGCGAATCGTGCATTTTCGCCCACCTCGAAAAAGCCGTCGCCTCCGGCGCGACACGCGAGCAAATTCTCGAAATGACCGGCGTGGTCGTGATGATGCAGGGCGGCCCGGGGTATGTGCACGTGCCAGTGATCGTTGAGGGGCTGGCCGAACTCGAACGGCGAAAAAACGCGGAGTAACTGCGGAAATCCGAACAAACTGTGATCTGGCGAGTGACGCGGACACTCAGCCACAATGTCAAGCGACGCCTGCCCAGTCGGCGCATCGACGAGGCTGAAGTGTCCGCTGCTCTTTGGGGGAACGGCTAGCTCGGTTCGCCGAAATCCAACGAAACGCGATAGCCAGTGCGCCACATCGGATAGGAGGCTTGGCATCGGTATCCGACGAAGTCCGCCGGATCAAGTCCGCGCGTCTCGAACAAGTAGCGGAGCAGCTCGGGATGGCGGGCAAAGGCGGGCGTTTCCACCTGGCGAAGCCCGCCACCGAGCACTTCCAGCCGCGGGCCGTTCGCGAAGCGCGTTTGCCAACGCTCGCCGACGGTCGACGCGAAATCCGGACGCCACAAGTGCACATCGAGCCCGGGCACGCACCTGCGGGCAATGTCGCGATGCAGAAACACATCCAGCAGCAACCACCGCACCGGGAAGTTGATCAGCGCCCAAACCTCTTCCATGTGCGGCGCCGCGACCAACGGATGCGCCATCAGTCCCCGCAACCCGAACACCAGATCACACGCCCCGCGAGAGCCCGTGGCCGGATCGACCGTCTGGACAAGAAACTCGTTGGGCTGACGAGCCCGAACAACCGGCGGCGGATCCGTCGAGAACGGTCGCAACACTTCCTGCGGGATTTCGTCGTTCGCGGCGTCGCCGATCGCGTGAAATCGTCCGAGTTCCGCCGCATCATCCGCGCTCGCCTCGCCAGCCGGCGGTGTGTTGAAAACGTGGAATGTCAGCGGGACGGCGTCTTCGCGCGCGACATGGTTGATCAGGCCGTGCGCCCGGGTCTGCATCAGCCGGTCCGCGCGCTCACACGGTTCATAGATGTGCGCGGCGAGCCAGGTTTGCGACTGTCGCCCCGTCAACGCGGCGGCGGCCTCGAACAACTGGCGGGCGTACGCGTCGAATTGGTCAGGCTGGGCCGCGTGGGGCGTGTGACTGGAGTTGATACGCGACATGAGCTTGGCGCGGCTCCCCGCCACGCGTCGCAACACCTCGGCGTACTCATCAACAGCCGCCCGTAGGCGTTTCGCGCTTTCCTGGATGTCCTTGTCGCGCGGCCAACATTGGCGAGCCGATTCCACCAGGCTGGTCAGCCCGGCAACGCCGGGTAGCTGGCCTACCAGGGCGAGGCCGGCGAACGGCTGGGTGGCGGCGGACACCGCCCGTTGGCAGGTGGTGCGCTCGATTTTCAGGCGCCGGGCGAGACCGCTTGCGGTCTGTGCTTCGACCGGCAAAACGGCCAGCATGTCCCGCAAATCACGATGGAGCCCGCGCAGGACATCCTCCAGCGCGGCTTGCTGACCGGGTTCCAGCGGTTTTTCATGGGGCGCGATCGACATGCGTGGCGCCAGTGTAGCGCGGTTTCCGCCTATTCGAAAGACAGACGCTTTGTTGGGCGGAAATGTGCTTGACATGCCCTTAGGATATGCTGAGAATGTGCTCAGCACAAGACAAACCCTCGCCGCTCGCTAAGATTCAAGAGGCGAGGAAACCAACGTGGGCCTCCACGAGCAAGGAGAAAAGCATGCGTGGATTGGGATGGATTGTCGCGGCGGCCGTCGCGGGACTGACGGTGTGCGTCGCGGGCGCCAGCTCGACGACTTTTGCGAACGGGATCGAAGGCTGGGGAGTCTTCTACGACAATGACGGTTTCCTCGGGGATTTTCTGGAAACGGAAGACGGGCATCCCGACGAGAACCTGCGATGGACCATGGTCAACACGTTTGGATGCACCTTCAAGAACACGACCAACCTGAACGTCATCGGTGATTACAGTCGCTATTCGGATGGGGTTCGGCTGGCGGTTGATATTCGCGTTGACGATATCTCGTATTTCGGTCGACAGCTGACACGCAACCTGATCGTTGAGTTGGTTGATCGCATTGGTGATCCGAATGAGTTCATCCAGCCGGTAACGGTTTACTACAACCTTGGCCCAATCCGCGTCGGCGAACCGAATGATCCGAACACGTGGTTTGATTTGCCCCAATGGCAGTCATTTGAGGTTGTGATTGACGATGTGACTTCGACTAGCTTGCCGCCGGGTTGGGGTGGAACGGGTGATGAAGATCCGATGACGTTCATGCCGATCCTGCCGGCTAGACGCACCTTCGCCGATGTGCTCCAAAATGTCGACGAAATCCACTTTACGACTTATGAGCCGGGATACTTCTATGCGTTT
>JAGQOO010000149.1 GCA_020427345.1 Phycisphaerales bacterium | reverse complement strand
CTTGCGAGCCGCGCAAGCTGTTTTTTCCCGGAAGCCGGCCCACCGGCGCGCCCGCTCGGCGGCCCGCGGGGTCGGCGAAATCGCATCCCCATGGCGCGTTCACGCGAAAGGAAACTCTCCTCTTGTCGGTCGGTTCGGAACCGTGCTATCCGTCAGCGAGGGCGCATGCCGGCCACCGGCCGCGCGTACGGGCCTGCCGGCCTCTGCAGTCGCACGGCCGAGAAATGCAAACAACGAAACAAAACGAAGGGGGACTCAATGGCAGATGCAGCACTCGGAATCGTGATCGCGGTCGGCAACCAGAAGGGCGGCGTCGGCAAGACAACCAACAGCGTCAACATCGCTGCGGCCCTGGGCCAGGGCGGCTATCGCTGCCTGGTGATCGACCTTGACCCCGCTGCCGGCGCCACGCGCCACCTGGGTGTGCCCGAGAACAGCTTCGCCGGCACGCTGGAACTTCTTACTACGGACGAGACCATTGCCGGACTCGCGATCTTCGAGCGCATGCCGTCCGGCGTACAGCTCATCGCATCCCGGCCGCAGCTGTCCGAACTCGACGCGCTGCTCTCGAAATTCACCGACCGCACGCGACTGCTCGACCGCCCGATTGCCGATGCGCGGCGGCACTTCGACTTCGTATTCCTCGATACGGCGCCATTTGCGGCCGCGACAACGACCGTGGCCGCGTACGCGGTGGCCGACTGGATCCTGCTCTCCGCGTTTCCGCATCCGCTTTCGCTGGGCGGACTGACCGAGGCGTTCAAGGACGTGGCGGATGTACGCCGGCACCGCAATCCGCGGCTGGAGGTGCTCGGCGTTGTATTCACCAACGTGGATAGTCGCGCGACCCGGCTGCGTACCGAGTTGGAGCGGGTTGTCTCCGCGTCGCTGCCCGGCCGGCGTTTCGAGACCTCAATTTCACAGGCGGTGTTGCTGGCCGAACTCTCGGGCCGCGGGAAGACGCTCTTCCAGCTCCCTCGGTTCGCAGAAATCAAAATCGCACAGCAGTACCTGCGGCTCGCCGCTGAGATCGAGCACCGGGTGCGTCAGCGCACCCGATTTCTGGAGGGCACGCTGCCGCCGTTTGGGGAGTCGGCGGTCTCCACGCCCCATCCTCCAGAGGTGCCCGTCGTCACAGCCGCGCCGTCCCCAATCCTAGGAGCCTGAGCCGTGGCGAAGAATCTGCGACAACTCCCGCCATCGAGTTCCGTCGTGCGATTGCTCGACCCCGAAGCGGCGGCCCGGGCTGTTGCGCCCGCACCAGCCCCCTCCGCGGTCGCTCCGGCCGACGCCGCCAGCGCCTCGACCCTTCCGACGGTGCGCATTGTGAAACGCGAACTGGCGCTGTGCAGCGAAACAGATGCGACCTTCGAACAACTGATTCAGGCACTCCGTCGCGCTAGCGGCACGCGCCTGTCGGCCAGCCATGTGCTCCGCGCCGTCCTCCGGGCGCTCGCGCCGCATTTGCGGTCGATCGAACTGGAAACGCTCCGCACGGGACCGCGGCGGATGCCCGGCAACGCGGCCGGCACGGCAATGCAGCGACATGCCTTTGAAGCGCAATTGGCGGAGTGCATCGCCGCGGGCGTGCGGGCAAATTCGACGCTGCGGTGAGATCCGCTGCTGTGTAACTGCGGAACACGGTACGATGCTTGGCCAGCGTCTCGCGTGCGAGGCGTCGGAGGCCATTGATTGGTCCTGGACTACCTCAGCCGTGCCTGGAAATTGCTCTCGCTCGCCGCGCTCTGGTTCTTGAGTGCTGCGGTGCTCGCATTGCTCCTGTACGTCGCGCACGCAGTTCTCGTTGGCGCGCACCACGGCGACGAGATCGACTGGGCCTACGCCTTCACTGTCATCGCCGCGGGGTTGTGGCTGATCGCGGGATTCGGTCGCATGAGCTGGACGATGGCCGTGCTGCGCGACGGGCTTGCGACCTACCGCGACGTCGCCGCCATGATCGGAATCCGCTTTTCGGTGAATCTCCTGGTTTGCGCCGGCGCGGCCGCCGGTGCGCTGGGATACCGCTGGCTCGGCTCCGGTCCATCGGCGGCGGCGCTGCAGGGCTGGTTCATTGCCGGAGCCGTGGCGGGCTTTGGGCTGGGGGGCCTGTTCGGCAACATTCACGAGTGGCGCGTTCGCGAACAGCTCGAAAAGAGATGATGCGTCGCGAATTCGAGTAAGCGCCCGACTTCACTACGGAAAGTGCCGCGCGCGGCACAAGGACGCGGAACCCACCGGTGCCAGTTCCCGGCGGGCCGGGGGACCGCTGCGCAACGTCCGCGGGCCGGGCTTGTCCCAAACTTCCGTGCAACACTGTTCGCCGCTCCCGCCATAACGCTTCTATCAGATGAATGCGAAAGACTCGTCAATAGAAGTGGAGGTTCTCATGAATGAATCCAATCGCCGGCCGGTCCACGAGATCCGGTTCGGTGCAGTCAAGGTCGTGATCTGGCGTAACGCCACCGCAAATGGACACATGTTCAATGTCACCGCGGCGCGGCTCTACAAGGAAAACGACGCCTGGAAGGAGTCCTCGGGCTTCGGCGTGGACGACCTGCTCGTCCTTAGCCGGGCGCTCGGCGACGCGTTTGCGTGGATTCACGCGCAACGCGCGCCGGCCCCGCAACCCCTGAATCCGGATGTCTAATCGCAGCGAACTGCGATTCCTGATGCCTGTCTGAAGGTTTCTGGGTCCCGCATTCATCTGACCCATTCCGACCCATTCTCGCTCGCCCCGTGGAGGGATTGCCGAGCGGCTCCGCCGCCCCTTTTGAATCGCACCGGGCGAAGCGTCTCTGGTTGCGGTGCTGCAAGGACAGTGCCGGCCTGCGGCCGCCGGCAAGCCGGCCGCTGCGCGGTCACGGTCCTTGCACGCGCACCGCGCCCGGCGCCGCATCACCCGCCGCACCAAGCGGAACCGAGCTGGAGCCCGGTCGTATCGTTTCTTTCCGGAAACCGGGGGTTTTGTTCACGGGAACGGGTGAGTGAACAAAACCCCCGGCTCCCGGAAAGCAGCCTTCGGCTGGTTCCCTGGGGGAAACGCGGTCGGCGTCGGGAGCGCGCCGGCTATTTTGGAGAATCAACCATGGACTATCTGGAATCGTTGAACCGCCGACTGCCGCCCGGGAACTTCCGGGAGGCGGTCGAGTATGTCGCAGCGTATCTGCACCGTCACCCGACGACGTGGTACCTGCAGCTTCCCGGCGACGGCCGCCCGTGCTTCCTGTCAGAATCGCTCGGCCAACTGGTGCGCTGGCTCGAACGCCCGGCCGATGAAGCCGTGCAGAATCGGTCAAATTCTGTTCGCGGGGAGGGCTGGAGCTTATGAGCGATACAAACCAGACCAACCCTGGCCCGCAGCGTGCGGGCCTTCGTGAAAAACTTGCCCTGGATCGCGTCGTCACCTACCTGTGGAGCGACGAGCGGACCGACTACGAGGCGCTGCCGCCGCAGGGTCGTAAGGGCCATGTCTTCGAGGACTTGCAGTGCCTCAGGAACTGGCTGCACCGGGTCAATGAGCTGGAGCAATCCGGCTTCCACATTGTTGTTGTGCGTGAGGAGGGCAGTAGCGTATGACCACCTTCGAAAAACCCTCCGCAGGCAATCCCCTCGCCCAGAAGTTCCCGCTCGGCCGGACGGTCATCACGCCGAACGCCCGCGACACGCTGGACGCGGAGGACGTTCACGCGGCGTTGATGCGACACGCACGCGGCGACTGGGGCGATTGCGGGAGCGAGGACGCCAACGAGAACGAGTTCTCGCTGAAGAACGCGCTCCGGCTGTTCTCGGTCTACCATGACCGGACGGGCACCAAGTTCTGGATCATCACCGAAGCAGACCGCTCGGCGACGACCATTCTCTTGCCCGAGGACTATTAGCAGTTCGGTCCACCCGGCGGTCCTGCTGGGTGGACCTTTCCACGCCTCCGAAAAGCCGGACGTTTCCAAGGTCGTATGGTTGGTCACCGATTCAGCCTCCGAAACGACCATGCCTGATGACGCAAGCCTCTGTTGTTCGTAGAGTTACGCATCGGAAGCGAACCGACGTTTTGAACGTCCAAGATGCCGGAGCATTGTTCCGCAGATGGTGCTGCAACGGTCGAACCTGACGCCCCGCGACCGCGACCTCCTGGTCGCGCTGACCCGGGCCGTGCGTGTGCTCTCCGTGAACCAGATTGCGGCGCATTGGTTCGCTGCCGCGGCCGACGCGGGCCGGGCGGCCACCCGCCGGCTCGGGTTACTTCAGGAGCGTGGGTTCGTCGAAGTGTTCCAGATGCCGGCGCGTCCCGTGGTGGAAATCCCCGTATGTCCACTCACCGAATGGGAGCCGGGGAACGCCGCGCCGGACTTCGTGAGCCTGGCGCGAACGCTTGCCCAGCGCTGGACGCAGCCGGCCGCACCCGTGTCCTGCGTCGTTGCCACCTCCGCATCGGGCACCTGGCTGGGCGGTGCTGGCGGCCGGCGGCCGCGGCGCAGTGAGATCAGTCACGACCTGCTCCTCGGGGAGCTATACTTGGGCTGGCGGCGCCGAACTCCCGACGGGATTGCCGAATGGATTTCCGAGAGCCGGCTGCGGCGGCTCGGGTACGGGGACCAGACGCGCCTGCCGGACGCGATGGTCGACGCGGGCGGCGTTCGCCGTGTCATCGAGGTTGGCGGCGAGTACAGCGCATCGAAGCTCGCCGAGTTTCACGAGTTCTGCGCCACGCGAGGCCTCTCATATGAGCTCTGGTAACCTCAATCAGACTCAGCGCTGCGTGCTGGAACATCTGGCCCGCTACCGGCTCTCGTTCCAGGAAATCGTGTC
This sequence comes from Phycisphaerales bacterium, assembly GCA_020427345.1. Taxonomy (GTDB): domain Bacteria; phylum Planctomycetota; class Phycisphaerae; order UBA1845; family Fen-1342; genus DSPM01. Next base: position 3,585 of record JAGQOO010000149.1, on the reverse strand, counting down.
GGCGCTCTATTTTGAGGGGGCGAGTCCGCAAAAGACCCTGAACCAGCTTCGTGAACAGGGGCTCATCGAGACACAGAAGGGCTTCGGCGGGAACCGGACCGCGTACGTTTTGACTCGCGCCGGAGCCGGCGCCCTGGGGGCCAGCCGCCGCCGCGCCGACAATCTGGGTTCCGAGGCGCTACCGGCGAATCTGGCCGTACTCGCGTTCTGCCTGCTACGGGGGCGCGCACGAATCCGCTTGAACGACAATGAGCTTGTGGAGCTCCTGGGTGAGCCGGCGCCGGCCGGGCGATTTCATTGCCTGGAGCGCGGCGCGCGAGCCACACGCATCTATCACGTGTACGCGCCCGGTGATTCGACCCGCGTGGCCGATGTCGTCGCTCGGACCCGGTCGCACGTAGCCGAGGTTCGAAAGCTGCCCACGCTGGAGCCGTGGCTGCGTCACGAGTTCTACTCGCACGCGATTCTGGTGGACAACGAGGATCGCGCCGCGGAGTTGAACGCGGCCATCGATGATGCCAACGGCGACGGGAAGCCGCTGCGATCACTCAGCCACATCCACGTCGAGACGGTTCCCGGACTGGCAAGTTTTGAGGAGGCGCTGCGTGAATTGGCGCAAGAAAACCAAGCGGCTTGACCCGTCGACGGTGAAGGACTTCGTCGAGCGGCAGCCCGGCGCGAAGCTGCGCGGGCTTGCCGAGCGCGGCATGGTCATTCGTCCCGTGCTGACGCCGGTCACCCCGCGCCCCGTGACGTTTGAGGACGTTTGGAACGGGCTGCCGCCGCTCACGTGGTGGGACATTCTGAAGCGCGCCCGAGTCTCGTCGCTCGGCTCGGGCGAAGAAGTCTCGGATTGGTGGCGCTACTACGAATTGATGAAGCGGACCGCCGGGCGGCACCAGCACGAAGTTTTCATCGGGCTCGCGGACGGTGCGCCCGACCCGCTGTTCGCTGCGCGTCAGGTTTTCGCCAATCACGCGTACATTCTGGGCCTGCCGGGCAGTTTCAAGACCACGTTCGCGTTGGCGCAGCTCCTGCTGCAGCTTGGCGACGAGTGGGTGGATTCCAGTGGCGAAGTTCAACCCGCCCCGCCGCTGGTCATCATGGATCTGAAGGAGAATGGTGATCGTTATCTCCGCGCGCTCGCGGAGTTCATCGCAGCGCGCCGCGGGCAGCAGTTGAATTTCTTCTCGAACGACCCGGACTACGTGAGCCTGCGGTTCGACCCGCTCTACAACCTGCGCTCCATCCGTTACCCGCTGAAGCTCGGAGAGACGTTGCTCAAGGCGATGTCGCTGATTTATCGCGAGGGGTACGGTTCGGATTTCTTCACGTCAGAACAGCGAAAGCAGTTGCTGCAAACACTCTACGACGAGCGACCGAAGACGTTGGCCGAGATGATCCGGCTGATCGGCGATCAAACGCAGGGCAAATCCGGGAACACCGACGCGCGCGGCCTCTTCAGCGCGTTGCAGCCGCTTCAGTACTCCTTCCACCTGGTGACCGATGGTCGTTGTCCTGACGGACAGCACGTGGACCTGGACCGGATCTACGACCGCGGCGAGGTCCTGTACGTCCACCTCAACTCCCGTTCGCAGTCGATTGATGCGAAGGTCATCGGCAAATTGATGATCTTTGCGCTGATGGAAACCGCCAGCGAACGGATGAAACAGGGACGCACGCGCCAGATGTTCATCGCCATCGACGAATTTCAGCGACTCGCGGCGCAGAACATCGTCGAGGTGCTGGAGGATTCGCGCTCGCTGGGCGTCGGGTTCATCCTGTCGCACCAGTCGCCGGAGTCGCTGCATACGCGGGACGTCGACCTATACAAGATGATCGCCGACTTGTGCAGCTTCAATCAGTATCTGTCGCTGACGAATTCGCGAATCATCGAGTCGCTGAAGCTTCTGTCGGGCCGCAAACGCGAAATCCGTCACGGAGGCTCTACTGCGCGTTCGTCCGGTTTTCAGACGACGACGGGAACGTCCTGGCAGCGTGGCCAGACGCTGGCGCGCAACTACGAATACGGCCTGTTCGGCTTGAACGAAGTAGGATACTCCCGCGGAGCCTCTGCCGGCGAAGGCGGTACGCGCAGTACGAGCGAGTCGTCCAGCGAAACCAGCACTGACAGCTGGCAGGAAGAGATGGTGCCCGGGTTGACGCCGGAGATGATCGCCGCCGTCAACGGCACACCGCGGCTCAGCCTGGTGCACATCCACAACGCAGAGGAGCGGTCGCTCACGCACACCGGCGGGATACCGACGGCCGTGCAGGGATTGCATCCATTTACGCTGTCGCAGGCGAAGGCGATGGCGGCCCAACGCTGGCCGATGAAATCGGTACCGACCGACGACTTCTACGCGCGGGCCCGCCCGCGACTTCCCGCCGCCGCCGTTGAGGAGACCCTGGGGGAGCAGCGAAGACGGCCACAACTTCCGGCGCCGCGCCCGGTGCGCGCGCCGCGCGATGAAGAGGAGCAGCGCAAGCTCAAGCAGCGCGTGCGCGGCCTCGCCGATCAGCTCGAACGGCACATGCTGGTCGAGTCCATGTCGGTGGAGCGATTCGCGCGCCGCGAGCAGCTCAGTGTGACCCAGGTCCTGCAACTGGCGAAGGCGATGAGCGTCGCAGCGCGAACCAAGGAGGCCATGCTTCCCGGGCGCGTGGTGAAGAAAATGCGGCAGCTGATTCGCGACAACGGAGGCGGCGACGGGCCGGACGGACCGCCCCCTGAAAAAGACAACGGACCCCCGCAGGAGCCCGTTGTCTAAAGCGTGCGACCCGGTGTTTTCGATTGTCCCAGGTCAACTCTGAAGGTCCACGTTGTTCGATCGTCTGGACGGTTCAGAGGGCACGCAAATCAGATGCGGAGAGCTTATCGCGGCGCGCGGGAGTTGCAAGAAAAATCTTGCGCTCCCGAATCCGGCGTGCTAGGCTCGCCTCATGTCGATACGAAGACTCTGTGCCGATTATGTGCTGGGAGACGCAATTTCGCCGTGGTTCTCGCGGCGCCTGCGGCTGCAACTGGTCCTGCTGGGAGCCGCGGCCGGGATTGCGCTCGCGACGCTGGCCGAGAATGTGCTGCGCTAACTGCCGCCCCCAAAAAGGGGGGAGCTGCCCCGAAGGACAGCTCCCTAGCGTCAAAGTTCAGCGGTTCGCAAGCACGAACCAAGCGCGCGTGATTGCGACGCCCACGAACATGCCCAGCAAGGTCCAATACAGGATGCCTTGCCAGGCGGGTCGCCCGATACGTCGCAGAAAGATGAGCGCTTCACGCAGCTCACCTTCCTGTCGGGCTTCCTGCAGGAAGACGGTGTAACCGACACCCCGCAGGTGGAGCGGTTCATCCAGATTCGGCGCAACGATCGTGACGCTTCCGACCGATCGCCAGACTGGCGTCCGCTCATCTGCTCCCATGTGGAATACTCGCGACTTCTGATTCGCGAATCGTTCTGTTTCCATAGTCAATCTCCTTCAATAAACGCCGCACGGCTTGATTACCGCCGGCGCGAGGTCAAACCTCTGCTGGTGGACCCCGAAGGGGAACCGCCGGCACAGGCGACTGACAGGAACAGCCACATGTCA
>JAGQOO010000148.1 GCA_020427345.1 Phycisphaerales bacterium | reverse complement strand
TCTGCACGATCAGCGAGTACGGCAGGCCCAGCCCGCGCGGCTCCGGGCCTGAGCCGGTCGGCAGCGCGCCCATCGCGCGAATCAGCGACGTGACGCGCGGCGGAACATGGATCGGGTCGGACAGTCGACGATTGACACGGGTGCGGCTGAATATCGTCAGTTCCCCGCTCGGATCGCTGGCGATGTTGATCCAGTCGTCGCGCAGGCTCAGAAACACCGGCCCCCGGATGGTCGTGTTGGGGCCGAAGACGGCGATGCGCGGTTCGCGCGAGGTGCGCACGTAGATCATCGGCTCGCCGGTCGATTCGACGACATCGAGTTGGAAGCCGAGATAGCGCGGATTGATCGGCGCGCGAAACGCGAGTGTCTTGACCGCCGGATTGCGGGCGGCGAGCAAGGCTTTATAGGCGGCGATGCGGGCGTCCTGGTCGGCTCCATTGACGAGATCGCGCAGGCGCTCGGCGGCTTGGGTGTAGCCGGATTCGCCCAGTTCGACGATCGCGTCAATGCGGTTGGGGTGATGATTGTCCGCCGCGATGGCGGTCATGACTTCGAGGGCGCTGGGGTCGCGCAGACGCAGCCCGGTGCGCGCGGCGAAGAACCGAATCGCCGGATCTGGATCGGAGTAGAACGGCTGTACGTATTGCACGCCGGTGCGGCCGATGCCCTCGATGATGAGCGACAGTTCCTCCCAGTCCCTGGCGGACGGCGGGCCGTTGAGCATGTCCTGAATGCGGCCATGGTAAAAGGCCGGCGCGTTGCGGACATACAGGCGTAAGGCGAGCTCGAGGAAGCGGTCAGGCCGGGCCGCGAATTCGCGCGGCGTCAGGACTTCGAGGTAGCCGGCGCTTTGCGCAGTCGCGGTTCGCGGGCGCTGGCCAAATCGCTCATTCAGGCGGCGTTCGATTGATTGTGACTGGGCGTAGGACGGCTGATAGAGGGCGAGACGCGTAATCCGATCGTAGAGCGTTCGAGCGCACCCGAGGCCGGTCGCGCGGGTGATGGGTGTGTCCTCATCTCCCTTCGCCGTGAACGGGTTCGTGAACAAGGGGCCTTCGGCGCGGGCAAGCGTGCGGCTCTCAACCACGCCTTGGGTGCTCATCGCGGCGGTGTAGACTTTCAACTCGCACGGCAGCAGGATGCCACCTTCGAGCGAACGCGTTTGCGTCCCGGGAAGGGCTTCCACACGAACGTCAAAAACCGTTCCTTTGGTCGCGCCGGGAGGCGAGACGGCCGTAATGCGAACAACAGCGGTGTCGCTGGAGTCGATGAGTTTGTCGGTGTCGATACGCGAGTTACGCGCGACGCCGCCGGCGGGCGCCAGTTCTTTGCCGAGAAAGTCGGTGAGGTATTCGCGGACGCGGGTCGGGCAGTCCGAACTGCCATCGGAGCCGAGGCCATATACAAGACCGAATCCCTGTAGCGACAGGCCCGTGTCGTTGGCGTAGTACGCGTATGAGCCGATCGTGTCGGCGAACTTCTGCTCGTCGCGGATCGTGGGTTCCGGGGCGCGCTCGGGCGGTGGCTTCTTTTCAGTTTTGAACATTGACAGGGCTTCGTCGCCACAGCCGCCGACCACGCCGAGAATCAACCCGGCGCAAACCGCTACCGGCCATGGCGCGGCGACCCCCGGTCGCTTCGCAATGATGTCTGGGGAAGGGGCTGAACGCATGTCACATCCTCTCGCACGGCGACGGGCGGAACGGGCGTTCCCCAATGGCGCCGGACCCTGCAGGTTGGTCGAGGCCGCCATCCCGGCGGTGCTCTGAGGAAGTACTATATCGCGTTCGAGAGCAGGCGCCATTGTCCGTGGCCGGCGCGGCCGGAATAGTGGCGGCGAATGCGGTTTCCCAATAAAATACAGCGTTCGAAATCGACGGAAAATGGTGGCCCGGGCCGGGGTGTCCCGGCGTTTCCCAGACTCGGCAAACAGGCGCGGTGTTTGCCCTGCGTAAGGGGCGAGTGGATGCGCAGAATCAGGCGGGTGGCGCAATGAAGGGTGTGTTTCCAAGACAGGAGTTACAGGAGGCGCTGAGCGCCGCAGCCAGCCTTACCAGCACGCGTTCGCCCAAGCCAATTCTGGCCTGCGTCAAGATCCAGGCGCAGGGCGACCAGGTCGAGCTCAGCGCGACAGATGGAGAGGCTGGCCTGCGCCTGACCGCGCCGGCGATCAACGTCGACAAGGCGGGCGTGGCGGTTGTTCAGGCGGATCGCCTGCTGAGCATCATTCGCGAATTGTCAGACGTTGAAGTCTCGCTGACCGCCGACGACAAGCGCCTAGTGATTCGCGCGTCGGGCAGCGAGTTTCGCCTGTTTACGCACAACGCCGCGGACTTTCCGCCGGTCGCCACCTTTGATGACGAGCCGGATGTCGTCATGGACGGGCATGAGCTGCGCCGCATGGTCGGGCTGACGCTGTATGCGGCGGCGCGCGAGACCGGGCGGTACGCGATCAACGGCGTGTTGTGGGAAAAAACGGACAAGCGATTGTTCATGATCGCGACGGACGGTCGGAGATTGGCGCGAGCTGGCGGGTCGGTGCTGGAATCGGGCAATGCCGATTTTCAGGCGATCATCCCGGCGCGCGCGCTCGGCGTGTTCGATCGCGTGTTTCAGCCGCCGCGCGACGAGGATTGGCGCGTTGAGTTGAAGATACTGCCGAACCAGGCGTTGTTCCGTAGTGGCGGCCGGGTGATGTCGACGGTGCTGGTCGAGGGGCACTTCCCGCCGTATCAGGATGTGATTCCGCGCGAGAGCACGCGCAAGGCGCGGATCGGGCGCGAGGAACTGTTCGCGGCCGTGAAGCGCGCGGCGCTGCTGACGACAGATGAATCGCGCGCGGTAAAGCTGGCTTTCGACAAAGACCAACTTGTGATTACGTCGCAGGCGCCGGAGCAAGGCGACGCGCGGGTCGAGGCGCCGATCAAGTTCGACGGCGGCGCCATGTCGATCGGCTTCAATCCCGCGTTCCTGAACGACGCCCTGCGGCACATGACTGAAGATGAAGTGTTCATCGAACTACAGGACGAGATACGCCCCGGCGTGCTGTGTGGCGAAGACAAAGGCGCGTTCCTGTACGTGGTGATGCCGGTGCAGTTGAACAACTAGGAGCGGCTGCGCGTTGAATGCTCAACAGTACGCATGGCTGCTTCGGAACTCACGTCGCCGGCGCGGCCCCGCCCCATTGGCTGAGGGTATCGCGCGGGCGCTGCGAACGGCCGCGAACGATGCGCGGCGCAGTGCTTCAGCGCGGCTGGCGCTGGAGCGGGTGCTGGACCCGTCGCTGTTCGAACGCGTTTCCGTTTTGAGTTTTCGCAAGGGCGTTGTTGTGATCCGGGCCGGATGCGGCGCCACATCGCGCAGCAGCGCGGCGCGCTGGTTCGCGATCTGCGCCATTCCCTCCCGGGCGTCGTCGGCGTCCGCGTCGTGGCGTCGCGAGAGGGGCCGGAGGATTCCCCCGGCGATGAGTAGTGGATTGACCGCGGCCGGCGCGCATCACGACAGCGCCGCGCGACATAAGGCAGACCATATGAAGGATGGCGTTGAAATGGCGACGGCTCCGGCCGGCAAGGGCGATGGCGAGATGCGCGAGAAGCTGCTGGACCTGTTGGGGCTTCCGGCGGGCGCCCGCCAGCGCGATGCGCTAGGGGCGCTGAACGAAGCCAATCTCGCGGACGCCGCGGTGATCCTCAGCGTTGAGGCCCGCATCGCGACGGTGCGATCGGCGATCGCCGGGCTGTATCACGACTACGACGAGTCGAAGGTGCAGTTGCTGGAGGGCGCAGAGCACGTGCGCAAGCGTCCCGGCATGTACATCGGCGATGTTGGTCAGCGCGGGCTGCATCACCTTGTAAACGAAGTCGTCGATAACGCGATCGACGAGGCCTTGGCTGGCATCTGCAAGAACATCGACGTCATCATCCGTGAGGGCGGCAGCGTCAGCGTGAAGGATGACGGACGCGGTTTCCCGACCGGCATTGTCGAAGAGCACGGCATGTCGGCGGTCGAGTTGTGCATGACGCGCCTCGGCGCGGGGGCAAAATTCGATCGCGGCTCATACAAGGTGTCGAGCGGTTTGCACGGCATCGGCGTCAGCGCCGTTAACTTCCTGAGTGAATGGTGCAACGTCGAAACGAGTCGTGGCGGGCACACGTACCGCATCGGCTTTCGGCGCGGCGTGACCAGCGAACCCCTGCACGAAATCGGCACGACGACCGCGACCGGGACGACGGTCACGTTCCAGCCGGATTCCGAGATTTTCCCGGATGTGAACTTTCAGTTCGAAACGCTGGGCAAGCGACTTCGCGAGTTGGCGTTCCTGAACTCGGGTTTGCGGATCTCGATCCGCGACGAGCGCGACGGCCGCGAAGAGACGTATTACTACGAGCGCGGCATTGTCGACTTTGTCGAGCACCTGAACGAGGGCAAGGGAGCTCTGCATCCGACGCTGTTCGTGACGCGGCGCGACGACGAACGGAATCTCGCCTGCGAACTGGCGATGCAGTACACCGATCGCTACGACGAAGTGCTGATGTCGTTCGCCAACAACATCAATACGCACGACGGCGGCACGCACCTGTCGGCGTTTCGCGCCGCGCTAACCCGCGCGGTGAACAATTACGGCCGCAAGGCGAACCTGTTCAAGGCGAATGAGCCGCTGCCCTCGGGCGAGGACATTCGTGAAGGCCTCACCGCGATCATCTCCGTCATGGTGCCCGAGCCGCAGTTCGAGTCACAGACCAAGGTCAAGCTCACAAACAGCGACGTCGGCACGTTCGTCGAAACGGCGGTTGGCGAATGGTTGTCGACACGGTTCGAGGAAAACCCGGCGGAAGCCAAACGCATCGTACAAAAAGCGGTCGCCTCCGCTCAGGCGCGAGAAGCCGCCCGCAAGGCGCGCGAAACCGCCCGAAAGTCGGCGATGTCGGGAGCCGGCATGTCGCGGAAACTCGTGGATTGCTCCAGCCGCGATGTCGATGAGACCGAACTGTTCATCGTCGAGGGTGATTCGGCGGCGGGGTCCGCGAAGGGATATCGCGACGCCCGCACGCAGGCGATTCTCCCGATTCGCGGCAAAATCCTGAACGTCGAAAAAGCGCGACTGCACAAGATCCTCAGCCACGAGGAAATCCTTGAGATCATCAAGGCCCTCGGCACGGGCATCGGCGTTGAGGATTTCAATATCGAAAAGCTGCGATACGGTCGCGTCATCATCATGACCGACGCCGACGTCGACGGCTCGCACATTCGCACGCTGCTGCTGACGTTCCTGTTCCGGCATATGCGGCCGCTGATCGACAAGGGCGTGGTGTACATCGCGCAGCCGCCGCTGTATCAGCTCGCGCGCGGCAAAAAGCGCGAATATGTGGTGGACGACGGGGCATTGAACGCGAAGCTGAAGCAACTGGGCCTGGAAGGCGCGCGAATGGAGATCCGCCGTGCCGACGCCTCGGCGCAGACCATTGAGGGCGAGCGCCTCATCACGCTGCTCGAGTTGCTGGAAGAGATCGAGCGCATCGGGCGGACATTGTCGCGGCGCGGCGTGGTGTTGCAGCCGTTTGTCAGCGAGTTCCTGCGCGACGGCGCGCTGCCGACATGGCGGGCGACGGTGAACGGCGCCGAAAGCTATCACTACGCCGACGAGGATTATGACGCCTTCAAGGCGGCGCAGCCCGATGGCGCGGAGGTGTCGCGGACGGAGTTGCCGGATACGCGCCGACTCGCGCGCCTCCTGGCGGACCTGGCTTCCTTCGATTGCTCGGTAGCGGATTTGTTCATGCGGCGTGTAGAGCAGGTGACCGGCGAGCTCACGCCGGCGGTATTTGTGATTGTCACCGGGTCGGATGATGAGCGCCCGCTGGATAACTTGATGGAAACCCCCGTCGGCGTTCGCGCGATCGGCCAGAAGGGCTGGGAAGTCAAGCGTTTCAAGGGCCTCGGCGAAATGAACAAAGAGGAACTGTGGGAAACGACGATGGACCCGGCCAACCGCGTGTTGCGCCAGGTCGTCGTCAGCGATACCGACGCCGACGCCGATCAGATCGAGATCGACGCGCGCGAGACCGACATCCTGTTCGCGATTCTGATGGGTGAGGACGTCGAGAAACGCCGGAACTTCATCGAAACCAACGCGATTCACGTCAAGAACCTCGACGTATAACGGCGGAGGGGCCGCAGTGACGAAGCCGCCGCCGCCGGACGATCTGGCCCGCTTCGAACGCGTCATTCGCGGCCGGCATGAGTTGATATCGATCGTTACGTTCGAAGAGCGCGAAGCGCTGCATCTCGTCAACCAGACGGCGGTCAATCTCGGTCGCGCGGTCATGCTTTGGAGCGCGTCGGTAGGCGTGCGCGACGCGCTGCTCGCCGACGGGCGCACGACAGAGAACACGCAAAAACCCGCCGATGCGCTGCGCGAATTCGCAAAATGGAACAATCGGCCATTGTGCGTCATGCTCGATGTGGCGCCGTTTCTCATTGACGCGGGCGTCCGCCGCGTGATGCGGGATACTCTCGCGGCCTTCGCCCGAACCGGCGCGCAGATGATCCTGATTGACCATACGGACGAATTGCCGGACGTGATCAAGGCATACGCACAGTCATTCGACCTGACTTTGCCGCAGGAAAACGAACTCGAACAGATCGTGCGACGCACCGTGCGCGCGATCAATCGCGAACAGCCGCTCGAGATCAAACTCGCGCGCAAGCACTTGGACGTGATTGTCCGCAATCTGCGCGGATTGACGGCCCGACAAGCCGAGCGCGTGGTCGTCGATTGTGTCGCGAGCGACGCGCGGCTGGACGAGGACGACCTCGCGCACATCCTCGCCATGAAGCGCCAGTCACTGAGCAAGGCCGGGCTGCTGGAATTCGTGGAGGCGCCGACGGACCTGAGCGAGATCGGTGGCTTGCGGCGGCTCAAGCGGTGGCTGAAGCAGCGGCAGGACGCACTGACACGCGAAGCGATCGCGTTCGGCATCGACTCGCCGCGCGGCGTGCTGATGTTGGGTGTGCAAGGCGCCGGCAAGAGCCTGTGCGCGAAAGCGATCGCGACGGCCTGGGAGCGCCCTTTGCTGCGGATGGATGTCGGCGCGCTGTACGACCGCTACATCGGCGAATCGGAGCGTCGACTGCGCGACACGCTGGCGCAGGCCGAGGCGATGTCGCCGATCGTGTTGTGGATCGACGAGATCGAAAAAGCGTTCGCCAGCGCGGCGTCACGCAGCGCCGACGGCGGATTGTCGCAGCGGATGTTCGGACAGTTGCTGACGTGGATGCAGGAGCACCAGGCGCCGGTCTTTCTGGTCGCGACGGCGAACGACATTGAGGCGCTGCCGCCGGAGTTAATGCGCAAAGGCCGCTTCGATGAGATTTTCTTCGTCGACCTGCCGAACGCGGCGGTACGGCGCGAGATTTTCGCGATTCACCTGCGCCGGCGCCATCGCGATCCCGAGCAAGTCGACTTGGCGCTGCTTGCGGAAGCGTCCGATGGTTTCAGCGGCGCGGAAATCGAGCAAGCGATCGTCTCTGCGATGCACGACGCCTTCGCGCGAAAGAAGGACGTAACGACCGATGCCATCCTCGCCGCCCTTCGAGCGTCGGCGCCCCTATCGGTGACCATGGCCGAGAAAGTCGCCTGGTTGCGCAAGTGGGCGACGAAGCGCTGCGTGCCGGCGGATTGACGCTATGCGCCCTTGCGGCAAATCGCCAGGTCGACATCCAGGCCCGTTCCACAAGAAAACGAGGCCCGGTTGTTGTTCCGGGCCCCGCCAATTCCACCGTTGTGTTTCTGACGATTGACGCTAGCGCCGCCGGATCATCATAGCGCCGACGCCGAGCAGCAGCAGGCTCGTGGGCTCCGGCACTGTATTGAGTGTCTGCTCGATCAGCGCAACGCTGGCGAGGTCGAGCGCCGCCGTGTCTTCGACGGCGTTCAGCCCGACGCGTTTGACGACGCGAATGCGCTCGCTGGGCGTGTCAAACATGATCGTCTGGTTCAGCGGCAACTGCGAGTTCATCGTCAGCGTCGTCATGAAGCTGCCGATCATGGGTTCGCCGACCTGGGTCAGATCAAAAATCTGTTCCAATATCGTCAGCGTGCCGGAGCCCGACAGCGCGCCGAGCGTGTTGAGGGACAATTGGTCCGACATCAGACCCGCGTTGGCCTGGGCGACGTAGGTTATGGAGGCTTCGCCACTGCGCATGGCCTGACTATCGCCGACAATCGCGGTTGAAACGAAGTCGATATCACACGCCCCGATGTTCGTAGTGAACGTCCCGGCCAGCGGCCCGGTGATGCTCACATCTGAAAAGGACACGTTCGCGACGGCGGACGTGACAAGCGCACCCGTCAAAATGGCGCACATAAGTTGCTTGATGCCCATGACTTGTATCCCCTG